>DAHXOX010000166.1 GCA_027364655.1 Paludibacter sp. | reverse complement strand
ACAGATTTGTGAAGGAATACTTGACAATGAATTGATTGAAGACCTCAATTTGCCCATTGCTCAATAAAGCGTTTATTCGAAAAGTATCTTTTCGGTTGATGGCAAGTTGGTAGCTCCTAACATTCAGCACTTGATGCCATCACTATTTAGTTACACTTTAAAAGAACGAATATGACAAACAAAATTTTTCAGGTTCAAATTGCATTAAAAAATTCCAACCCCAAAATTTGGAGAAGAGTATTGATTCCTTCCGATTTGTTGTTGTCTGATTTTCATAAAGTCATTCAGACAACGATGGGATGGTCAAATTCTCATTTGCATCAATTTATAAAGGATCAAGTTTATTATACGGTAAGATTTCCGGACGATGATTCGTGGGATGACGGTGAAAATGTCGATTACACTGAGAAGAAACTTCGAGTGTCGGATTTATTGACAGCAGAGAACGAGACAATCACTTATGAATACGATTTTGGTGATAGTTGGGGGCATGAAATCATTCTTGAAAAGATACTTCCCGTGGGTGAAAAGACTCAATATCCGACTTGTTTGACTGGTAAAAGGAGCTGTCCACCTGAGGATTGTGGCGGTGTGTGGGGTTATGCCGATATGTTGAAAATATTAAAGCACCCTGATCATGATGAATATGAAGGTATTGTTGAATGGTTAGGAGATGAATTTGATCCTGCGTATTTTGACAAAGAAGAGGTGAATGATCTTTTGCGTGGAAAGAATTATGGATGTGTCGAATTCTAAGAAACGCTGCCTCTAATTTAACTATTCCTTTTTTCTGCTTTTGTTTGGCGTTTCGTACTTTCTAATGAACAAAAACGCCTTTTAAATCGTATTTTTGTGACCACTTGACTGATGAAAAGAAGAGAAGTTTGAACGGATAACAGTAATAATGTAACATGATTTTTATGGAAACAACAGACAAAGTGTTAGAAGCGATGAAACAAGCCGGTGAGCCTGTCAATGCAGGTAAAGTGGCAGCGATGACGGGTATTGACCGCAAAGAGGTGGATAAGGCAATGAATAAATTGAAAGCAGACGGTGCCATTGAATCGCCAAAACGTTGTTTTTGGCAACCTAAGAACTAAGTTTTTGTGCTTGTTTTGAAAAACATCGCGGGGAATGCGACTTCAGATCGTACTCTCCGCGGTTTTTTTCTACCATGCTGGCATTAGTCGATATACTTGGCTTTTAATTGATTCAAAAGTTCGTGGAACTTCTCATGTATGCCATGTCCAACCACATCTTCCTCAATCTGCTCGAATTTAGCAAGAATCTCTTCTTGTTTCAGGGCGGTTAATCGCTGATCGGCCAAAACAAAAAGTACATTTTCTTCCTTCAGAATATGATTTTGCATCAGCGTGCTATAGTTCAGCATAGCGTTGGCAATCGATTGAGCCGAAGCAGCATCTTGATTTTTCCAATTCATGGCGCCGTCGCTCATTTCCTGAATATACGTTCTGCCTTGTGAGTGTTCAAAGAGCATTACACCAATAGGCCCGTTTTCCAAAGGTATGCCGGTTGCAAGCAATGCCGGAAAAAGCACGTTTTCTTCTTTTCCGTGATGGCATTTGTCGGCAAAAGTTTTCAGGAAGTTGACGATATCTTCCACGTCTTTTACTTCCACATTTTTTTCGTTCTGAATGTTTTCAGCTATTTTTCCCATAATGCCAAGCATCATTTTAATAGCTTTATGTTCGTGTATTAACTCTTCTGTTGGCTTCATTATCTGTTTATTTGGTTTGTTGTTACTGCTCATCTAATCACTTCGCGTCATTCGATGGATTATATGGTAGGATTTTTAGTTCAAGTCTGAAAAAAGCAAGGGGTTGTTTGCGTTTCTGGCAATGTATAGAGCCGGAAGTGTGACATCATTTGGGTTATAGCGAAAAAGCATGGCATGGATTAGTGGTAGTTTTCCTTTGCCAACCACATGAAAAATAAGTTCTTTCGCGGCCATCATCGTAGGTCCTGTCATGGCAATGCGCGCCTGTTGTGTGTCGGGATGCTTTGAAACGGCATAAGGCCGGCGCTCGGTTAATAACTCAGTTTGGCCGGGAAAAATAGATGAGGTGTGCCCGTCATTACCCATTCCTGCCACGATCGCATCAAATTGTGGTAATCCGTCTATCATGGGGACTGTGTTTTGCACTTCGAGTGAATAGCGTT
>DAHXOX010000187.1 GCA_027364655.1 Paludibacter sp. | reverse complement strand
GCGTCCCGCTGTTTAACATTCAACCGACAGAAGGATTTAGAACCAGAACCATATCGGATGATTTATAAACAACCGATCTCTTACTTTGTGCAATGAGTCTTTATTTTGATCATTATCATTCATGGAACAAACTACTTTCATCCTATTTGACAACCAAGAGATCACGCATCTTGGCATGGAATGTTTGTTGCATCAATTTGTGAACACCGCAAAAATAGATAGCGCATTTACAAAAAAAGAGCTGCGCACCCTTTTGCACCGTTATCCGAATAGCCTTGTCATATTGGACTATACCTTATCCGATTTCAATGATGTGTGGGAACTACTCAACACCGCCCAACGCTACCAAACAACAAAATGGATCGTTTTTTCAGACGAATTGAATGAGACTTTTTTAAGTCAAATAGATGCTACATCACAAACAATCAGTATTCTATTGAAGGACGCCACAGTGGAAGAATGTAAGCTTGCCATTGAGCTTAGTCTTAGAGGAGAACGTTATATCAACGAAAAATTGATTCAACCTCTTTCGGAGAAAGGCATGGGAACGCAAAAACATGTCGAGAAACAGCTATTAAGCGAAACAGAACAAACCATTCTGCGGCTTATGTCGCTTGGCAAAACGACCAAAGAGATTGCATCGGAAAGAAACTTGAGCTTTCACACCATCAACACACACCGTAAAAACATCTTTCATAAATTAGAGGTAAACAATCTTCATGAAGCCACAAAATACGCGCTTCGTGCCGGCATTCTCTCTGTTGCCGAATACATGATTTAACTCGCTCGCTTATGCCCACAAACTCATCTTATGTGTTATTAGCAGATGGAAACTTCCCGTCACATCCTCAGGCAATCGCGTATTTACAACATGCGGAAAGCATTGTCTGCTGTGACGGGGCGGCTCAAAAACTGCTCGATTTCGGAAAAGAACCGGATTTTATTGTAGGCGATTTCGACAGTGTAACGCCATCCTTGCAGTCGCGCTATCGCGACAGATTGGTGCATATTCCCGATCAAGAAACCAACGACCTGACCAAAGGATTCCGGTTCTGCATGCAACAAGGCGCAACACACATTACCATTCTGGGCGCTACCGGTTTACGAGAAGACCACACGTTGGGAAATATCTCCTTATTAATGGAATATGCCAAGCTATCGCCAAGCATATCCATGGTGACGGATTTCGGTATCTTTACCGTACTCAGTCATAGTGGAGAGATAGTTAGTTACGCAGGGCAACAAATCTCTCTCTTTTCAATCGATCCATTATTAAAAATCACATCCACAGGATTAAAATACCCTTTGATTGATCTCCCTTTAAGCAATTGGTGGCAAGGAACACTGAACGAAAGTTTGTCTGACCATTTCCGCTTAGACTTCTCCCAAGGAAGCATTCTTATGTTCCAATGCTATTGATTGCCAATATTATAGTGCGCAATGGCAATCGCAAAGAAAGTATTTTTCTTTTTGAAACAAGCCGTTGAAAATTACCACATCTGTGGTATTGTGAAATGAGCATCTGTTGCCGTATCTTTGTCAACAACAACATCAATTTATAAAATATCTCACTATGTCCAATTCTCCATTGAAATTTGAAACACTCCAAGTACACGCAGGACAAGAAGTTGATCCAACGACTAAATCACGTGCAGTACCTATTTATCAAACCAGTTCTTATGTTTTTGACGACGCTAAAGACGGCGCCGATCTGTTTGGATTGCGCAAATTTGGCAACATCTATACTCGTTTGATGAATCCGACCACCGACGTGTTTGAAAAGCGCGTTGCAGCTCTCGAAGGTGGAGTAAGCGCCCTCGCCACCTCCTCAGGACAATCGGCTCAATTTATCGCTCTGAATAACATTATTGAAGCCGGCGACAATTTCGTTTCAACGTCTCATCTTTATGGAGGCACTTATAACCAATTCAAAAACCAATTTAAACGTCTGGGAGTAGAAGTTCGTTTTTCGGCTAATGATACGCCGGAAGAGTTTGAAGCATTGATTGATGATCAGACAAAAGCTCTCTATCTGGAAACAATTGGCAACCCTGATTTGAATGTTCCAGATTTTGAAGCCATTGCAGCGATTGCTGACAAACACGGCATTCCATTAATTGTGGACAACACCTTTGGGGCAGGAGGCGCTATCTTCCGTCCCTTGGAGCATGGTGCATCGATAGTGGTGGAATCAGCTACCAAATGGATTGGTGGACATGGCACTTCATTGGGTGGTGTTATCGTCGATGGTGGAAAATTTAACTGGGGCAATGGAAAATTTCCTGCTTTTACAGAACCTTCCGATAGTTATCATGGGTTGGTTTTCTGGGATGTCTTCGGGTCTAACAGCCAATTCGGAAATATTGCATTTAACATCCGTGCCCGCGTTGAAGGATTGCGCGATTGGGGTAATACCATCAGTCCGTTTAATTCGTTTCTGCTACTGCAAGGCCTTGAAACGCTTTCTTTACGCGTTGAACGCCATGTTGAAAATGCGTTAGCATTAGCTCAATGGCTTGAGCAGCACCCAAAGGTAGAATATGTAAACTATCCCGGATTAAAAAGCAGCAAATACCACGAAGTAGCAAAGAAATATTTCAAACATGGTTTTGGCGGTGTGCTAACTTTCAAAGTGAAAGGTGATCCGACAAATGCAGATATATTAATCAACAATGTGAAGTTATTAAGCCATTTAGCCAATGTAGGCGATGCTAAATCGTTGATTATTCACCCTGCATCTACCACGCATGAACAACTTTCAGCTGAAGCTCAAAAAGCATCGGGCGTAGAAGCCGGCATGTTGCGCGTTTCGGTTGGTATCGAACATATTGATGATATCAAAGCCGATTTTGAACAAGCCTTGGCAAAAATTCAATAAATTACATTACAATATTAGAGGCGCAATCCGACGCGTCTCTAATAAAAAACATACTACAATGGCAAAAATTGTAACACAATTAACAGATTTAATTGGCAACACGCCAATGATGGCAGCATCGCGATTTAGCAAACAACATGGATTGAACAATCCTCTCATTTTTAAGCTCGAATCTTTTAATCCGGGTGGAAGCGTCAAAGATCGCATCGCAAAAGCAATGATCGAAGCGGCAGAAGAAGATGGCACCCTGCAATTTGGGGCAACCATCATCGAACCAACCAGCGGCAACACCGGCATTGGGTTAGCCCTTGTAACAGCTGTAAAAGGCTATAAATTAATTTTGACCATGCCCGAAACGATGAGTGTTGAGCGCCGTAATTTACTCAAAGCGTTAGGAGCAGAAATTGTACTCACACCAGGCACGGAAGGCATGAAAGGTGCCATTCGCATAGCCTCCGAACTCAAAGAAAAAACACCCGGCGCTGTGATTCTACAACAATTTGAAAATCCTGCCAATCCCGAAATCCATCGCAAAACAACCGGTGAAGAAATTTGGCGTGACACAGATGGCAAAGTGAACATGTTTGTTGCCGGTGTAGGAACAGGTGGTACCATCACGGGCGTAGGTGAAGCACTAAAGAAGCACAACCCGGCCATCAAAACAGTAGCGGTAGAACCTAAAAATTCTCCGGTGTTATCGGGAGGCGCTGCCGGCCCTCATAAAATTCAAGGTATTGGTGCAGGATTTCAACCTATTATTTACGAACCTCGTTGGGTCGATCAAATCATTCAGGTGAGCGACGACGAAGCGATCAAAACAAGCCGTGAACTGGCACGAACGGAAGGTCTATTAGTAGGAATTTCTGCCGGTGCTGCCGTTTTTGCAGCATTGCAATTGGCACAGTTACCCGAAAATCAACATAAAATGATCGTGATTCTATTGCCCGATACAGGCGAACGCTATTTATCAACCGGGCTTTACGCTTTCGAAGAATACCCGATTGATTAGCAATCGTTTTTATTCCTTTGGAGGGAATGAACGATTAAAGTACAAATCAAGAAGATGCGAAGCTGCAGCGAATGAACAAATCTCATTCGAAAATATTTTGTGTTCAAACTCTTTCACCCAACGAGCAACATCTGGATCATTATAAAAATGACTCTTAAGTTGCTCGTTAATCGTTTCATACATCCAATAGGTCGCTTGTTGCATTCTGTTTTGCTTAAAATATCCATTTTGGCGAACAAAGTCAATGTAATTTATGACCATCTCCCAAACTTGTTCAATATTCACATGAAACTTAGCCGAACATGTCATCACGAGCGGTGACCAACCGGAATCGGGCAATGGGAACATATGTAAAGCAGAAGTAAGTTGTGCTTTTGTTACATTAACGCGATCAACATTATCGCCGTCAGCCTTATTGATAGCAATGCCATCGACCATTTCCATAATTCCTCGTTTTATACCTTGCAACTCATCGCCCGTGCCGGCAACTTGCAATAACAAGAAAAAATCGACCATTGAATGAACCACGATTTCCGATTGACCAACTCCCATGGTTTCAACAAAGATAATATCGAAGCCGGCTGCTTCGCACAATACAATGGTCTCTCGCGTTTTGCGGGCAACTCCGCCCAAAGAACCTGCCGACGGTGAAGGACGAATAAAGGCGTTAGGCTGACGCGATAGCTCTTCCATGCGTGTTTTATCACCCAAGATGCTACCTTTGCTTCGCTCACTGCTCGGATCAATGGCTAATACTGCCAATTGATGATTTTGTTTAGCCAAGAACATGCCTAATGACTCAATAAAGGTGCTTTTCCCTGCTCCGGGAACACCTGTAACTCCTATCCTAACTGACTTTCCTGCAAAAGGAAGACATTTCTCAATAATTTCTTGCGCAATAGCCTGATGAGCAGGTCGTGCACTCTCAAGCAACGTAACAGCCTGGCTTAAGATGACACGGTTACCTTTCAAAATACCATCCACATATTCTGAAACGGTATATTTCTTTCTTTCTTTTCGCGTTTGAGCCTTCAAATACGGATTCACACTCGGAGGTTGCGTAACACCCTCGCTCACAACAAGCCCTTTGAATTTCGGATCATTCTCAATATGCGACATAGTTCGGAGATTGTGTTTATGCAATTTGATTTTATAACGTAGCCTTTTTATCTGATTATAGTTCAATTTTAAAAGTCGGATGAAACTCCATGACAAATGATACTCATTCCTTTATATGTCAAGATAAGAGAATTTTGCCATGTTCGTTTCAGCTATACAAAAGTAACAAAAAAAGCCGCCTAATTATAGGCAGCTTTTTTATAATATAGATTATTGAGTCGATTATTCTGCCTTCTTTTCTTCTTCGCCGGCTTCCGGTGCAGGAGCAGCAGCTTTCTTGGCAACACGTTTTGCATGAGCTTCAGCAGCTTTGACAGCTTGTGTATGTTCGGCTTCCGACAATTGATCTTTTAAATCAGCCAATTGTTGAATGTCCCCAAGAGTTGTTTTCTCATACGCAGGAGTTGCAGGTGCATTTGATACAGATTCTTCATTGACAGTCTTTTTCCCTTTCTTTGCAGCAGCTTCTCTTTTTTCGGCTGCAGGAGCAGAAGCAGCACGCTGCTCGTCTTCATGAATACGACTGTGAGATACAATGATACGTTTTGCATCTTTATTGAACTCAATCACTTTGAAAGACAATTTCTCTTCTAATTTTGCTGGTGTTCCATCTTCCTTGATCAAATGTTTTGGAGTGGCAAACCCTTCAACACCATAAGGCAATGAAACGACAGCGCCTTTATCGAGTAATTCAATAATGGTGCCTTCGTGAATGCTATCGACTTTGAAAATTGTCTCAAACACATCCCATGGATTTTCTTCTAATTGTTTGTGACCTAAGCTCAAACGGCGATTATCTTTGTCAATTTCTAATACAACAACATCCATGTTTGCGCCAATTTGAGTAAATTCTGATGGGTGTTTAATCTTGCGTGTCCATGAAAGATCGCTGATGTGAATCAATCCATCTACGCCCTCTTCAATTTCCACAAACACACCAAAATTGGTAAAGTTGCGAACTCGAGCCGTATGTTTCGATCCAAGTGCATATTTTTCTTCGATATTAACCCAAGGATCTTTCTTGAGCTGTTTGATGCCTAATGACATTTTACGCTCTTCGCGGTCAAGTGTCAGAATAACCGCTTCAACTTCGTCATTCACTTTCAAAAAGTCTTGTGCGCTGCGCAAGTGTTGACTCCACGACATTTCAGAAACGTGAATCAATCCTTCAACGCCAGGCATCACTTCAACAAAAGCACCATAGTCAGCCACAACAACTACTTTACCTTTCACTTGATCACCAACTTTCAGGTTATCATCCAAAGCATCCCATGGATGAGGAGTTAATTGTTTTAATCCTAAAGCAATACGTTTCTTTTCATTGTCAAAGTCAATAATAACCACATTCAGTTTTTGATCCAATTTAACCACTTCATCAGGGTGTGAAACGCGTCCCCATGAAAGGTCGGTAATGTGAATCAACCCATCTACGCCACCCAAATCGATGAATACACCGTAATTGGTGATGTTTTTGACAGTACCTTCAAGTACTTGTCCTTTTTCGAGTTTCGAAATAATTTCTTTCTTTTGTTGTTCAAGTTCTGCTTCGATAAGAGCTTTGTGCGAAACAACCACATTTTTGAATTCATGATTGATTTTAACCACTTTGAATTCCATTGTCTTTCCTACAAATACATCATAGTCGCGAATGGGTCGCACATCAATTTGTGAACCTGGCAAGAAAGCTTCAATACCAAATACATCAACAATCATACCGCCCTTTGTACGACATTTTACAAATCCCTTGATCGTTTCATCATGTTCAAGTGCCGCATTGACACGATCCCATGAACGGGAAGTACGAGCTTGTTTGTGCGAAAGCAAAAGCTGACCTTTTTTATCTTCTTGATTTTCAATAAAAACTTCAACTTTGTCACCGATTTTCAATTCGGGATTATAGCGAAATTCATTCAACGAAATAATGCCATCAGACTTAAATCCAATATTAACAACTACTTCGCGTTTATTCATTGCAATGACGGTACCTTCTACCACCTCTTTTTCCTTGATGGTATTCAGTGTCACATCATATTTTTTCGTGAGTTCGGCACGATCTTCGACTACGAAGTCTCCTTTTTCATACACGTCCCAATCAAAATCTTCAGTGGGCAGAATTGTTTTTTCAGTCTCTTTTGAGACGGCTGGTTGTGGGGTAGGCTCAACAGCCTGTTGTGGTTCATCGTTGGATTCAACGACTTGAGGTGCAGCTTCTTCAGCTGCAGGAGTTTTTACATCTTCCACGATGTTTTCTTGTTGCTCTTCCATAAACGAGTGGGTTGTTACAGTTAATAAATTGGACATTATATGGTCTGAAAATTCAAGATGCAAAGTTAGGACTTAATTTTCTATCTGCCAAACAGGAAACGTCACACCATTTAACTGAGAATCTCAGTTATAGGTCAGCATTATTTAATAAAACAAGGACTAAAGAAAATAGCTAAGGGACGCATTCATTTAGTTTATTCATCGGCGTATTTCCCGTATTTTCAAATAAACCCACACATTGTTCACCATGGTAAGACCCAGAATGATGCCACCTCCCCAAATAAGATTGTTCCATGCCCAAACGGTATCGTCGATATGAAGTGACGCTGAAAACAGGGTAGTGTAGTAATCTCGTAAATAACTCACCATCAAAAACGATAGCAAAAAAATAATACTATTGATAACAATCACCAAGCCTTGGTAAGGGCGTGCAATGACTGATGATGGATAACCAGCTAAAGCAAGATTCTCAATCTTTTCATGATTCTTCTGAATCAGCAAATTAATACTCAGTAACATCAACCCTAAAGCTAATAAAGTAATAATCACACCGACACCCAGTACCACAAATAGTAAAGTCCTCAGAAAAGAAGAAGCTTCTCCCGCTGCCGCTTTGTCATTCGCAACCTCATAATCGTGCGAAGCGAAAAAATCGCCCATGCGCGGATCTGTCAAATTATATGGTTCAAGAATCAATCGTGACGGAGGCGTCGATGCTGTTCCAAATTGTGCATTTGCCCATTCCAT
>DAHXOX010000186.1 GCA_027364655.1 Paludibacter sp. | reverse complement strand
GCTTTCACTACCTTACCTGTGGATTCTTTGGCGCCTTCCACAATCTTTCCGTTTTCCACAATCGCTTGTTCATTAAAAGGCTGACTAAACTTCGCATAAAAGTAAACATAGCGGTTCTTTGCCCATCCTTTGGATTGACGATACCCTTCTATGGCATCATTCCCCACAAAATGAACGGAAGAGGAAACCGTGTGATTTCCAATTCCACGGTCTAAATCGATGATGATGTCGCGATTTCCTGTTTTGGGGAAGGTATAACGTTGCATGCCGCAGCGCTTGGTAGCGGTCAACTCGGCTTTGATGTCATAGCTTTTCAGTAAGACGGAGTAATAGCCCACGCTGGCATGTTCATCCTTGTGAGAGAAGATGGAACGGTAACCTTCTTCAGGATGTTCTTTGCTGCCAGGTTCGGTCTTCCAGGCTCCGGTATAAGCCATAAACAGGATATCGCCCAGATCGGCTGCTCCCGTTCCGCTCAAATGCGTGAGTGAAAATCCCATCACCGAATGATCGCTGTCGTGGTACCCCGAGCACCAGTCCCAACCGTCTTCGCCTGTATCGGGACTGACTTGTATCATCCCGTGGGGCAAACATGGTCCGGGGAAAGTATGCCCGTGCCCACCCGTCCCGATAAAGGGATCAACATACGAACTTACGCTTTGCGAATAACTCTTGCTTCCTACCATAAAGAATAGCAATAGAAAAACTGTCAAAATCAAACTCTTTTTCATGTGGTTATGATATTAATTGATGTAATATGTTGATGTGATTTTTGTATTCAAAGTCAATGTTTACCTTAAGCTAATTAACTTCCAGCTCTCTCCAGCTGGGGAATTTAGGAAATTTTGCATGAGGTAATGTCTGATACCAAAAACATACAGATGCAATATCAGATTTTTGGAGCAAGTATCTTCCGCCATGACGCCATCCCAAATCTTGGATAGTTATTCTTAAATCCTTTTTAAACCGAATTGGATCAGCTATGTGCCAGCGATACAAGCCAAAACGTTCCTGAGAATGATAGGTTCCATCAGGACGAATCACTTGAACAAGGCCTGAATAAGGGGTACAAAATTCCGTATATTTGCCTCCACGATCAAAATTGTACGACCCACAAAAATAGTCTTCAGTTCCTGTACCGCATATAGTGGGGAATTTACTATCTCCATCAATGTAAAATTTTATTTCCCCTTCTCCCCACCATCCATTATTGTGAACGCCCCAAGCCAAATATACACCAACAAATTGACCTTCTCCTTTAATTCCGTCTACTATTGTATACACTGAAGTGTTATCTGGATTGGACCTTCTGTATTGAGCATGGAAATATCCTGCATCTGAGGGAACCTTTGTCAATGTATAATCCACCTGATAATACAAAGTCATGGGATCTTTATCATTGACATTTTCCATTGTAATTATGCATTTTTTATGAAAAGGCATTACCCAATAGCAGTTAAAAGCACTTCCTGGGTTAACACATACTGCAAGAGAACTAAGCGGAGCATATTCACCCCAACCCATACAGAAGAAATCGCCTACAGGGCATTCGACAGAAGGTTCTTTTTCTCCGTCCCAATAAATTCGTATAATTGAAAACTGCCAATTTCCAGTGGGTGTCATCCATATATGTTGAATAGCACCTGGCCCATCTATATCAGCCAAAGTGTCAATTTGTCCAGGGTTTATTCTTATATATGGGTTTAATTTCCAACCCTGCCCTAAATCACGTGCTGCATACCACGCATTTGCTTGGTTAGGCTTATTCTTATCTTCCAAACGAGCCATTCCTCCTTTGCCTTTCCCTCCGGTAAGGTTTTCAGGACTGATAGAACGACTTTGAGCATCTGATAAAAGGAAAAGATTGCCAAGGTTCAAGTTTAACCCGTTAAATTTATCATCGTTTTGCCCAAACGATAGCAGCGTAATTACGAAAAATAATAATGTAATAGAAATTAGTTTCATCTTGTTATTTGTTTAAATGTATTATTGAGTTTCCCAAGTTACTTGCTTTTAAAAAAGGTCATTCCACAATAATCTGCTTTTTTACCCTGATGTTTTTAGACGAAGAACCTATTTGTAATTCAAACTTTCCAGGCGTGACAACAAATTTATTCTCCTTCTCATCAAAATGCTTCAGAGACCTAATAGGAAGAATAAATTTAATAAGTTTCGTCTCTCCTTTCTTAATCGTTACGCGGTCGAATCCTTTTAATGATTTGATCAAGGGTGAATTTTTGGAAGTCAAGTTTTTAACATACAACTGTACAACTTCATCCCCATCTTGTTTTCCTATATTCTTCACATTTACAGAAACTATAAGCGTATCTCCAGTCTTCAAAACGTCTTTACTTACATTCATATCTGAATATTTGAAAGCGGTATAACTCATACCAAATCCAAAGGGATAAAGAACTTTTCCCTTGAAATAACGGTATGTTCTACCTTTCATACTATAATCAGCAAAAGATGGTAATTGCTTTGTCGATTTATAGAATGTAACCGGCAATCTTCCAGCAGGATTGTATTTTCCAAATAGGACATCAGCAACAGCTTTTCCACCCTCCTCGCCTGGATACCACGCCTGTAAAATTGCCGGTAAATGTTTGTTTTCCCATCGCATAGCTATAGCACTACCGCTACAATTGACAAATATAATTGGTTTTCCAGTTGAATAAAGTGCTTTTAATAAATTTTCCTGTATAGACGGTAGCCCAATCCTTGTCCTGTCACCTCCCAAAAATCCCTGATAATTCACTTTTCCTTGTTCCATCTCAAGCGTAGCATCAAGACCTCCTACATAAATAATCACATCTGTTGACTTGGCTATTGCAACAGATTTCGCCGTCATTGTTGAAGTAGGGTTGTTCGAGCTATCATTTTTTAAAGCTAATGGACAGCCTTCCTCATAAATAACTTTAATGTTCGTTCCGGCAATTTGTTTGATGCCATCCAAAATTGTCACAGGATCCGACGGCTTTCCGGCGTAATTACCCAACAACGCTTGCTCAGAATTCGCATT
>DAHXOX010000126.1 GCA_027364655.1 Paludibacter sp. | reverse complement strand
CTGGTAATGTTCCGGTTATTATTAGCCTGTCATAACATGAAAGAGAGAAGGCTATTTCTTTGGCGTATGTTTCTGTCAGTAGTTTCATGCCACAAAAATACTAATTTTTACCCTTTTGGTTCTGGCTTGTCCAGGTTAGGACGTTAGCCACCGTGTCGCCAACCTTTCCCGAGATAGTGCCAAAAGCGATTGAATTGATTCGTGCCATGGGTTACTGTGTTTGTAAATAGTACGTAAACTGTTTGTGGTATTTCACTTCTAAAGGTATTGTTTGTCAGAGTTCTTTCATCGCGTTTATTGTGTATTTCCAGCTATGCGGATGTTTTAAGTAAATCTCGTAGAATAGAGTACCAAGCGAGGCAAAGATAGTTCTTTATTTTGGTAATTTTGTGTAATAGTTGCCACAAGGTTGTACTAAGGATACACTGAGGTTGCATTAGAGGATCACCGAAGGTACACTGAAGGAACGACGGAGGATCATCGAAGGTGCCACGCCTGAAAGTGGGAGGATAGTCGGACGATAGTCGGAGGATCCTCGGACGATGGTCGGAGGATCAATTTTGCTGAATGAAGTATGAAAAGAACAAATAGCCGGATTCTAACCGCTGAGAATTGGCAAAAGGGGGATGCCACAACGTGAAATATTGCCGTCTATTTATGTTGCAAATATAGTCATTTTTTTTGAAAAATCAAAATGAGATTGGATGTTTTTTTAGAAACCGCAAAGAGAAGCCGTGACTTTTCTCCAAACATTGTTTTTGATAACGGGTTCTTGCAAAAAAGTGCAGAAAATAGTTGGAAGTTAAAAAAATAACAGTTATTTTTGGGGCGGAAATGAGAGATTAAGAAATTTGATTTCAAATGGTCTGTTGAATCCATTAGAGTCATTACGTTAGAATAGCAAGAATGAATGCTTTCAAAATTACTCATCGCAACGAAGTGCGCATTTGCGTTGACTTTCCATATCATGCAGTATTCGTTACGAAACTAAAACTTATACCCGATACGCGTTGGAGTCAGACGCTTAAAGTCTGGCATATACCTTATACCAAAGAAGCGTTTGCTCAGTTAAAAGAATTATTTCCGGATGTTGAAGTAATACAAAGCCCCCTCAATCCCCCGAAGGAGGACTTTAAGAAGGAAATTGAAAAACAGATTTTGCCCGATAAACAAGAAAAAGTTATTGTACACAATTTTACTGAGCCTAAGGAAATACTTCCTTCGGGTGTCAGGGGGCAAAATATAAGCATTGAAATAACCGAGAAACAAATTATCATTAAATTACCTAAAAATGAAACGGATATACAATTTATTCGAACCTTTAAATATGTGAGATGGGACAACGGTCATTTCAAATGGGTGGTGCCCAACTATGGCAAAAATCTTGAACTGATCAAGAATTACTTTAACACAAGGATTACACGGATAGAAACACGCATTCCGGAGCAGTCAAAAGCAATCCCCCGTTTTGCACCAACTATAATAGTCACCGATCTACCCAAGATCGATTCCGAAAGTCTGCAAGAGATCGAACGGTTTAGCCAATGGATGGAGCAGAAACGATACAGTGAATCGACCGTGAAAACATACATTATGGCAATCACCGTTTTTCTGCGGTTTATCAAACCCAAAACAAGTGCCGAAGCGACGAACGAAGATATGCAACGTTTTGTATATCAATATATGATACCGCGAAAATTGAGTTTCTCGTACCAGAACCAGGCAGTAAACGCGGCGAGGCTTTTTTTCAAAACAATAAAAGGTTCGGTATTGATAACTGAACAGCTGTAACGGCCACGACGCGAACATAAACTGCCAAATGTGCTAAGCAAAGAAGAGATTGCAGCGATATTGCAAGCCCTGGTAAACCAGAAACACCGCACCATGCTTAGCCTGATTTATGCTTGCGGATTGAGGCGCGGTGAGTTGCTTAACCTGAAACCTGAAAATGTTGATTCAAAGAGACACTTACTTTTCATTTTGAATGCGAAAGGGAAGAAAGACCGTGTGATCCCTATTTCGGATAAGGTGATTACGATGCTAAGGGAATATTACAGAATGTACATGCCCAAAATATGGTTGTTTGAGGGGCAAAATACTGGGGATCAATACAGTGAAACCAGTGTGCAGAAAGTTTTAAAACTTGCACTTGATACGGCAAAGATCAAAAAACCAGTGACTCTGCATTGGCTGCGGCACAGTTATGCTACGCACCTGTTAGAAGCTGGAACCGACCTGCGTTATATACAAGAGCTCCTTGGTCATAAGAGTTCGAAAACGACAGAAATCTATACGCATGTAAGTGAAAAAAGTCTACAGAAAATATCGAGTCCGTTTGATAATTTGTAAACAGTTATTTTTACATTTACAGAATTATTGTGCACCTTAAAAACGGAGAAAGGTGTATAAAG
>DAHXOX010000115.1 GCA_027364655.1 Paludibacter sp. | reverse complement strand
CTTTTTTCGGAAAAAATAACTTTCCGCAGGGCACTACAAAGCATTTTGAAAAATCTGCCTATGGTAAGTCGGTCATTTAGCCATGACATCTGCCTGTTTTATCTCGAAAATTGCCAGTTTTGGCTAATATTTACCCATTTTGGACTCCTCTGCTGTAACATGGGTTAACACAAACCCAAACCTGCTTCCCATACACAAATTTGATTCTGAATTATGAAACCGTTGCACTATAATTTGCGAAAGTAGTGGTGGTCTGAAATTAGAAATTGGCATTGAAAGAGGTCTTATTTCAAGATAGAGAAGGCGGATTGCATCGGGCATGTTGCTATGACAGATTGAAATGGATTTCATTGAACAATGGAGAATCTTTTTTAAAACCAATTGTCAGGAAGGATCACTTGATGCGGATCCCGGCTTGCTATTAGGATTCGATGGTATCTTTCGTGTGGTTTGGCCAAGCGTTTGGTGGGATAAAGGTATTGGATACGCATCTTCTAAAAATCAGACCAACAACACTTTCGCAAATTATAGTGCAACGGAGTCATAATAGTGTAAGGGGAATCCGTTTGGGGTGTCGTACGGAAAGATCGGTAAAAGTAGTTGTCCTATGACTGCAAAAACAATGATTTTTTGTTTACTACTAAAATCTTATTATCACTTGATTATCAAATATAGGTCGTAGAAGTCTACATTTATGTCTATTTCGACAAATATCATGATCATGCTTATGGGGCACAGTACGCTCAAAAGATGAAAAAACATGGGAAGAATGTTTCCTCCAAAGTGTCTTTTCCAAAAGGGACGCGACATGGAACCGCTTTGCGTATATCTTTAGAGGTGCCCAATCGATTATTGCAAACACATTGAAAATAATTGAACTTTTATTTCCTTTTTTTTATGCGGTACTCTTTGGGAGACAAACCAAGGTGTTTTCTAAATTGCGTGGAAAAGTGTTCCGCATTGTCGTAATGCAGGTTGAAGGCAATTTCTTTGATGGATAAGTTACTGGACAACAATGCATCCTTTGCAACTTGCATCTTTAAAGTTTGAATATAACAAGCAGGAGAAATTCCCGTAAATTCTTTGAATGTTTTGCGAAACCATGAGTAGCTCATGTTGAGTTGTTCGGCAATTTCTTCAGGTGTAATCTTTGCATACAGATTTTCACGGATAATCATTTTTGCCTTTGTCATGTGCAACACCGTGAAATTTTCGAATTGTTGCTCTTTATCGTATGCCAACGCTAACCCGAGAATATGATTGGCAATACCTGCAAGCACTTGTTGATAAGCAATACTCTCTTTCGTCGCAACCTCAATAGCTTGTTGATAGAGAGAAAGTATTTCGTCTCGTAATCCTACCTTATAAATGCTGTTTTCTTGATTTAAGAAGCCATTATGTAGGCGTTGATCCATAGACGGTCCTCTGAATCCAATCCAATATTCGCTCCATCCGGTTTCTTTATTCGGAGTGTATTTATGCCACTTTGAAGGAACTATTGATATAATATCGCCTTCATTGACCTCAACCCACTCGCTCTTTGAAGTGTAAAATTTACCACCACCTTGCGTGATATAAACCAACTGAAATTCGTTAAGAGTGCGGCCAACACGTTGGCTAAAAAAATATTTATCAGGATGGCCAACTTGTGGCGGATAGACGTCAAAGTTTTTTTGAATCTGATGAAAACCAACAGTAGTCACGGTAATGCCCCATAATAAATCGCGCTCTGTGGTCACGAGATATTTGAGTTTTATCGAATTGTTAGTCTCTGTTTTCATGGGTATCACTCTATTTTCGGCATGCAAATATAAGAACAATTTGCACAAATAGCATAGTAATGTGCTGAAACATTTTACTGATACATTTTTATGTCAAAAAGCAAAGGTAAAGTATCAATTCTTTCAACTGTTGCAACATAAAGATATACTACTTTTACCACGAAATTAAATGACAACTTCTAAAAATTAAAAGAAAATGAAAAATAACTTAGTCATAGAGCAAAAGTACGCTTACGCGAAAGAAAAATATGAAACCATTGGTGTAAATGTGGATGCTGCATTAGCACAATTACAAGCCATTTCTCTATCGCTTCATTGTTGGCAAACAGATGATGTCACTGGCTTTGAGAACACAAACGCACAGCTCTCGGGAGGCATACAAACTACCGGAAATTATCCGGGAAAAGCAAGAACCATTGATGAAGTACGTCAAGACATCGAAAAGGTGAAAGCGCTTCTGCCAGGCGATCATCGTCTAAGCTTACATGCTATATATGGCGATTTCGGCGGAAAAAAAATCGATCGCGATCAAATAGAACCCAAACACTTTCAAAGTTGGATCGATTGGGCAAAAGAAAAAAATTTGAAACTTGATTTCAATAGCACCAGCTTTTCACATCCTAAAAGCGGAGATCAAACTTTGTCACATCGCGATAAAGGAATTCGTGATTTTTGGATCGAACATACCGTTCGTAGCCGTCGTATCGCAGATGAAATGGGTCGGCAACAAGGTAGCAAGGCTTGTCACAACTTATGGGTACACGATGGACAAAAAGACATAACGGTCGATCGTTTTCTCTATCGTTCCTACCTCAAAGAATCGCTCGATCAAATCTTTGCTCATAAGTTTGACAATGTAAAAGACAGCGTAGAATGTAAGTTGTTTGGAACCGGACTTGAAAGTTTTACAGCGGGTTCGCACGAATTCTATTTAGGCTATGCCGTGCAAAATCAAATTATGGCAACATTGGATATGGGACATTTTCACCCTACGGAAGAAATTTACGATAAGATATCCTCGTTATTGCTGTTTTTACCTGAACTGATGTTACATGTTAGTCGCCCTGTCCGTTGGGATAGTGACCATGTGGTTATTCTCAACGATAGTGTTATCATGTTAGCACAAGAGATAGTACGTGCAAACGCATTAAGCCGTGTAAACATCGGATTAGATTATTTCGATGCATCCATCAATCGGATAGGCGCTTATATAATTGGAGCACGTGCAACACAGAAAGCCTTTTTACAAGCGCTTCTCGAACCCATTCACTTGCTAAGAACGTATGAGGCGAATGGCCAATACTTTGAGCGATTGGCATTACTCGAAGAAGCCAAAGCATTACCTTGGGCTGATATTTATGACTACTTTTGTTATAAAAATAACGTAGCGATTGGCATTGATTTTATTTCGGAAATAGAAGATTATGAAAA
>DAHXOX010000113.1 GCA_027364655.1 Paludibacter sp. | reverse complement strand
ACAATTACTATAAGAAGTTCAACTACCCAACGGTGGTGATGGGAGCCAGTTTCCGTAACACCGGCGAAATTATTGAATTGGCGGGTTGCGACCTGCTGACCATATCACCCACCTTACTCAAAGAGTTACAGCAAACGGAAGATGTGTTGGAGAAGAAATTAGATGCAGCCAAAGCACAAACATTGGACATTAACAGAATTCAGCTTGATGAAAAGTCATTCCGATGGAATATGAACGAAGATGCCATGGCTACTGAAAAGTTAGCCGAAGGCATCCGAAAATTCACCGAAGACTTATTGAAACTCGAAAAACAGATCGCAACCTTTCTTGATGTATAAAGTAATAAACCGGCAAATGACTTGTTAACTGAAATGATCGGTTCCATTTATCAACTGTAATACTTACGATTCTTGTATCGTTATAAATAATCAAGACGGAGGCAATTTATCATGACATGATTTTCTGCCAATAAAACGCATCAGATGTAATGAACATAGCACCTGAATTGCATAGCAAATGAAGGCATTCATCAAATCAATATGCAGCTGAAAGGTTTTATACGTACAAAATATAAAAACCAATCGCATGAAATTACAATTTATTTCCAATCAAACTCAATCCTTTTTGAATATCAATAAACAATATTGGAAATTTATTAAACGATTTGTTGATGCGAAAAAAAGAAATTTCAAATTACTTTATAAACTTTCGCACACATCGGGTTATCAGGAAACGGGCTTGCAGGATGCGGAAATTCAAAATTCCTACTATTTTGTCGATACCGGAATGATTGCAAGCAACGTATATTTGTATGCAGCATCTGAGGGTCTTGCAACATGGTTTCATAATTGCGACAAACCTGCATTGGCTATAAAATTAGCCTTGCGAACCGATCAACGGGTACTCTTTGGACAGACAGTCGGATATCCGGCAAAGAAATAAAAATGCGAACTTATCAAATAAAGAATGGATTATGGATACAAAACAGGATTTAAAACTTGCAGTAGTCATTGATGCCGACAATGTGCCTTCCGGGAATGTAAAAGCAATGATGGAAGAAATTGCAAAATACGGGGTGCCTACATTTAAACGAATTTATGGCGATTGGACAAAACCTAATTTAGCAGGATGGAAAAGCGTACTGCTTGAAAATGCCATAACGCCTATTCAACAGTACAGTTATACGACAGGAAAAAATTCCACCGATTCTGCCATGATTATAGATGCAATGGACATTTTATATACCGGCAAAGTAGATGGATTTTGCATTGTGTCAAGTGATAGCGATTTCACCAGACTTGCCATCCGGCTAAGAGAATCGGGCATGAAAGTGTTTGGATTCGGGGAACGAAAAACGCCTAATCCGTTTATCGTTGCATGTGATAAATTTATCTATTTTGAAATACTAAAGAATGAACGTTTACCGAAGACCGCTGAAATAGTTCCATTATCGACCAATAAAATGGTTGAGCAAGTTTCAATGCCAAAGGTTGATTCAGAGACAATTTTCTTAATATCGTCGACCGTGAATGATATTGCGGATGAAGATGGGTGGGCGTTCTTAGGCGATGTTGGAACCCTTTTGATAAAGAAGAAACCGGACTTCGACCCAAGAAATTATGGGTATGAAAAACTCACCCCATTAATTAAATCACTAAAAGACCATTTTGATATAGATGAGCGCGTTACGGACAAAGCGACCATTAAACTTGTCTATATTAAGACGAAAAAACAACTGCGCACAAAGCGTTCCCATAAGCAATTGCCGAAGCAGAAGTAAATCATAAACCATCATGGAACCCGAAGATACAGAACGTATGCGAATGGTTGCAGAACAAATAGAAGCGCGTGGCATCAAGAATAAAGCGGTCTTGCAAAGCATTAAAAAGGTACCGAGACATCTTTTTGTGCCGACTTCTTATCGTCAATCAGCTTATCGGGATCAACCGTTGCCGTCATCGTGCGGACAAACCATTTCGCAGCCTTATATCGTTGCGTTAATGACCGAATTGCTATCGCCAAAGAAATGGCACAAGGCGCTTGAAGTGGGTACAGGCACAGGGTATCAAACTGCAATTCTTGCCGAATTGGTGAAAGAGGTTTACACAATGGAGATTTATGACGAACTACAGAAAATAGCCAAAGCAAATCTCGAACCTTTCAACTATCGGAACATTCACTTTATTCTTGGAAATGGCTATCAAGGTTACTCTAAAGCAGCGCCTTACGATTTAATCATGGTGACAGCAGCTCCACCTTTTATTCCCGAAAAGCTGATTGAACAACTCTCCGAAGGAGGTAGCATGGTAATCCCGGTGGGAAGAGATCGGCAGGAATTATACCTCATCTTGAAAGACAAAAATGGCAACATTCATCAGGAAGCTATTATACCGGTCATCTTCGTAACAATGCAGCATGAAAAAAGGGAATAAAATTACGTTGCAAAGTCTTCCAGTTACAAACAGAATGATTACTTTTGTGGAAACACCTCAATTTATACACACTCACTATGGAAAATAATGAAAATCAGATTAATATTGAATTATCTGACGAAATTGCAGAAGGCATTTATTCTAATTTAGCTATCATATCGCACTCTTCATCGGAGTTTGTTGTCGATTTTGTACGCATCATGCCGGGAACGCCTAAAGCGCATGTCAAATCGCGTATCGTTCTCACACCCGAACATGCCAAACGCCTTTTAATGGCTTTGCAAGAGAATGTTGCCAAGTATGAATCGATTTTCGGGAAGATAAAAATACCCGAAGGGGCACCTAACCCACTGATGCCGCTTAATTTTAACGGTGGCGAAGCATAATCAGGTCAAAAAGATAAAGGAGAGAATGAAGTAAAGTGCTGTAGCAACAATAACGCCACGGCAGGCCTTCCAATATTCTGCATTATAGAAAAGAAACAATGCGCCTAAGTCAGGAACAATACTCACCAAAATGAGCTTGCCGAACAATGGCAGTCTCCATTGTATTGTCAGCTTTAATGCTTCCCACATGGAAGTATCGCCTTTGTAGGCAGTATGAAAAAAGATCAGACCAAAGACTACGGGCATAATCATTGACAGTACGAAGCCGATCCAAAAGCGATCCAATTGTTTGACCCATTTCATCTCATTCATCGATTTTATGCAATAATAAAATATCACAGCACGAAGTTGTAATTAGAATTTCCATGTTTTCAAAGCATCAATGGCTTCGTAGGCAGTCAAATCAATTTTAGTCGGCACAATGGCAATAAAATCATTATCCAAAGCCCATTCGTCGGTATCCATCGCATGAGGTTCATCATTAGAAAAATTGCCCGTCAACCAAAAATAGGGGAATCCATGTGGATCAACATGCCTCACAAATTCTTCTGTCCATCGACCAATTGCCTGACGACATATTTTTACGCCTTGAGGCGGAGTATCCGGCATATTCACATTCAGACAAACACCTTCGGGCAAACCATGATCAAGAACATTCGCGGCAATGCGATGCACAAAAGGGAGCACATGCGAAAAATCGGCATCAGGAAGATGGTTACATAACGAAAAACCAATAGAAGGAACTTCATTGATGCATCCTTCAATGGCGGCACCCATTGTTCCCGAATAAACCACACTGATGGACGAATTAGTACCATGATTAATACCCGTAACCAAAAGATCGGGAGCTTTGTCAGGAAACAAGATGTGAAGACCCAGCTTCACACAATCAACCGGTGTACCGGAACATCGGTATCTTTTCAACCCTTCCTCTTCGCTGATTTTATGCAAACGCGTAGGAACATTCACCGTGATGGCGCTCGACATTCCCGAACGCGGTCCGTCGGGAGCCACCACAACAATATCGCCAAGCGGTCGCATAGCCATTATTAATTCCTGAAGGCCTTTCGCCATCAATCCGTCGTCGTTTGTTATTAATATAGATGGTCTCATAATTTGAGTGACTAAAGTGAGCTTAATCCAACGTTACTCCCATGCGATTCGACTGTTGAATCATTTTATCATATTCTTTCGGTGACAAATCCATAAAGAAATAATTGACAGGATTTACCGGGGTTCCCTTATAATGAACTTCATAATGCAAATGATAGCCTGTTGCTTTGCCGCTTTTGCCCACAGCGCCAATCACATCGCCGCGCCTGACCTTAAGCCCTTTTCGCTCTTTGGTATAATCTAAATGAGCATAAACAGACTCATAACTAAATCCATGATCGATAATAACCGTATTTCCCAGTCCTTGATCCCAACCGACAAACGTGATCACGCCATCTCCTGTTGCAAACACTTTCGTATCTTGCGGAGCGCTGAAATCCATACCTGCATGAAAGCGCGCCGTTTTATACACCGGATCGATACGAACTCCAAAGCCGGAAGTAATCAATTTCAAATCTTTGTTTAATACCGGTTGAATGGCAGGAATGCACCGTAACATTTTCTCTTTTTGCATAGCCAATTGCCCCAACTCATCAAACGATTTGGATTGAACATACAATTCTTTGGCGATTATATCGGTTTGTTCGGTCATTTCCACTGCCAATTGAGAATTGGTGGATTGTATGAGCGATTCATATCGGGCAGGGCTGAAACTACCTTTTCGCACCGAAGTTGGTAAACTATCAGTATGCAGAAGTACGCGATACATATCATTGTCACGTGATTGAATATCGGAAAGAACACCCTGATAAGCATCCAAACGACTTTGCAATATAGTGTACTGAGCTTGTAAGGCTACATTTTCATTGCGCAAAGTACGTTCACTTGGTGTATTAAACGTAAAAACGAAAATGGCAAAGAAAAGTAACCCTGTCAGAATTCCCGCAATCGAATGACTGCCAATTTGCACCAGAAGACGCCGATACGAAAAAGGCTGCGGCTCGTATTTAGCAGTCTCAGTATTATAGATGTAATGAATCTTACGTTGAAACAATCGTTTTCTCATCTTTCGTTATCTTCGAGCCATGCAACGCACAATGATTTCTGACAAACTTCGTACAAAAATAGCTTTTTATCGTTGGCCATTTTTGCTTTTTTAGAAATATTACTATTTGAAAACTGATTCGAAGTTTCTAAATGACACAATAAGTTGATTTAGCCAAGTAAAATCTCTAACTTTGCAACTTCAAAACCCCTCACATAAACTCATGATTCTCTTCTTCAAAAAGGATGATATTCATCCACTTTACGCCGTAGATGCATCTCATCCGCTCGACGCGGAAGCTATTCTTAAATTAGCTTGGCTATTCGACAATGCCATTCTAGTTGATAAACAAGAAATTGTTGGCCATTTCATAGGGCCACGTCGAGAAATGATCACTCCATGGAGTACCAATGCCGTCGAAATTACTCAAAACATGGGAATTGACGGCATTTTTCGTATAGAAGAATTCTTGTCTGCCACCGAAACCACATCGTACGATCCGATGTTGCAACGTGTTTATGATAAACTCGATCAAAATCTTTTTTTCATTCAAAAGAGTCCTGACCCGATCCGATTCATCGACAACATCGAAGCATACAACCAAAGCGAAGGATTAGCGCTCAATGCAGACGAAATAGCCTATCTCAATGCAATAGGACAAAAGATTGGCCGAGAACTTACCGATAGCGAAGTGTTTGGCTTCTCGCAAGTCAATTCGGAACATTGCCGGCATAAAATCTTCAACGGCCAATTCATTATTGATGGCGACGCAAAAGAAGCATCGCTGTTTCAATTGATCAAGAAAACAGCACAGGTTAATCCCAATCAATTGGTATCGGCTTATCACGATAACGTAGCCTTTAATGCCGGCCCGCGTATCGAACAATTTGCTCCGGCCTCTGATGATAAACCTGATTTCTTTGAAGTAAAATCGTTCGATTCGGTTATTTCATTAAAAGCTGAAACGCACAACTTCCCCACCACCGTTGAGCCATTCAACGGAGCAGCCACAGGCACAGGAGGCGAAATACGCGATCGTTTGGGAGGCGGCAAAGCCAGTCTTCCATTAGCCGGTACAGCCGTTTATATGACCGCTTATCCCCGCAACGATACTTCACGCTCATGGGAAAAAGCTATTCCGGCTCGTAAATGGCTCTATCAAACGCCGGAACAAATTCTGATCAAAGCATCGAACGGCGCCAGTGATTTTGGCAATAAGTTTGGACAACCGTTGATCTGTGGTTCCGTCTTCACCTTTGAACATACAGAAAACAACAAAACTTTCGGCTACGACAAAGTGATCATGTTGGCAGGAGGTGTCGGTTTTGCAAAAAAGCAGGACAGTTTGAAAGAAACACCCAAAGTAGGACAAAAAGTGATCGTCATGGGTGGCGATAACTACCGCATCGGAATGGGTGGCGGCGCTGTGTCGTCGGTCAACACTGGTCAATACAAGAACTCTATTGAACTCAACGCCGTGCAACGTGCAAACCCGGAAATGCAAAAACGCGTTGCCAATGTCATTCGTGCATTAGCCGAAATGGATAACAATCCGGTTGTTTCTATTCATGATCACGGAGCTGGAGGCCATCTAAACTGCCTTTCGGAATTGATTGAAACCACCGGCGGCAAAATTGAGATGAATGCACTTCCTGTCGGCGACCCTACCCTATCTGCCAAAGAAATTATTGGCAACGAGAGTCAGGAACGCATGGGACTGTTAGTGGACGAAAAAACCATTGCACAACTTCGTAAGATTGCCGAACGCGAACGTGCCCCGCTTTATGTGGTTGGCGAAACCACCGGCGATATGCGATTTGTCTTTGAGCAAAAAGACGGACAATGCCCCATTGATCTTCGTCTCGACGACATGTTCGGCAAACCGCCACGCACGGTGATTACGGATACAACCGTCGAAGAAACCTATACAGATGTTGAAGTAACCCAATCGTTCCTGCATCAATACATCGAAAACGTGCTACAACTCGAGAGTGTTGGTTGTAAAGATTGGTTGACAAACAAAGTTGACCGTTCAGTAACCGGCAAGGTAGCCAAACAACAAACGGCAGGCGAGATTCAACTTCCATTAAACGATCTTGGCGTAGTAGCATTAGATTACCGTGGAAAATCAGGAATCGCCACTTCCATTGGTCATGCACCGGCAGCTGCTTTGATCAGTTCCGAAGCAGGTTCTATCCTATCCATCGCCGAAGCGCTTACGAACATTGTGTGGGCACCACTTACCGATGGATTAAACAGCGTTTCGCTCAGCGCCAATTGGATGTGGCCATGCAAAAACCCAGGTGAAGATGCACGACTTTACAAGGCTGTGGAGGCTTGCAGCCAATTTGCCTGTGATCTTGGCATCAATATCCCGACAGGCAAAGACAGCCTTTCGATGACACAAAATTATAACGATCAAAAAGTATTGGCGCCGGGTACTGTCATCATTTCAGCAGCTGCCGAAGTCGCTGATGTACGCAAAATCGTTTCTCCTGTTTTGGTCAACAATACCAAAACAACACTTTATTACATTGATTTTTCAAATAGTCCGTTGCAATTGGGCGGTTCCGCGTTGGCACAAACGCTTAATCGCGTTGGTGAAAAAGCTCCTACAGTTTCGGATGCCGGCTATTTTCGTCGTGCTTTCACGGCTGTGCAAACATTGATCAATCAAGACCTGATTCTGGCAGGTCACGATATTTCTGATGGCGGCTTGTTGACAACACTGCTCGAAATGTGTTTTGCCAATGTAAAAGGCGGTTTATCAATCGACCTCAATCAAACAAATTCGATGTTGAACCAAACAGAATCAGATGATCTTATCAAGTTACTGTTTGCTCAAAATCCTGCTGTGGTGATTCAGGTAAAAGAGACAGAAGCAGTCGAAAATATATTGAAAGAACAGGAGGTTCGTTTTGCACCTCTTGGAAAACCCGTTTCGGAACGATTCATCACCGTTCTGCTTGAAAATGCAAACGAATCGTTTGACATCGACCATTTGCGCAACACATGGTATAAACCCTCCTATCTGCTCGATCGCAAACAAAGCGGCGAACAATTGGCCTTGCAGCGCTACCAAAACTACAAGCAACAACCGCTTTCGTTTCATTTCAACGAACATTTTACGGGCCGTTTCGATCAGTTTTCCTTGAATCGCGACCGTAAACCATCAGGTATTAAGGCCGCCATCATGCGCGAAAAAGGAACCAACGGAGAACGGGAAATGGCTTACGCACTTTATTTGGCCGGCTTTGATGTGAAAGATGTTCATGCCACCGACCTGGCTTCAGGGCGCGAAACATTGAACGATGTGCAATTCGTGGTCTTCTGTGGTGGTTTTTCCAATTCCGATGTGCTTGGTTCAGCCAAAGGTTGGGCAGGAGGATTGCTCTTCAACCCGCAGGCAAAAAGTACACTCGATCGGTTTTATGCACGTCCCGACACATTGAGTCTGGGGATATGTAACGGATGTCAATTGATGGTGGAGATGAACTTGGTTTATCCGAATCATGCCGAACGCCCAAAGATGAATCACAACGACTCGCATAAGTTTGAATCGGGGTTCGTAGGAGTTACCATTCCACAAAACGATTCGGTACTTTTCAATTCTCTATCGGGAAGTCAGTTGGGACTCTGGGTAGCACATGGCGAAGGAAAGTTCGAGTTTCCTTATTCCGAAGACAAATACAACATTGTAGCCAAATACAGCTATTCCAACTATCCGGCCAATCCCAACGGCTCTGATTTCGATGCGGCAGCTATCTGTTCGGAAGATGGACGACACTTGGCCATGATGCCTCACTTAGAACGAGCTATTTTCCCGTGGCAATGGGCATATTACCCGGCAGAACGACGTGCCAACGATGAAGTAACACCCTGGATCGAAGCCTTTGTCAATGCTCGTAAATGGCTGGAAAATAACAAATAA
>DAHXOX010000106.1 GCA_027364655.1 Paludibacter sp. | reverse complement strand
TTTGCCCCCAACGATTTGAGCGCTTCGACTAATAGTTTGATGGGGCGCTGTTTCATCCGCTCGCTTCCTGTCAACGTCCATGTTCCATCTTGCGTTGCAAAATAAGCAGTCAAAAAACGCATGGCTGTTCCGGCAGCTCCGATGTCGATGATGTGGTTAGCGTGTTCCAATGCAGCTTGCATTACGTGGGTATCGTCGCATGTGGCAACGCGCGTAACGGGTAATGTGTTGTTGGCTAATGACGATAGCAACAAAGCTCGGTTACTGATGCTTTTGGAAGTTGGCAGGTCAATGGTTCCCTGAAGTTGTACGGGTGGTGTTAGTGAGTACATCATGACGAAATAAAACAAAAACTGCTCTATAAAAGAGCAGTGAATATAGCACGATCGCTTAGTTTATTATAAAGGTGGTAACCCGAAGCCCAAACTGTTGAGTCGTCCCACACACACTTCTTTCAAGAAGTTATCATTTGCATCTTTTCCTCCGATAATCCAGATACGATAGTTGCTATCCACCACAACGGATTGTTTGTAGCGAGGCGTGTAGTGAAGTATCTTTGGAATCATCGTCAGCGAGTCGGCTTTATCCCAAAATAAGCCATCACTTTCTGACCACAACAAGGTGTCGTCTTTCACTTGGTTTGAGGCCAGTTTTCCTCCCAGTAGCAGTACTTTGCTGCCATACCAATTTACAGAAGCATCGCGTCGGGCAGGGAAAGCGGTCAGCGTGGTTTCCGATGAAAAATCAGCCCACCCGCTGCCAAGCATGTAGCTATAAGTAGCATTGACGATTTGTCCTGCTGCGTTGTATCCACCTAACACTAATACTTTAGGGCTTCCAACGGTAGGTTGATAGGAGGTGGCGGCAAAATCGCTTATTGGGAAATTGGCCATGCTATTGGTTAATGGTTCTCCGGTTGTCCAGTTCTGACCGTCGTTTGAGTAACAGAGATAATAATTGCTTCCCGATTGTTCAATGCCAATAAGTTGTTGTCCAATGGAGCTTACTAACGTGGTTAGCGGATAGGTGCTGTTCACGGTAACCGCACTCCAATTTATCCCGTCCATGGATTGAAGAAGCGTTTGCCCGTTTTCTACCACGCAAAGTGTATTGTTGTAAACTACGAGTTGTTGCAAATTTACCGTAGCCGGCAGACCGACAATCGATTGCTCTGCCCAACTTTTCCCATCCACGGAGGTGTAAAGGTGCATTTGAGTTCCATCGTTGACATACAACATGAGTTGTTGATTGAAATAGACGGCTTTTTGATCGATGGTTTGGAATGAGTAGGAAGGATACGAACGTTGTTGCCAAGTAATGGAATCGGGATCTACCTGATGTACGTTCACTTTTACAACATATTGACGTATGGTAATCCCATCTTGAGCATAATTTTTCAGAATTACAGGGCGGGTAAAATCAACGGTATCCGATCCTGTATAAACGCTATCATTGAAATACATCCGGGCTGTAGAATAAGCTCTCACCACCGGAATGGCTTGTTTCACATTGGTATGGTATGGGAGAGAATCAACATTATAAATCATTCCGTTGGTTTCATCAATGGTAAATACCGCTTTTGCTAAGGCGGGCACGCTATTGCTTTTCAACGAGAAGAAGAGAACATGTCCATCCGTCGAATAGGTTGGTGTGGTGGTGCTCAGGCAAGAATGAAGGAGTAAAAGACCAAAGATAGCGAATGGAATGAATAGACCCTTTATTATTTTCATACGTTTGTTTTTATTTTCTACACTAAGGATGTATGGAACTCGCAAATAATCATCGTCTTGAGTTTAGTCCAGATTTAATGCTCGTTTCATGTGATGTGGTTTGTTTTTTTTACATTAAGGACACACGAAACTCATCGCAATTTTTTGAGACTCGTTTCACAAATGCCACATTATCGTAATTGTCGTGCAAATGTAGCAACAATTTTCGAGATGAGTGGCTTTCCTTCAAATTTCAAGGTTTTTAACCGTGAGAAGAACGAAAGGAATAATGGATTTTTGGTTGTGCTATTCATCCTTTTTTTTGACGAACTTAGGAAACAAAAATTCCACGAATCGTTTCTTAATTCGTGGAGTTTTTGTGTAATGATTCTCTTGAGGAAGATGACCTGTTTTTACCGATGGCTCTTCTTACCGACTGTTTTTTGTTGTTTTGATAAATAAATCATCAATACATCGTGTGAAGGTACGGTGGCTTTGAGCGTTTTGTCGGTATTTCCCATTGCTTTGTTCGTCCATAAATCGACAATGTCATACGGATGAGCGGTTGCATTCAGTTCTGCATTCGATAAAGAATCTTTCACCACGTTGTTTTTCCAGTCAAAGTCAACGGCTTTTGGTTCGGATGCTGTGTTTAAGAAACAGACAGCCCAATCACCGCCTTTTAAAGGTTTCATCCAAGTTTGAACACTATCGTTTATTGCATATCGCAACCCTTGCACGCCCAATGAATCCTGATCGACGGCAATGACTCCTCTATTAGTTAAAATGGCTTTTGTTTCTTCGGTCATGTTGCGTAAGTCGTTCCCAGCAATCAAAGGAGCGGCTAACATCGCCCACATCGAGAAATGAGCACGATCTTCGTTAACAGGCAAACCGTTACCCACTTCGAGCATGTCAGGATCGTTCCAATGTCCCGGTCCGGCATATTGACGCAAAGGAGCATCTAAATTGATAATTTGCATGATGCCTAATGGAGCCCAGGAGGTACCAGGCTCCCGAGTAATGACCCATCCTTTTCCTATGTCTCCCGTGGCACGCCACAATTGGGCAATCGGTGCACCCCACAGCCATGGTTTGTTGTCTCCCCATTCGCACATACTGAAAACAATGGGACGATGCGTGGCTGCTAAGGCTTTACTCATGGTGGTGTAAGCTTCTTTGGCATTAATGCCTACGGTGTTGCACCAGTCATATTTCAAGTAGTCAACGCCCCATGATGCGTATTTAAGGGCATCTTGGTACTCGTGTCCGCGAGTTCCGGGGAAACCGGCGCATGTTTTGGTTCCGGCACAGTTATAAATGCCGAATTTCAATCCTTTGGAATGAATATAATCGCCGAGCGCTTTCATGCCATCCGGAAACTTTTTCGGATCAGCTTGTAGGTTTTGAAGAGAATCGCGTTTAGGCGCCAACCAACAATCGTCAAGAATCAGGTATTTATAGCCGGCATCACGCATCCCTGACGAAACCATGGCGTCAGCCATCTCTTTAATCATTTTTTCGTTGATGTTTGATTTAAACGTGTTCCAACTGTTCCATCCCATAGGAGGAGTTAAGGCAAGCGATCGATCCTTTTGAGCAAA
>DAHXOX010000080.1 GCA_027364655.1 Paludibacter sp. | reverse complement strand
TGTTTGTATTTTATTCGCATCAGCTCGCTGTAGCGAATTTTGTTATTCACCTTCTTGTTTTTCTCTAATTTTTCGTGAAATGCAGGGCCTGATGCTTCTCGTGAAGGAAGTTTCACCCGAATGTTTTTCGTAATCACCAGCGGCTTTTCGTCTTCAGTAAGTAGGGTGGAAATCTGTAAGTCGCCGGGCAAAGGCATTTGCTGAATGAGACTGTTCATCAACAATTCAATCCTCTCTTTGTTTTCCTTTTCCGCTTCGGTAACAAACGTAATGGCAATTCCTTTGCGGTCTGCGCGTCCCGTTCGGCCAATGCGATGAATGTAATTCTCAGGCACTTCGGGAGTGTCGAAGTTAATCACATGGCTTACCTCCGAAATGTCGATACCACGCGCCACAACATCGGTGGCCATTAGGATGCGCATCTCTCCCGAGCTAAACTGATTGACGGAATTGAAACGATAATTTTGCGATTTGTTGGAGTGGATCACTGCTATTTGTTCAGGGAACGAAGGAGCGAGCACATCGAACAGCAGATCGGCAAGTTTCTTGGTTGCCGTGAAGATAAGCACTTTCTTGTATTCCTCTTTCTGGGTGAGCAACAACTTCAACATGTTCACCTTGGTATAGAAATTCGGAATGTGGTAACATGTCTGTTCGATATTTTCGAGTGGAGTTCCCATTGGCGCCGCTTCAATCCATTGCGGGTTGTAGAAGAAGTCGCGAATCAACCCTTCGACGTCTTCGGTTAAAGTAGCCGAAAACATCAGGTTTTGACGCTTCGTTGGCAACAGATCGAAAACGCGGATCAACTGCGGACGAAACCCAAGATTAAGCATCTCGTCCACCTCATCGATTACCAATCGTTTGATTGATCTCAGCTTTACCGAACCATTGAGCACGAGATCGAGTAATCGCCCTGGAGTAGCTACCAGCACATCCATTCCGGCACTTACCAACAAGATATGCTGTTTAATGTTGACTCCGCCATAAACACCTGCCACGGTCACATTCATGTAAGCGGTGAGCTTTTTCACCTCTTCCACAACCTGTGTTACTAATTCGTGTGTTGGCACCACAATAAGAATCTGGGGATGTTTCTCTTTCGTAAACTTCCACAATCGAAGACAAGGAAGCAAATAAGCAAACGTTTTACCTGTTCCCGTTTGTGCAATTCCCATCACATCGCGTCCCGACATGATAGCAGGAAATGCCCTACTTTGAATCGTGGTGGGCGTAGTATATCCTAAATCTCCGAGAGCATTCAGCAGCGGAGCGTTGAGGTTCAAATCTGTAAAAGTCATACAATCAAATAAATTAAGCTGCAAAGGTAGCGTTAATCAGCCACAAAACAGTTCTGTTCGCGAATATTCAAAAGTTGCCTCTGCTGATACATGCTATTCTTCAAATGTCAAAATAGAATTTATTGGAGGGAATGGCACCTGATTTTGATAGGACAATTCTGGCAGAAAGCGAAAATCGGAATTAACCTTTTGGCACTCCTCTGCTTTCCGTGCGGGTGACCTTGCCTTTGTGTTGATGAACTTAGTATGATCAAAAAGGTTCTTTACTCGCAATTCGTGTTGAATTGAAGCGGAATTAACTGGGTTACCAAGCAAGTTGTGTTACAAGCGGGTTACACGCACAACACCTTTTACCATTTCTATCTTTTTGATGAGAGAGGATAGCTGGGCTACATCGCTTACCATCACAGAGATAGTTCCCTCAAAGAACGTATCGCGTGAGTTGACTACAATGGAACGCATCTGCACGTTTTTCTCCTTCGATAACACGGAGGTGATGTTATTTACAATGCCGATATCGTCATTCCCGATGATTTGCAAGGTAGCCAAATCCGATTTGCCCGACTTTCCTGCCCAGCGCACATCAATGATGCGATAGCCGAAACGCTCTTTAAGCTGTTGTGCATTCGGGCAATTGTTGCGGTGAATTTTGATACCTCCCGAAACGGATACAAACCCGAAAACCTGATCGCCGTAAATAGGATTACAACACTTGGCAAAAGAGTATTGTACATTTCGCACATCATTACCAATGACTAACACATCCTCTTCGGTGGTAATTTTCTCAAGATCAGTCTGCTTTGAAAAGTGTTCCACACTACGAAGGACAGTCGTTTCGGCCTCGTCCGTGCGCTTTGCCATGTCTTGCAGTTCATCACACAACATAATCACGTCCAAATGCTCGAACGAAATAGCCTGATAAAATTCAGACACAAACTTAAAGCCGTGTTTACGTGCTAAGAGTGTGATTTGCGATTCATCAAATTCCACTTTACGGTTTTTCATGCGCCGTTGCAACGCTTCGCGTCCTAAATCAGCAGCCTTGTTTTCTTGCTCTTTGATCGATTGCTTGATTTTCGCACGCGCTTTCGATGTGACAGCAATCTTCAACCAGTCGGATTTAGGTGTTTGTGAAGGCGAGGTCAGGATTTCGATCTGATCGCCATTTTGCAACACGTAGCGTATGGGGACATTCCGATCTCCCACTTTGGCTCCCACGCAACGGCTTCCCAAGTTGGAATGAATGGCAAAAGCAAAGTCAAGCACAGTAGCTCCTTTTTTCAGCTTAAACAAGTCGCCGTTCGGAGTAAACACAAAAACATCATCGTCGTAGAGATTCAATTTGAAGCTATCCATCACCTCGACGGCATTCATCTCAGGGTTTTCGAGAATGTTCCGGATGTTTTTGAGCCATTCGTCCATGCTGTCCGAGTCACTTTTGATGCCTTTGTATTTCCAATGGGCAGCAACCCCTTTTTCGGCAATCTCATCCATGCGATGCGTACGTATCTGTACTTCCACCCATTTTCCCTGCGGCCCCATCACCGTGATGTGCAACGATTCGTAGCCGTTCGATTTCGGGATGGAGAGCCAGTCACGCAACCGTTTTGGGTTAGGCGTGTACATATCGGTGACAATGGAATAGACTTGCCAGCAAGTAGATTTTTCCGCTTCAACAGGGGTGTTTAAAATAACACGAATGGCAAACAAGTCATAGATGGATTCAAAGGAAGTATTTTGCTTCTGCATTTTATTCCAAATGGAATGAATAGACTTTGTACGCCCTTTGATTTCAAAGTCGAAGCCTGCTTCCTTTAATCTCTTTTTAATAGGTTCAATAAACGCATGGATATAGGCATCGCGCGAACGTTTTGTTTCGTTCAACTTCAAGGCAATATCGCGATAAATATCCGAATGCTCATATTTCAATGTCAAGTCTTCCATCTCGGTTTTAATGGCATAAAGTCCTAACCGGTGCGCCAATGGCGCATACAAATGCGACACTTCGTACACCACCTTCTGGCGCAGATCTTCATCCACCAAATGGAGGTTACGCATGGTATCCAATCGATCGGCAATCATGATGAGAATGACACGCACATCTTCGGCAAATGTCAGCAACAGTTGCCTGAAATTTTCACTTTCGATGGCAATGTTTCGTTCGTATAAGTCGTGTGCCCGATAGAGACCCTGCACAATGACCGCCACTGATTTACCAAAACGCTTTTCGATGGTTTCCACCGTCTCTGTTCCGGCCAATAAACTATCATACAGAATCGTGCCCAGAATCGCTGAACGTCCAAGCATAAACTCATTGACCAACAACTGCACAATGCGCAAGTTACGGATCAACAAATGAAACGAAGCGATGCTGCCGTTCTCTGAAAAAGAAAGAGTAACCCACTCGCGCAGCGTAGCCAGCTCATCCGTTTTGAGCTTACCGGAAACAGCGTGCAAAGCAGCACGATAGTGCATCACCATTTCGCGACGCTCCGCTTCTGACAATTGCATATTCTGTGCCATATTGAATTAGGGAATGACTATTAAACAAAGAAAATGCCTGAAATTCGTTTTTCGCTAATTATCGCGATTAAAGAGATAGGTGTTTGCCTGCCGGACAGGTGTCAACAAAATATCGTTAATATTTACATGAGGAGGCCGCGTAATGATAAACTCTACTGTGTCAGCAATATCTTCCGCATTCAAAGGAACTATTCCTTTATAAACAGCATCCGCTTTATCCTGATCGCCATGATAACGTACCAGCGAGAACTCCGTTTCTGCAGCTCCTGGAGCGATGGAACTCACTTTAATGTTTTCTTTCAGCAAATCAATCCGCATCCCTTTGGTAATGGCATTCACAGCATGTTTTGTTGCACAATATACATTTCCCGAAGGGTAAACTTCGACACCGGCGATGGACGAAATATTAATAATATGGCCTGATTTCCTTCTCACCATTAAAGGAATAACAAAACGACTGATGTAGAGTAACCCTTTCACGTTGGTGTCAATCATGCGTTCCCAATCATCCATATCGCCTTCTTGAATAGGTGTTGCTCCGGCGGCCAATCCGGCATTGTTGATCAGAAGATCGATCTGCTGCCAGCGTTCGGGCAACGAATCGACGGCCTGACGACACGCATCTCGGTCACGAACATCGAAACAGAGTGGTAACACTTCCACACCATAATGAGAACGCACCTCATCAGCTACTTTGTCCAAGCGTTCGCGACGTCGCCCCGTGATAATAATATTGTACCCTAACAATGCCAGCCGATTTGCAATAGCTACACCAAATCCCGAAGTTGTTCCGGTAATAAATGCGGTTTTTGTATTCATAACAAATTGTATTCTAATATTTTGTGCAATATCTATTCGGGTTCAATCAATACCTGTTTAGTCATTCAACGGTAAATAACAAAGATACAACTTAGTAGCTTCCTTCGACAACATATCTAAGTTAAACATGTCGGAAGCATCGGTAATATCTTTCAGTTCACCACTTTTGAACTTAATCTTTATACCATCATCGTTAGCGACGTAAGTTTCGTTAGCCACTTTTTCTTCCGCCCAGAAATAGGGAGCATCCTTTTCATTCACACCAAAATGAGCTGCATAACGCACAGTCAGTTGCTGAATCTCCTCTGCCGATAATGGCTGACGAAGTACTGAAACCTTATACAAGCGTCTGTTGATAAAAGCATTGCTCAAAGTTGACAAAACGGTGTCAGGATATGCCATCCACACTTTGATGGCGGAAACAACATCACTATCATCTAAAGAAGCATATTGATGCAATGCTTCAGACGAACGATAAAAAGCATCTTTCGTGACATGTTGATTGAGAAAGAATTGCAAAGCCGGTGAAGCAAACAAATGATGACCTTCCATCGCTAATTCTTTTGCACGCGAAAGTACATGAATCAGCAGTTGTTCGGCTGCAATCGACGTTTTATGCAAATAGACTTGCCAATACATCAAACGTCTTGCCAACAAGAATTTTTCGATGGAATAGACTCCTTTTTCCTGCACCACAAGCCGTTCCTTATAAAGATCGAGCATGCGAATGATTTGTGCCGAACCGATGGAACCTTCGGTGACACCCGCATAGAAACTATCGCGCCGCAAATAATCCAGTCGATCCATATCCAATTGCCCTGAAACTAACTGGTGAAGAAAATATCTCGGATACGATCCATCGAAAATAGAGATAGCCATCGGCAAACAACCATTCAACTCTTGGCTGATTTCCTGCATCATGAACAACGAGATTTCTTCGTGCGTTATGCCCGAAACCAAACTATTTTCGAGAACGTGCGAAAAGGGAGCATGACCAATATCATGAAGCAAGATAGCCGCCAAAGCTGCCTCTTCCTCTTCGGCGGTGATGGTGGCGCCAACCCAGCGCAACTGACGAATGGCTTCGCCCATCAGGTACATCGCGCCTAAAGAATGTTGGAAACGGGTATGCTGTGTCCCGGGGTATACAAAAGAGGACAGCCCTAACTGTTTTATCCTTGTCAATCGCTGCAAGTAAGGATGTTGTATAATATCGTACAACGTTTCAGTCGGAATCGTGATAAATCCGAAAACAGGATCATTGATTATTTTACGTTTCTTTGTCTGCATAATCATCTCCTTTTATCGATTGTATGTCAGTCGCGTGAAGAAATATAAGCTCGCCAACGTTGCAGCAACAATTGCATATCTGCCGGTAATTCGCTGTCAAAATAGAGCATCTCTCCACTACGAGGATGGACAAAACCCAACGTTTTGGCGTGTAATGCCTGTCGAGGGCAGGCTTCAAAGCAATGAAGCACAAATTGTTTGTATTTTGCAAAAGTGGTGCCTCTCAGAATTTCATGTCCTCCATACCGTTCGTCATTAAACAGTGGGTGTCCGATATATTTCATGTGAGCACGAATCTGATGTGTTCGTCCGGTTTCGAGACGACATTCGACCAACGTGACATAGCCCAAGCGTTCCAAAACACGATAATGCGTAACAGCGGCCTTACCATGTTCACCGTCAGGGAAAACCGTCATCATTTGCCGATCTTTCAAACTCCGACCAATGTGTCCTTCGACGGTACCTTCATTTTGCTCCATGATGCCCCAAACAAGCGCATGATAGAGTCGCTTTGTGGTTTTATGGAAAAATTGCTCGGCAAGTTTTGTTTTAGCCACTTCGTTTTTGGCAATGACCAGCAGCCCGGAAGTATCTTTGTCGATGCGATGCACCAAGCCAAGACGAGGATCGTTGGGATCAAACAAGGGTTCATCTTTCAGATAATAAGCCAATGCGTTCACCAGCGTTCCGTGATAGTTACCATGACCGGGATGAACGACCAATCCGGCGGGTTTGTTAACCACCAACAGATCGCTGTCTTCATACACAATGTTCAATGGAATTGGTTCAGGAGTGACAATAACTTCGTGAGGAGGATACGCCATCACAATGGTGATAACTTCACCGGGTTTAACCCGATAATTTGCTTTCACCGGAATGTCACTGGCTAAAATGGTACCTGCCGCTGCAGCTTCCTGAATACGATTTCGAGACACGTTTTGAATTCGGTCGAACAAGAATTTGTCAATACGCAACGGCGTTTGTCCCTTGTCAACTACAAACCTGAAATGTTCGTAGAGTTGAGGCTCAGGACTATCATTCCAAGTGTCGGTCTCTTCTTGTTCATCTTCAAACAATGACATCATAACGTGAATGTAACACTTCGTGTCATTAAAAGAACTTTTCGATATCTTTTTTCTTCTTGGGTTTCACCGTCTTTTTTGCATTCGAAGCAGATGAATCAGAAGGGTTCACTTTATCCATATTTCTTGTCAACCAGATGGTTACTGCTTTCCCAGCTTGTATTGAATCTCCGGCTAAAGGCTCTTGCTGATATACCATAAAATTTGCCTTATCCTGATCGGTCGCAGGCTGTTCGTCAAACTTGATAGCTCCCAATGTCAACATATCGTTGTTCACCGCAGAAGTTGCTTCCTGAAGACTCATGGCGTGCAAATCGGGCATCACTTGCAGACCATCCGAAGGCAATGCTTTTCGTCCAACTACCAATGTCACATTACTTCCGGCAGGAATTTTCTGACCAGGAGCTAAGATATTGCCCAGATATTTAATATCTTTCACCAGGTTGCTAAATTCAGAAGGCACATACTCCACATTGATTACATGCATCCCCATATTCTCCAGTAACGCCTGAGCCGGACGTAACGACATATCGCGTACATCGGGGATTGCTGTGCCGGGCGGTCTTCTTGAGTTAATCGTCAAATAAACATCACGATAACTTTTAATGAATGATCCCTGCGACGGCTGCTGCTGAACAATCACTCCAGGCTGCATATTGGGTTGAAATACCGAGTCAATGACCTGATATTGCATTTCATTATTTGATAATAGTTTCGAAGCATCATTCAATTGCAATCCAACCAAATTGGGCACTTCCAACGCTTGTCCGTGATGGGTGTAAATATTCAACGAGAAAAGCATTAAAATAAAGAGTAATACCAAGATGGCAAACGCAAGTACAAGATTTTTAATCAATAAACTATGCGTAAAGAAATGCATGAATCGAGAAAATTCCTTCTTATCCATATTGTTACGACAATGAGTGATGAATTAAGAGTACAAAAGTAGCATTTTTTTGTGGACTTATAGACTTTATCATCGAATTCTTCTATTCACGTACGTCACCACATGTACACAGCTATCTTGCTATTATTCGACGAATGAGCACAAAAAGATATTCCGATTGTCTTTAGAAGCAGAAAGCCGAAAAACACAATAAAGTGCAAAAAAGGGAGGATTAATAAAATTCTTCTTAAGGTCAAACGAATGAAAATTGGAGAAATAGCGTTACCTTTGCCAATCGCAACAGGTGGAGACATAGTGGAAAACTTGAAAAATAAACCGTTTCACATCCTCCGTTTTTTGCGCCAATCAGGAAAGAGTTGATTTTTCATTGTGTTTGTAGCATACCGAGGTGATGCAACATAAAGGGTGCGTACGGCATCTTTAGACGAAAGCGTGTGATTTGTGTTCCAAAAAACAGCGTTTGTCACACAAGACATTTATTATACCTTTGCAAAAATTTTGACGAATGGAATTTTCTGCTCAACAAATTGCCGATTTCTTACAAGGAGAAGTGGTAGGCAACCCCGATATCAAGGTTAACAATCTATCCAAGATTGATGAAAGCAAAGCGGGGACGCTCACTTTTTTATCGAATCCGAAATACACCCATTTTGTCTACGACACGAAAGCAAGCATTATCTTAGTCAACAAAGACTTTTTACCCGAACACCCTATTACGACGACACTTATTAAAGTTGACGATGCCTATCAAGCATTGGCCAAATTGCTTCATTTAGTGGATAGCTCAAAAAAACAGCAAAGCGGTATTGATTCACTTACATTCATTTCCAACTCGGCACTTATAGGCAAAAATCCCTATATCGGTGCATTTTCTTTTATAGGAGAAGATGTAAAGATAGGAGATAATGCGCAGATTTATCCGCAGACTTACATTGGTAACAATGTCACGATAGGAGATGACGCGACCATCTACCCGGGAGCAAAAATTTATGCCGATTGTGTCATTGGAAATCGGTGTGTGATTCATTCAGGGGCTGTCATAGGCGCTGATGGGTTTGGGTTTGCGCCCAACGATGATGGAGGATACAACAAAATCGCCCAAATTGGGAACGTCGTTTTGGAAGACGACGTAGAAGTAGGAGCCAACACCACCATCGACAGAGCAACGATGGGATCCACCTATATCCGTAAAGGAGTAAAGTTGGATAATCTGATCCAAATAGCACACAACGTCGAGGTTGGAAACAACAGCGTGTTAGCAGCACAATCAGGCATTGCAGGATCTACCAAGATCGGAGAAAACTGTATGTTTGGCGGTCAGGTAGGCATCTCAGGACATTTAGCCATTGGAAATAATGTCAAATTAGCAGCTCAAACAGGAGTCATGAGCAACATACCACACGATGCAACTTACATGGGCGCACCTGCTATGCCATACGTTCAATATACCAAAGCGTATGTAATTTTTCGCAAACTTCCGGAACTATCCAAAAGCGTCGATGCTTTGAAAAAAGAGATTGAAGAATTGCGGAAAGCCATTCACTAACTTAGGAAAATCATCCAATCAACATGCCAAAACAAAAAACGTTACAACATGCTTTTACCCTTAAAGGGAAAGGATTACACACAGGAATAGACATTGAGTTGAATTTTCAACCTGCACCTGAAAATCACGGATTCGTCATCAAACGAATTGATATAAAAGGACAACCCACCATTCCGGCTTTAGCTGAATATGTTACACAAACCACCCGTGGGACGGTACTATCACACAACAACGTACAGGTAAGCACCATTGAACACGCTATGGCAGCCTTGTTTGCTTCCGAAATTGACAACTGTTTGATGGAAGTAAATGCCCCTGAATTCCCGATTTTAGATGGTAGTGCAAAACCGTTTATCGATATGATTCAACAAGTCGGGATTGTTGAACAAAACGCAGAAAAAGAATATTACGTTGTTAAGAAAAAAATAGAATATACCGATCCAAACTCTCATTCCTCCATTGTGATCCTCCCTGACGATCACTTTAGTATACAAACACTTATAGGATTTAAATCTTCCATTTTATACAATCAATTTGCTGTTTTAGAAGATTTGAACCAGTTTGCCACAGAAATTTCTTCTTGCCGTACTTTTGTTTTTGTTCGTGAGTTGGAACAACTACTTAAGATGGATCTCATCAAAGGGGGTGATTTGGAAAACGCGTTGGTGATATACGACGAAGTGATTGACCAGAAAGAACTTGACAGAATTGCCGACCTACTTAACCATCCGCATAAAAAAGTAGAAGAATTGGGGTACTTATCTGAACTGCAATTTGAGAATGAACCGGCAAGGCACAAACTGTTGGATGTTTTAGGCGATTTGGCGCTCATTGGCAAACCCATCAAAGGAAGAGTCATTGCTACACGACCAGGGCATAAAATAAACACAACAGTTTCCAAGCTCATCCGGAAAGAAATTAAACGACAAGAAGTCCCATCTCCGGATTATGATCCAAATAAAGAGCCATTCTTAGATACAAATCAAATTAAGAAGATGCTCCCACACCGTTGGCCGTTCTTAATGGTTGACAAAATATTGGATATCAATGAAACAGTCATTATCGGACTGAAAAATGTCACCGTAAATGAGACGTTCTTTAATGGACATTTCCCAAACGAACCTGTAATGCCGGGCGTACTTTTAGTGGAAGCCATGGCTCAAACAGGCGGCCTTCTCATTCTTCATCAAGTGGTGGAACCTGAACTTTATTCCACCTATTTTATGAAAATCGATGCGGTGAAATTCAGACAAAAAGTAGTTCCGGGCGATACCATTATTTTCCGTTTGGAGTTATTGTCTCCAATCCGACGGGGCTGTGCCACCATGAAAGGCTACGCTTTTGTAGGCGATAAAATAGTGGCAGAAGCCGAATTCATGGCACAAATTGTTAAAAACAAATAATTAAAATCGGATTTCTGTTTTATGAAACAAGCATTAAATCACGGATAACCCCAAGAAAATGAAACGAGTTTACGAGTTCAACGAGACATTGAAATAATAAACTCTTTCGAGTTAATATTTGCGACTTCCATACGACCTTTAAAAACAAATTATTCACGTATGAAACAACCGTTAGCATACATACATCCGGAAGCAAAAATTGCTTCGAACGTAGTCATTGAACCTTTTGTGACGATTGACAAAAACGTTGTAATCCTTGAAGGATCCCATATCGGCTCCAATGTGACTATCATGGAAGG
>DAHXOX010000069.1 GCA_027364655.1 Paludibacter sp. | reverse complement strand
CCCTGATGTCAGTGCTTACTTGGGAAAAACTTTTCAGGGTAAAAAAATGGAAACCGGAGCTGATTTATCCTTCTATCTTTTAGAAGAAGCTCATGTTGCTTGTGTAGGTGGCAATGCTTTTGGTGCTCCTACGTGCATTCGACTTTCCTATGCTGCCGCAGATGAACTATTGATTGAAGCAATGCACCGCATTAAAGCTGCTTTGTTAAGACTGAGTTAGTTAATAATAAATGCACTTATTGCCTTTTCAAGAGACAATAAGATGTTCAATAATTTTACCGTGAAGAGTCTGCGAGAAGATGCTGCACATGATAATTTTATGTTCAACAAAGACGATGAAAGTCGTTATTAATGGGATTTTTATAAGGATAAATGAAAATTACGCGGCACATTGAAAGCCGGTATGTGCATTGAAAAATGGCAATTGAAATAAAGTTTTGGAAAAACAATCAACATCTTATTGTAATCTAAAAAATTAGTCATAACTTTGCAGCCCAATTTGGAACAGATACAACCAACTTTTAAGTATTTAAATAATTAGTTAAGATGCCTACAATTCAGCAATTAGTGAGAAAAGGAAGGGCTACGCTGGGAGATAAAAGCAAGGCTCCTGCGTTGGATTCTTGTCCGCAACGGCGTGGTGTTTGTGTACGTGTTTACACGACTACTCCGAAAAAACCAAATTCCGCCATGCGTAAAGTTGCTCGTGTGCGGTTGACCAACCAGAAAGAGGTGAATGCTTACATTCCCGGAGAAGGGCATAACTTGCAAGAGCACAGTATTGTTCTAGTACGTGGAGGCAGGGTTAAAGACTTGCCAGGTGTTCGTTATCACATTGTGAGAGGAACGTTGGATGCAGCAGGCGTTAGTGGTCGTCTTCAACGTCGTTCAAAATACGGGGCAAAACGTCCGAAACCAGGACAAGCTGCTGCAAAAGGTGCAGTAAAAGGTGCTCCAGCTAAAGGAGGAAAGAAGAAATAAATTATAAAAGCATTTGCGATTGATGTTCTTTTACTTCGGCTAAACAGATTTGTTGGCCGTTGAAGGTTGAGTAAATAGTCCGGTGGGACTTTTGAAGCGACAGAACAAACAACCAAAACAAACAAAATTTTGACTTACAATGAGAAAATCGAAACCAAAGAAACGGATTATACTACCAGATCCGGTTTTTACAGAAGCGATGGTTACTAAATTTGTGAATCATCTCATGTACGATGGTAAAAAGAGTACAGCGTTCGATATCTTTTACACTTCTTTGGAGTTAGTAAAAGCAAAACTTCCCAACGAAGAAAAGACTCCACTTGATATTTGGAAAAAAGCATTGGATAATATCACTCCACAAGTTGAAGTGAAATCACGTCGCGTAGGCGGTGCCACATTCCAAGTTCCTACCGAAATTCGTCCAGAACGAAAGGAGTCTATTTCAATGAAAAATCTTATTTTATATTCACGCAAACGTGGTGGAAAATCGATGGCTGAAAAGTTGGCTGCCGAGATTGTTGATGCGTTTAACAATCAAGGAGGTTCTTTCAAGCGTAAAGAAGATATGCACCGTATGGCAGAGGCAAATCGCGCATTCGCGCATTTCAGGTTCTAACCTTTAATACGATACGTGAAAATACACTTCTATACGATGTGTTGATTAAGAAAATAAAAAACTAATGGCAAAACTAGACTTACATTTTACACGCAATATTGGCATCATGGCTCACATTGATGCCGGTAAAACGACTACTTCTGAACGTATATTGTTCTATACAGGACTTACTCATAAAATTGGAGAAGTGCATGATGGCGCTGCTACGATGGACTGGATGGAACAGGAGCAAGAACGAGGAATTACCATTACCTCGGCTGCTACAACGACGTTTTGGAATTACCAAAATGATAATTACAAGATAAATTTAATTGACACTCCGGGGCACGTCGATTTTACCGTGGAGGTAGAACGTTCGTTGCGTATTTTAGATGGAGCTGTTGCAACGTTTTGTGCTGTAGGTGGTGTAGAACCACAATCAGAAACTGTTTGGAGACAAGCTGACAAATATAATGTTCCTCGAATTGGGTATGTTAATAAGATGGACCGTTCAGGAGCTGATTTTTATGAAGTAGTACGCCAAGTAAAGGATGTATTGGGTGCAAATCCTTGTCCTATCCAAATCCCAATTGGGGCTGAAGAAAAATTCAAAGGATGTATTGATTTGATCCAAATGAAAGCCATTTATTGGCACGACGAGACTATGGGTGCCGATTATGTTCTTGAGTCGATTCCGTCTGATTTGTTGGCTGAAGCTGAAATTTGGCGTGAAAAAATGCTTGAGAAAGTAGCTGAGTGTGACGATGTAGTGATGCAAAAATTCTTTGACGACCCTTCATCGATTACGATAGAAGAATTAAAACAAGCTATTCGTAAGGGTACCATTGAAATGAAGATTAACCCGATGATTTGTGGTTCTTCATTTAAAAATAAAGGTGTTCAACCTCTTTTGGATGCAGTATGTGCTTATTTACCAAGTCCATTAGATACGGAATTTATTGAAGGTACTGATCCGTCAGATCCCGAACATAAACTTATTCGTAAACCAGATGAAGATGAACCTCTTACAGCCTTAGCATTTAAAATTGCCACCGATCCGTATGTAGGACGTCTTTGTTTCTTCCGTGTTTATGCTGGGCGTTTAGATGCAGGGTCGTATGTCTATAACTCTCGTTCCGATAAAAAAGAGCGTATCTCACGTTTATTTCAGATGCATTCTAATAAGCAAAACCCGAAAGAGTTTATCAGCGCCGGAGATATTGGTGCCGGAGTAGGCTTTAAAGATATTCGTACGGGCGATACATTGTGTGACGAAAAGCATCCTATTGTGCTCGAATCCATGGATTTTCCTGAACCGGTTATTGGTATTGCAATTGAGCCAAAGACTCAAAAGGACATGGATAAGTTGGGTATGGGTTTATCAAAATTAGCTGAAGAAGATCCAACGTTCCGCGTGAAAACGAATGAAGAAACAGGGCAAACGGTGATAGAAGGAATGGGTGAACTGCACCTCGAAATTATTATTGATCGTTTACGTCGTGAGTTCAAAGTGGAATGTAACCAAGGTCGTCCTCAAGTATCATATAAAGAGGCAATAACAAAAACAGTTGAACTACGCGAAGTGTACAAGAAGCAATCCGGTGGTCGTGGTAAATTTGCTGATATAATTGTGAAAGTAGGGCCTGCTGATGCTGATTTTGAAGGAAGCTTACAGTTTGTTGATGAGGTGAAAGGTGGAAATATTCCAAAAGAATATATACCGGCTATTCAAAAGGGATTTACGATTGCCATGAAAAATGGTGTTTTAGCAGGTTTTCCTCTTGATACCCTTAAAGTAGTTGTTGTGGATGGTTCTTTCCATGCCGTTGATTCCGATCAATTATCCTTTGAGATTTGTGCTCAGATTGCTTATAAAAATGCCTGTGCTAAAGCAAAACCTGTGTTGCTCGAACCAATCATGAAAATTGAAGTGGTTACTCCTGAAGAAAATATGGGAGATGTTATTGGGGATTTGAACAAACGTCGTGGACAAGTGGAAGGTATGGAATCAAGCAGGACGGGTGCTCGGATTGTTAAAGCAAAAGTTCCTTTAGCAGAAATGTTCGGTTATGTAACTACGCTTCGTACAATCAGCTCAGGAAGAGCAACTTCATCCATGGAATTCTCTCATTATGCTGAAGTATCAACAGCAATTGCCAAAGCAGTGGTTGCAGATGCAAAAGGGAAAGTAGAATTATTATAACGAAACATCAGGCGTGAAGATCGGGGTGCGTTAGCAAATGACTCTTAACGATAACTGATTGAAGCGCAATTATTATTAATATAAAAGATCAATGAGTCAAAAGATTAGAATTAAATTGAAATCGTATGATCACAATCTGGTCGATAAATCGGCAGAAAAGATTGTGAAAACGGTAAGAGCAACCGGAGCGATCGTAAGTGGGCCAATTCCATTGCCTACACACAAGCGGATATTTACCGTTTTGCGTTCGCCTTTTGTGAATAAAAAGGCTCGCGAACAGTTTGAATTAGCCACTTACAAGCGTCTAATTGACATTTACAGCTCCACAGCTAAAACGGTAGATGCCTTGATGAAGCTTGAGTTGCCAAGTGGAGTAGAAGTAGAAATTAAAGTGTGATCATTAAATTTTATTTGAAATGCCAGGATTAATTGGAAAAAAAATCGGAATGACATCCGTTTTCAGTGCCGATGGAAAAAATGTTCCATGCACTGTTATCGAAGCTGGTCCTTGTGTTGTTACCCAGATTAAGAGCGTTGATATTGATGGCTATGATGCTTTGCAAGTAGGTTTTGAAGATAAGAAAGAAAAACATACTACAAAACCTGAAGCCGGACATTTTACCAAAGCTGGAGTAACACCTAAGAGACACTTGGTTGAGTTCAAAGGATTTGAAGGGGAATTCAAATTAGGAGATACCCTGACGGTTGACCTATTTGCTGATACCATGTGGGTAGATGTAGAAGGGACATCAAAAGGAAAAGGGTTTCAAGGAGTAGTAAAAAGGCATGGCTTCGCTGGTGTAGGACAAAGCACACACGGCCAGCACAATCGTTTACGAGCACCAGGTTCTGTAGGTGCATCTTCTTTCCCGTCTAAAGTTGTAAAAGGCATGAGAATGGCCGGACGAATGGGTGGCGATACCAAAACGGTACAAAATCTGCAAGTATTAAAGGTAATCCCTGAACATAATTTGTTGCTTGTCAAAGGTTCTGTTCCCGGGGCAAAAGGTTCAATCGTAATTATCAATAAATAATGGAACTGAACGTATATAACATAGAAGGAAAAGAAATCGGGAATAAGGTTACTTTGAACGATGCTATTTTTGGGATTACCCCCAATGATCATGCTATCTATTTAGACGTAAAGCAATACATGGCTAATAGACGTCAAGGTACGCATAAGGCAAAGCAAAGAAGTGAGATTTCCGGTAGTACGCGCAAACTCATCAAGCAAAAAGGTGGAGGAGGTGCACGTAGAGGCGATATTAACTCTCCGTTGTTGGTAGGTGGAGGCCGTGTATTTGGACCAGTCCCACGTGACTATAGTTTCAAGTTGAATAAGAAATTAAAACAATTGGCTCGTAAATCAGCCTTAACGTATAAAGCGCTTGAATCAGCTGTTGTCATAGTCGATTCATTGCAATATGAAGCTCCTAAAACAAAAAATATACTTGCTTTGATAGAAAATTTGAAAGTTGCAGGGAAAAAGCCACTTATAATTTTACCGGAAGCAAATAAAAACGTATATTTGTCGGCTCGTAATTTGCAATATGTTAACGTGACAACGATTTCGGAATTAAATACTTATAAAATTCTGAATGCAAAAACGCTTATTATTGTTCAAGCTGCACTCGATGGATTAGATCAAATATTTAAAGCATAAAGGGGTAAAAAGATGGGAATTATATTAAAACCGGTTGTTACTGAAAAGGCAACGGGAATCAGTGAAAAACTCAATCGTTTTACCTTACGCGTTGATAAAAATGCAAATAAGGTCGAAATCAAAAAGGCGATTGAAGAAATGTATGGTGTGACGGTTACTTCGGTTAATACAGCAATTATGCCAAGCAAAAAGAAGAGCCGATTTACTAAAGGTGGCGTTATCAGCGGAAAGACTCCTGCTTATAAAAAAGCGATTGTCACGTTGAAAGAAGGAGATAAAATTGATTTTTATAGCAATATTTAATCACAACAATGGCGGTACGTAAATTAAACCCGATAACACCGGGGCAGAGACACAAAATTATCGGTACATTTGAAACAATTACTTCGAGTGTGCCGGAGAAATCTCTTGTGAAAGGAATTTCAAAATCCGGAGGTAGAAATAACGATGGGAAAATGACCATGCGTTATATCGGAGGCGGTCACAAGAAGAAATATAGAGTAATTGACTTCAAGCGAAACAAAGACGGTATTCCCGCCAAAGTAAATTCAATCGAATACGATCCAAATCGTACGGCGCGAATTGCATTATTGTTTTATGCAGATGGAGAAAAAAGGTATATTCTTGCGCCTAATGGGTTGCAGGTAGGTCAAACCTTGTTATCAGGTAGTCAAGCCGCGCCTGAAGTAGGCAACTCTCTTCCGTTGCAAAACATCCCACTCGGGACTATTGTTCATAACATTGAACTACGTCCGGGACAAGGAGCCGCTTTGGTTCGTTCTGCGGGAACTTTTGCTCAATTGACTTCACGTGAAGACAGTTATGCAATTATTAAGCTCCCTTCAGGTGAAACAAGAAAAATTCTTTCTTCTTGTAAAGCTACGGTTGGAAGTGTTGGTAATTCAGAACATAATCTTGAAAGTTCTGGTAAGGCTGGGAGATCACGTTGGCAAGGACATCGTCCTCGCGTTCGCGGTGTTGCAATGAATCCTGTAGATCACCCAATGGGTGGAGGTGAAGGTCGTGCTTCAGGTGGACACCCACGCTCTCGTAAGGGCTTGTTGGCTAAGGGGTATAAAACAAGAGCTCCTAAAAAGCAATCAAGCAAGTATATTATCGAAAGAAGAAAAAAATAACGCATAATTAGAAATATACTATGAGTCGTTCATTAAAAAAAGGACCTTACATTAATTTGAAGCTTGAAAAGAAAGTATTCGCTATGAATGAAACCGGTAAGAAATCGGTTATTAAAACATGGGCGCGTGCTTCCATGATCTCACCTGATTTTGTAGGTCATACAATTGCAGTTCACAACGGAAATAAATTTATACCGGTTTACGTTACCGAGAACATGGTGGGACACAAATTAGGAGAGTTTTCTCCTACGCGTACTTTCCGTGGCCATAGTGGTAATAGAAAATAACCCGTTTCATTTATTTACTTGAAAAATAAATCAATATCAATAAGATGGGTTCAAGAAAAAGAAATTCAGCCGAAAAAAGGAAAGAGGACCTCAAAGCACAATATTTTGCCCGATTAAATGATGTTCCTACTTCTCCCCGAAAAATGCGCTTAGTAGCAGATATGATTCGAGGAATGGAAGTGAATAAAGCGTTGGGAGTATTGAAATTTTCGACGAAGGAGGCTTCGATCAGAGTGGAAAAATTATTACGTTCCGCTATCTCCAATTGGGAACAGAAAACTGAACAAAAGGCAGAAAATGCCGATTTAATTGTTAGTGAAATTCATGTTGCCGGTGGAAGAATGTTGAAACGTTTACGTCCTGCTCCACAAGGGAGAGGTTATCGCGTTCGCAAACGTTCAAATCATGTAACGCTATATGTTGACACAAAGAAGAGTACTAACGTAACAAAAGAAGTGGCAGATGGGACAAAAAGTTAATCCAATAAGTAATCGTTTAGGAATCATCCGAGGATGGGATTCTAATTGGTATGGCGGTAAAAATTATGGTGAAACGTTGTTGGAAGACAGCAAAATCAGAAAGTATCTCCATGCCCGTCTTGCCAAAGCGAGTGTTTCGCGTATAGTGATTGAACGAACCTTAAAACTTATCACAATAACCGTTTGTACAGCGCGTCCCGGTATTATTATCGGGAAAGGTGGTCAAGAGGTCGATAAATTGAAAGAGGAGTTAAAGAAAATAACAGACAAAGATGTTCAAATCAACATTTTTGAGGTAAAACGCCCCGAATTAGATGCTGTGATTGTTGCTAACAATATAGCACGCCAAATTGAAGGGAAAATAGCCTATCGTCGTGCTGTTAAAATGGCAATTGCTTCCACTATGCGTATGGGTGCCGAAGGTATAAAGGTGCAGGTATCCGGTAGACTAAATGGAGCAGAAATGGCGCGCTCCGAAATGTATAAGGAAGGACGCACGCCATTGCATACTTTTCGTGCTGATATCGATTATGCTTTGGGAGAAGCATTGACTAAGGTTGGTTTGATTGGAGTAAAAGTTTGGATATGTCGTGGCGAAATTTATGACAAGCCGGATTTAGCACCACAATTTGCATCTTCCAAAGAGAACTCCAACAATAGATACCCTCGTAATGATCGCAATGACCGTTCTGATCGCAATGATCGCAATGACCGTTCTGATCGTCGGGGTGGATTTAGAAAAAAGAAAAGTAATTTCTAACGCATTGAATTCTAAGACTTATGTTACAACCGAAAAAAACAAAGTTCAGAAGGCAGCAAAAGGGACGCATGAAAGGTGTGGCTCAACGAGGGAATCAGCTTGCATTCGGCTCTTTCGGCATAAAATCGTTGCAATCAAAATGGATTACAGGACGACAAATTGAAGCTGCACGTATTGCTGTAACCCGCCACATGCAACGCCAAGGGCAAATATGGATCAGGATTTTCCCAGATAAACCAATTACAAAGAAGCCAGCAGAAGTACGTATGGGAAAAGGAAAAGGATCTCCAGAAGGTTTTGTTGCTCCTGTTACGCCAGGTCGTATGATTATTGAAGTAGAAGGTGTTTCTTTTGAAATTGCAAAGGAGGCTTTGCGCTTAGCTGCACAGAAACTGCCTGTTACTACAAAGTTTGTTATCAGGCGTGATTTTGACTCAACTCTTACAATGTAATCGAATATGAAAACAAGAGAAATAAAAGAATTGACTGTTAAAGAGTTAAAGGAAAGACTTGATAATGACAAAGCGATTTTAAGTCGCATGAAGCTTAATCATACGATTTCTCCACTCGATAATCCAGCTCAAATTCGCGATGTTCGTAAACGCATTGCGCGTGTTGCAACCGAGTTGCGGCTAAGAGAAAATAACCCACAATAAATTGAGCCTAATGGAAACGAGAAACTTAAGAAAAGAAAGAGTAGGGGTTGTTACCAGTAATAAAATGGATAAAACCGTTACAGTTGCCGTTAAGTGGAAAGAAAAACATCCGATTTATGGCAAGTTCGTCAACAAGACGAAAAAGTTCCATGCTCATGACGATAAAAACGATTGCGGCATTGGCGATACAGTGCGCATCATGGAAACGCGTCCGCTGAGCAAAACTAAGAGGTGGAGAGTAGTTGAAATAACTGAAAGAGCTAAGTAATTATGATACAACAAGAATCAAGAATAACAGTAGCGGACAACAGTGGCGCTCGCGAAGCATTAGTTATTCGAGTTTTAGGTGGGACAGGCAAACGTTATGCATCTTTGGGTGATGTCATCGTTGTTGCCGTGAAGAATGTCATTCCTTCGAGTGACATGAAAAAGGGAACAGTATCAAAAGCCGTCATTGTTAGAACAAAAAAAGAGAATCGACGTGCTGATGGTTCCTATATTCGTTTTGATGACAATGCTTGTGTGCTGTTAAATAACACAGGTGAGATGCGCGGAAGCCGTATTTTCGGGCCTGTAGCACGTGAGCTTCGTGCTACAAATATGAAAATTATTTCTCTTGCGCCTGAAGTTCTATAACCCTTTAATATTAACAACAATGAGTAAATTTCATATTAAAAAGGGCGATACCGTTTTTGTAAACGCAGGTGAAGACAAGGGTAAAACAGGACGTGTACTTGAAATTCTTGTCAACAAACAACGCGCTATTGTTGAAGGTGTTAATTTAGTTTCTAAACACACTAAACCCAATGCCAAATCTCCACAAGGGGGAATTCTAAAAAAAGAAGCTGGTATTCATATATCGAATCTTAATGTGGTTGATCCAAAACATCCAACGGCACCTACACGTATTGGTCGTAGATTGAATGCAGATGGAAAATTAGTACGTTATGCTAAAAAATCAGGGGAGGAAATTAAATGATTAATACAGCCGGTCTAAAAAACGACTATAAGGAGCGAATTGTTCCTGCTTTAATGAGTGAATTTGGCTATCAGTCTATCATGCAGGTTCCTTATCTTGAAAAAATTGTTTTGAATCAAGGATTAGGAATTGCTGTGGCTGATAAAAAAATTATCGAAACAGCCATTAATGAGATGACAGCTATTACTGGACAAAAGGCAGTTGCTACCGTATCGAGAAAAGACATTTCAAACTTCAAAGTAAGAAAACAAATGCCAATTGGAGTTCGTGTAACGCTTCGGAGTGATCGTATGTATGAATTCCTTGAGCGCCTTATCCGTGTTGCTCTGCCTCGTATCCGTGATTTCAAGGGTATTGAAAATAAATTCGATGGTCGTGGAAACTATACGATGGGTATTCAGGAACAAATTATCTTTCCTGAAATCAATATTGATGGTATTGCACGTTTGTTGGGTATGAATATCACTTTTGTAACAAGCGCCAAAACTGACGAAGAAGGGTTTGCATTATTGAAAAATTTCGGATTACCTTTTAAGCAACAAAATTAATTTATTGTAGAACATGGCAAAAGAATCAATGAAAGCACGCGAGGTTCGAAGAGCTACGTTGTGTGCTAAATACGCAACAAAGCGTGCAGAACTAAAAAAAGAAGGTAATTACGAAGCGTTACAAGCGCTTCCTAAAAACTCCTCGCCTGTACGTCAGCATAACCGTTGTAAAATTACAGGGCGTCCTAAGGGTTATATGCGTATTTTCGGAATCTCCCGGATACAATTTCGTGAAATGGCTTCTGCCGGTTTAATACCTGGTGTAAAGAAGGCAAGTTGGTAAATTCAATTATGTTTCTTGCATAATTGATGTAGCGACGACATCCTGTGGTGTTAATTTCAAAAAAAATTACTATTTTTGTCCTTTGACCTAAGCAAAAATTTGAGGATGTGATATTGTATGCAATGTATTTAATATAAGAGTGATAAATATTGTCCGGAATGTCCGGATCAATTTAAAACCAATTCATTTATGACAGATCCAATAGCAGATTATTTGACAAGACTGCGAAATGCTATCAAAGCCGGCCATAGAGTGGTCGAAATTCCATCTTCGAATTTAAAAAAAGAAATGACGAAGATTCTTTTATCAAAAGGATATATCCTAAACTACAAGTTTGTAGAAGACGGACCTCAAGGTACTATAAAGGTAGCCTTAAAGTATGATCCGGTACACAAAGTAAATGCAATTAAGCAACTTGTGAGAATTTCTTCACCAGGTTTACGCCAGTATGTTGGGCATAAAGAATTACCCCGCGTGTTGAATGGCTTAGGCATCGCTATCCTCTCGACGTCGAAAGGTGTGATGACTGATAAAGAAGCCCGTGATTTACAGATCGGTGGAGAAGTTTTATGTTTCGTTTATTAATATGGAGGAGAAATAGCAGATGTCAAGAATAGGAAAATTACCCATACAAATACCTCAAGGAGTTACTATTACGGTAAAAGACAATGTTGTTGCCGTAAAAGGGCCTAAAGGTGAGCTTTATCAGTCGATTAATCCTAATATTCAAATCGCTGTAGAGAATGATCAAGTTATTGTTTCACGTCCTGACGATGAAAAAGATAATCGTTCGATGCATGGTCTTTATCGTTCATTAATTCATAACATGGTTATCGGTGTGTCAGAAGGATACCGGAAACAAATGGAATTAGTTGGAGTTGGTTACCGAGTTTCAAATAATGGACAACTTTTAGAATTTGCTCTCGGCTATACACACAATATTCATATGATGTTGCCTACTGAAATCAAGGTTGAAACAAAGAGTGAACGTAATCAGAACCCATTATTAATACTTGAAAGTTGCGATAAGCAATTAATAGGTCAAGTGTGTGCCAAGATACGCTCCTTCCGCAAACCTGAACCTTATAAAGGAAAAGGGATTAAGTTCGTAGGAGAAGTAATTCGTCGTAAAGCCGGCAAATCTGCAGGTGCAAAATAATTTTTGAAATAGTAAGAGTTATGACACAGAAAAATGATCGAAGAATAAAGATAAAAACACGTATTCGTGGTAAGATTTCTGGCACAACGGAAAAGCCTCGTATGTCCGTTTTCAGAAGTAATACTCAAATCTATGTGCAACTAATCGATGATACTGCAAATAAGACGATAGCTACTGCATCATCCTTGTCGATTAAAGAAAAAATGACCAAGAAAGAACAAGCTGCAAAAGTTGGAGAAATGATTGCTCAAACTGCAGCAAGCGCTGGTATTTCGTCAATAGTTTTTGATCGAAATGGATATTTGTATCATGGTAGAGTGAAAGAATTAGCTGATGGTGCGCGTAAAGGAGGACTTAAATTTTAATTACTATGGCAGGAATAATTAATAGAGTAAAATCAACCAACGATTTAGAATTAAAAGACAGATTAGTAGCTATCAATCGAGTGACAAAAGTTACGAAGGGTGGACGTGCTTTTAGTTTTGCTGCAATTGTTGTTGTGGGGAATGAGGATGGTATTGTTGGTTGGGGCTTGGGAAAAGCAAGTGAAGTAACGGCTGCCATTGCAAAAGGAGTTGAAGCGGCGAAGAAAAATCTGATTAAGGTTCCTGTTCTTAAAGGAACGATACCTCATGCGCAGTTATCAAAATTTGGCGGAGCTGAAGTATATCTTCAACCAGCTTCTCATGGTACAGGTGTTAAGGCTGGTGGTGCCATGCGGGCAGTGCTCGAAAGCGTTGGTATTACTGATGTTTTGGCTAAATCTAAGGGGTCTTCAAATCCACACAATTTAGTAAAAGCGACAATTGAAGCACTTTCTGAATTGCGTGATGCCGCAACAGTTGCAACTAATAGAGGTATTACTCTTGAAAGAGTATTTAAAGGTTAATTACTATACAATTATGGCTACTATAAAAATTAAACAAGTAAGAAGTAAAATTAAGTGCCCTAAGAGTCAAAAATTGACCTTGGCCGCTTTGGGATTGAGAAAAATAAATGCCATTGTTGAGCATGAAGACACTCCTGCCATTTTAGGTATGGTTGCAAAAGTTAAACACTTGGTACAGGTAGAAAAGTAAAATAATCGCAAACCAAATAATACATCTGAGGATATGGATTTAAGTAATTTGACGCCGGCATCCGGCTCCGTTAAAACGAGAAAGAGAATTGGTCGTGGAACGGGTTCCGGTCTGGGTGGCACTTCCACACGTGGTTTGAATGGCGCCCAATCTCGTTCTGGTTATAGTAAGAAAATCGGTTTTGAAGGTGGTCAAATGCCTATTCAACGTCGCTTACCAAAATTTGGGTTCAAAAATGCAAACAGAGTAGAATACAAGCCTATTAATTTGACAACGCTGCAAACCATGGCGGATACTCATAACTTAATTAAAATTGGGGTAGCCGAATTAATTGAAGCCGGGTTTATAAGCAAAAAACACCTTGTTAAGATTCTTGCTAATGGGACAATCACTTCTCCTTTGCAAATTGAAGCGCACGCATTTTCAAAAACGGCAGAGGCTGCAATAGTAGCTGCAGGCGGGACGATCGTAAAATTGTAATTTCATGAAACGATTCATTGAAACGCTCCAAAATATTTGGAAAATAGATGACCTGAGAAAACGCCTTATCACAACCATCTTGTTTGTGTTAGTGTATCGCTTTGGCTCATACATTGTTATGCCTGGAATAAATCCATCTGATCTTGAAGCTCTTCAGAATCAAACATCTGGTGGACTTTTAGGTTTGTTGGATATGTTTTCTGGAGGTGCATTTTCTCATGCTTCAATTTTTGCATTAGGGATTATGCCTTATATTTCAGCATCAATTGTGGTGCAATTATTAGGCATAGCTGTTCCGTATTTCCAAAAAATGCAACGTGAAGGTGAAAGTGGTAGAAATAAACTAAATCAAATCACACGTTACTTGACGGTATTAATTTTGTTGTTTCAATCGCCCGCGTATTTAGTCAACTTGAGTGTGCAATTAGGAAGAGCAGGCGCTGCAATGCCGCAAGGTTTGTGGTTTCAGGTGTCTTCGGTCATTATACTAACTGCAGGCAGTATGTTTGTGATGTGGTTAGGAGAAAGAATTACGGATAAAGGTATTGGGAATGGAATATCATTTATCATTATGATTGGTATTATTGCGCGTTTTCCAACGGCAGTTGTTCAAGAATTTGCTTCTCGTTTAACTGATGCAGCGGGTGGATTAGTAATGTTTATTGCTGAAATCATCGCCTTATTATTTGTGATTGGATTGTCTATTCTTTTAGTTCAAGGTACGCGAAAGGTGCCGGTGCAATATGCTAAACGTGTTGTTGGTAATAAGCAATATGGAGGAGTTAGACAGTATATTCCGTTAAAAGTGAATGCAGCCAATGTAATGCCGATTATTTTTGCGCAGGCTATTATGTTTATTCCTATTACCTTAGTTGGTTTTTCTCATTCATCAGTTGCTACAGGAATTGTCGGGGCTTTCACTGATAATACAGGATTCTGGTATAACTTTGTTTTCGCTATTTTAATTATTGCATTTACCTATTTCTATACAGCAATTACTATCAACCCTACTCAGATGGCTGAAGAGATGAAGCGCAATAATGGCTTTATTCCCGGTGTTAAACCTGGTAAAAAAACGGCTGAATATTTAGATGAAATAATGTCGAGAATTACATTACCAGGGTCTTTTTTCCTTGCGCTTGTGGCTATTTTACCTGCCTTCGCTCGTATTGTAGGCATTAGTACTGCTTTTGCACAATTTTTTGGCGGAACTTCCTTGCTTATTTTAGTAGGGGTGGTTTTAGATACATTACAACAGATTGAAAGTCGTTTGTTGATGAGACATTATGATGGTCTAATGAAAACAGGTCGTATTTTGGGACGAACAGGGAGTGTTTCTGCTTATTAAAGTAGAACAAATCTGGATATGATATATTTAAAGACAGAAGAAGAAATTGAGCTGTTACGTCAAAGTAACTTGATTGTTTCTACGGCATTGGCAGAAGTTGCTAAAGCGATACGACCAGGTGTGACAACCCTCGAGTTGGATGCCATAGCTGAAAAGTGTATTCGTGATCATGGAGCTGTGCCAGCTTTTTTAGGTTATTATGGGTTCCCTAATACCTTGTGTACCTCACTTAATGATCAAGTTGTACATGGAATCCCGTCCGATAAAGTTGTATTGCAAGAAGGTGATATTTTATCTGTAGATTGTGGTGCTACGATTCATGGTTTTGTTGGGGATTCTGCTTACACCTTTTGTATCGGTGAAGTGTCGGATGACATTAAGTTGCTGTTAAGAACAACAAAGGAGTCTCTTTATTTGGGTATTGAACAAGCAGTTGCAGGAAATAGGTTGGGTGATATTGGATATGCTGTTCAGTCACATTGTGAATCACGTGGATTTTCTGTTGTTCGTGACATGGTTGGTCATGGAGTTGGCAAAGAGATGCATGAAGACCCTCAGGTTCCAAATACGGGACGAAGAGGGAATGGTGTTAAATTGCGTAAAGGAATGACAATCGCTATTGAACCAATGATAACTGTGGGAACGTATCGCCTTATCTATGAAAAAGACGGTTGGACAACTAGAACTGCAGATAGGAAATGGGCGGCACATTTTGAACACTCTATCGCAATTCGTGAAGGGAAGGCCGATATTCTTTCTACTTTTGATTATATCGAACAAGTCGTAGGTGTCTTATAAACTAATTTAGTATTAACGTTTTTCAGATCGTAATCATTTATGCCAAAACAATCAGCCATTGAGCAAGATGGTACTATAACAGAAGCATTGTCTAATGCTATGTTTCGGGTGGAATTGCAAAACGGTCATGTGATCACTGCTCATATTTCAGGTAAAATGAGGATGCATTACATTAAAATTTTGCCTGGAGATAGAGTGCGAGTTGAAATGTCTCCGTATGATTTATCAAAAGGGCGTATTTCATTCCGCTATAAATAAAGATAAGTGGCATAAGCAAATGTTGTTCTCTCAAAGAATCAAGAGCGAGGGTTATTAATTGCAATTAATTTATTAAAGGTTAGACTAATATGAAAGTAAAAGCATCCATTAAAAAGCGTACCCCTGAATGTAAAATTGTAAGACGGAAGGGGCGTCTATATGTAATCAACAAAAAGAATCCTAAGTACAAACAACGGCAGGGTTAATATTTTAATATCTGATATATGGCTATAAGAATTGTAGGAGTAGATTTGCCTCAAAACAAAAGAGGTGAGGTTGGATTGACTTATATCTACGGAATAGGTCGTAATAGTTCGAAACAAATCTTAAACGAAGCGGGTGTCGATCTAGACACAAAAGTAAAAGATTGGACTGACGATCAAGCAGCTAAGATCCGTGAAATTATTGGTGCCAAGTTTAAAGTTGAAGGTGATTTGCGTTCTGAAGTGCAATTAAATATCAAACGTTTAATGGACATTGGTTGCTATAGAGGTATTCGTCATCGTTTGGGATTACCCTTGAGAGGGCAAAGTACAAAAAACAATGCCCGTACTAGAAAAGGCAAGAAAAAGACTGTTGCTAATAAGAAAAAGGCAACCAAGTAACGAATAACTTAGCAAATATTTTTACGATATGGCAAAAAAAGCAGTCGCCACCAAAAAAAGAGTGGTAAAAGTTGATGGAGTTGGACAGTTGCATGTTCACTCTTCTTTCAACAATATTATTGTAACGTTAACTAATGGAGACGGACAAGTAATTTCATGGTCTTCAGCCGGTAAAATGGGCTTCCGTGGTTCTAAAAAAAATACACCTTATGCTGCTCAAATGGCAGCTCAAGATTGTGCAAAGGTGGCTCTTGATCTTGGATTGAGAAAGGTGAAAGCGTATGTAAAAGGGCCAGGTAATGGTCGTGAGTCTGCTATTCGAACTATTCACGGAGCTGGCATCGAAGTTACTGAGATTGTAGATGTAACTCCACTGCCTCACAATGGGTGTCGTCCTCCGAAGCGTAGAAGAGTTTAATTCATGTCTATCATCATTTTTAGTATAGTTTGATAGCAATTGAAGTTGGTACTATCGTGATGTAAGAATAATAATAACGTAATAATAATAGAACAATGGCAAGATATATTGGTCCAAAATCAAGAATTGCACGTAAATTTGGAGAGCCTATTTTTGGCCCTGATAAAGTATTAGCAAAAAAGAATTATCCTCCGGGACAACATGGTAGCGGAAGACATAAAAAATCTTCAGAATATGGAATTCAGTTGAGAGAAAAGCAAAAGGCAAAATATACGTACGGTGTTTTGGAACGACACTTTCGTTTGTTGTTTGAAAGAGCTCAAGGTGCAAAAGGTATTACAGGTGAAGTGTTGTTGCAACTTCTTGAATCCCGTTTAGATAACGTTGTTTTTCGTTTAGGACTTTCTCCTACTCGCGATGGTGCTCGCCAATTAGTCGGTCACCGTCATATTTTAGTAGATGGAGAAGTTCTTAATATTCCTTCCTATCAAGTGAAACCTGGTCAAATTGTTTCAGTCCGCGAAAAAGACAAGTCTATGACTATTATTTCTGAAGCTTTAAACGGGTTTAATCATAGTAAATATCCATGGATGGAGTGGGACAGAAATTCGATGTCAGGTAAGTTTCTCCATCTTCCGGAACGTTCAGACATTCCTGAAAATATTAAGGAACAACTAATTGTCGAATTGTATTCAAAATAATCTCTTTATCTATGTCTATATTAGCATTTCAAAAACCCGATAAGGTGATCATGCTTGAATCGGAAGAGACGAAAGGCTCTTTTGAGTTTCGCCCTCTGGAACCCGGATTTGGCATCACAATCGGTAATGCGTTACGTCGTATTCTTCTCTCTTCACTTGAAGGGTATGCCATTACTTCAATCAAAATTGATGGAGTAGAGCATGAATTTTCGACGATTCCCGGCGTTATGGAAGATGTAACGAACATCATTCTCAATTTGAAGAAAGTTCGTTTCAAGCAATGTGTTGATGACGTGGAAAATGAGAAAGTAAGCATTTTGGTATCGGGAAAAGATTCCTTTACTGCAGGAGACATCGGTCGTTACTTAACAGGTTTTGTGGTTTTGAACCCAGATCAGTTGATTTGTAGCATTGATCCGAATTTTTCGCTTCAAATTGAATTAACTATTAATAAAGGACGCGGTTATGTGCCTGCAGAAGAGAATAAATTTACCACAGGTGAGATTGATGTTATTCCTATAGATGCGATTTTCACTCCTATTGTTAATGTTAAATATTCAATAGAAAATTTTCGGGTTGAACAAAAGACAGATTATGAGAAGTTGGTTCTCGAAATAATGACCGATGGCTCAATTCATCCAAAAGATGCTTTGCGTGAAGCAGCTAAGATTTTGATTCAGCACTTTATGTTGTTTTCTGATGAGAAAATTGCTGTTGAAACAGTAGAAGAAACAGTAGATGAAGAATTTGATGAAGAAGCATTGCGCATGCGTCAATTATTCAAAACAAAAATGGTTGATTTAGACCTTTCAGTTCGTGCGTTAAACTGTCTGAAAGCTGCTGATGTGGAAACTCTTGGGCAGTTGTGTTCATTCAACCGAAATGATTTGCTTAAGTTCCGCAATTTTGGTAAGAAGTCATTGAATGAATTAGATGCTAAATTGGAGTCTTTGCATCTCTCTTTTGGCATGGATCTGACAAAGTATAAATTAGATAAAGATTAAAAGCAATGAGACACAATAAAAAATTCAATCATTTAGGCCGTACTTCATCCCATAGAAAGGCGATGTTGTCAAACATGGCTTGTTCTCTTATCAAACATAAACGTATTGCAACTACTACGGCTAAAGCTAAAGCGTTGCGAGTTTATATTGAACCATTATTGACAAAAGCAAAGGAGGATAGTACTCATTCTCGCCGTACAGTGTTTAGTTATTTACAAAATAAGGATATTGTAACGGAACTATTTAGGGATGTTGCTCAAAAAATTGCGAATCGTCCGGGTGGTTATACGCGAATCTTAAGAACAGGCTTTCGTCTTGGTGACGCTGCAGAAATGTGTATCATTGAGTTGGTGGATTACAATGAGAATATGTTGAAAGAGAAAGCTGTGAAAAAGGCATCGCGCACACGTAGAGCAAGTTCTAAGAAACCTGCTCCTATTGTTCAGGAAGCTAAAAAACAGGAAGATACAGAAACTGTTTCAACTGAAACTTTGGCCGCAGAATAAGTTTATAGAAAAATATAAATAAGAGAAAAGGTTGCCATTCGTCTAAGACGGGGCAACCTTTTTCGTCTTTATTTAGGAGTGATGCTAAAGAAATACTTTTCATCCATAAGATTAAAATCTCTGTGCGATGCTTCTTTTTTATTATCTTTGAAGTGATTTATTTATTGGGTTAAGTAGTTGCTTGACTGATTTAGCTTGACTACTACTTTCACGAAGAACTTACAATCTCTATCTTTTTTGTTATGAATTCATTTGTACACGTTCATGTACACTCACACTACTCGATTTTAGACGGTATGTCTAAAATTAATGAGTTAGTTGATAAGGCGATTGCTTCTGGTATGCCTGCTTTAGCATTGACTGATCATGGGGCTATGTTTGGTATCAAGGAGTTTTTTGATTACGTTGGGAAAAAAAATGAACCCATTTTTGCTGAGATAAGGTCTATAGAAAGTCATATTGCCACGTTAGTTAATGAAGATCAAGCAACGGATTTAAATGAATGGCAGGGGAAAAAAGACGTTTTGGAAAAACGGTTGTTTAAACCCATTTTAGGATGTGAAACATACGTGGCACGGCGTACCCGTTTTGATAAAAGCATTAAAGAAGATGGAAGCGGGCACCATTTAATTCTTTTGGCCAAGAATAAAATTGGATATCAAAACTTGTGCAAGTTGATTTCATCGGCCTGGATTGATGGGTTTTATTATCGGCCTCGCATCGACAAAGAGTTGTTAGACAAATATAAAGAAGGATTGATTATTAGTACGGCTTGCTTAGGCGGAGAGATTCCGGCAAAGATACTCTCAGGTGATTTATCCGGCGCTGAGGAAGCCATATCTTGGTTCAGAGAACGTTTTGGGGACGATTTCTACTTGGAGATGCAACGACATCAAACAGTGGATTCAAATGCTGATGTTCAGGTTTATGAGAAGCAACAGATTGTAAATAAAGAATTATTACTTTTAGCCAAAAAAACGGGCACAAAGATAATTGCATCCAATGATGTCCATTTTGTAGAACAAGAACATGCGGAAGGTCATGATCGATTAATCTGCTTAAGTACAGGAAAAGATTTTGATGATCCCAATAGGATGCATTATACTAAACAGGAGTGGTTAAAGACCCCTGATGAAATGATGCGAATATTTTCTGATGTGCCTGAAGCATTACAAAATACGTTGGAAATTGCTGAAAAGGTTGAATTCTACGATATTGACTCAGATGCCATTATGCCTCGTTTTCCAATTCCTGAAAGTTTTTCAACGGAGGAAAGCTATTGCTTGCTTTATGATGAAACTAAGTTGCGTGAAGAATATGGTGATCATTTTGACAAATTAGGGGGTTATAATAAAGTCATCCGAATCAAATTGGAAGCTGATTACTTGCAGATGTTAACGATGCAAGGCGCTAAGCAACGTTACGGAGAAGAACTCTCGCCTGAAGTGCAGGAGCGGATTACTTTTGAATTAGAAGTGATCAAGCAAATGGGTTTCCCCGGCTATTTTTTAATTGTACAAGATTTTATTCAAGCTGCTCGTGACATGAAAGTTGCCGTTGGTCCAGGACGTGGTTCGGCTGCTGGGTCTGTGGTTGCATATTGTTTGAAAATCACCGATATAGATCCGTTACGATATGATTTGCTGTTTGAGCGTTTTTTGAATCCGGATCGTATTTCAATGCCTGATATTGATATTGATTTTGATGACGATGGTCGTGACGATGTGTTGCGCTGGGTAACTGATAAATATGGTAAAGAGAGGGTTGCTCATATCATTACGTACGGAACTATGGCTACTAAATCAAGTATCAAAGATGTAGCCCGAGTGCAAAATTTGCCTCTGGAAGAAGCCAATCAATTGGTGAAATTTGTCCCTGAAAAGTTACCGGATATGGACGGTAAAGAGACAAAAGTTACGTTGTCAAACTGTTTGCGGTATGTTCCGGAGTTGAGAGCTGCACGGGAATCGACGAATCGCAAACTTGCTGATACTATCAAATATGCAGAGATGTTGGAGGGAACGGTTCGCCAAACGGGAGTCCATGCTTGCGGAGTCATTATTGGTTCTGACGATTTAACGAATTTCGTCCCTTTAAGTACTGTCAAAGACAAGAATAGCAATCAAGAGCTTTTGGTTACACAATATGAAGGGTCTGTTATAGAGCATGTTGGATTGATTAAAATGGATTTTCTGGGCCTTAAGACCTTATCCATTATCAAAGAGGCTTTGAATAATATCAAACAGTCTTATCATATTGATTTGGACATTAGCACTATTCCACTTGATGATAAAAAAACATATGAGCTTTTCAGTGCTGGACAAACAACAGGGATTTTTCAATTTGAATCGGCTGGTATGCAAAAATATCTGCACGATTTGCAACCTTCCCAGTTTGAAGATTTGATAGCCATGAATGCCTTGTATCGTCCTGGTCCAATAAGCAATATTCCTGAGTTTATTGATCGGAAACAAGGCCGAAGTCCTATCGTCTATGATATTCCTATCATGGAACGTTATTTGAAAGAAACCTACGGCATCACTGTCTATCAAGAGCAGGTGATGTTGTTGTCGCGTTTGTTGGCTGGTTTTACGCGTGGTCAGAGTGACGAGGTACGCAAAGCAATGGGGAAGAAGCTGAAGGACAAAATGGCCTCGTTGAAGGTCAAGTTTGTAGAAGGTTGCCAACGTAATGGTTATGAAGAAGCAGTCGTGTTGAAGATTTGGGACGATTGGGAATCATTTGCTTCGTATGCGTTCAATAAATCCCATGCAACTTGCTATTCGTGGATTGCTTATCAAACGGCCTATTTGAAAGCTAATTATCCGGCAGAATTTATGTCGGCTAATTTAACCCGCAATAAAGATTCTATTACGGATGTGGCTAAATTTATGGACGAGTGCAGATCGATGAAAATCGAAGTACTTGGACCAGATGTCAATGAAAGTCGTCTCCATTTTGTTGTTAATAAAAAAGGTGCTATTCGATTTGGATTAGGAGGTGTAAAGGGCGTTGGAGAAGGTGCTGTTGATGCCATTGTAAATGAACGGGAAAAAAATGGTGCTTTTTGTTCGACTTTTGATTTTTTTGAACGGGTTAATTTGAATGCATGCAATCGCAAGGCGGTTGAAAGTTTAGTTCTTGCGGGTGCTTTTGATGCGTTAAGTGATGTGAAAAGGGAACAGTTTTTTGTTCAAAATGACAAGGATGAGCAGGTGATTGATTCTTTGATTCGTTATGGTAATAAAGTCCAAAACGATAAAGCAACTGTAACGAATTCACTCTTTGGAGGATTTGAGGAGGTTGCTGTTGCCAAACCAACGATTCCTTTTGCTCAAAATTGGCCTTCATTAGAGCGCCTAAACAAGGAGCGTGAGTATGTCGGCATTTATCTTTCGGCTCATCCGCTTGATAAATATGAATTGGAATTACGTTATGGTTGCAACACTCAGTTAGCCGAGTTAAACGATCTTGAGCCTTTGCAAGGGCATGAAATTATTATCGGAGGTATCGTCACCGCTACACAACAAGGTACAACCAAAAATGGAAAGCCGTTTGGTGCGATCACGATTGAGGATTATAGCGGCTCCTATAGAATGATGCTTTTCCAGAATGATTTTGTTGAGTTCAATAAGTTTATGATTTCCAATCTTTTTGTCTTGGTTTGGGGAGTAGTGCAAGAGCGAGGATCGGATTGGAAAAATAGCAGGCCGAGAGATGTGTCGCAACCTGTGGTATTGGAATTTAAAGTGAAACGAATGGCGTTGCTCCCCGCCTTTGTCGAAAAGGAGACATTATTGCATTCGCTTTGCATTAAAATTGAAATCAGCAAGTTAAGCGAAGATTTGATCAACGATATCAAAGCATTGACAATGGATGATTCGAATGGGAAAACAAAACTTTATTTTCTGATTTACGATGAAGCAACACATACCAAGGTGAAACTATTTGCACGTCAACACTTGATTCAAGTCTCAAAGCCCTTGATTCATTTTTTGGAAGAGAAGCAAGCGGAAGAAATCTTCTCATTTTTTGTAAATAAAGAGAATTGTTGATACCCTTTATCTTTGTTGTTCTTGAATGATTTCTGTCATAATACGGTAAAGAGTTTGCAAGCGTGGATTGACCTCCAGCAAGGTCAAATGATGCGCGATAACGTTGATGTCATTTCTTGCCGCCGGACCTGTTTGAGCTGCTTCAGGTTTTAGTAAACTAACTTTTTCGACGGTTTCGCGTATGAGCGGAAGCAAAAGATCAAAAGGCAGATTAACTTCTTTCAATATTGTGTCAGCAATTGAAAAGAGGCTATTGCTAAAATTGCAAGCAAATACCGCTGCAAGATGTAGTTGTTGCCGTTGTTCAAAATTTGTTTCAATGACTTGACTGCTAAGATGTGCTGCCAATTTGTTCAGTACTTTTAGGGTGCTTTTATTGTTTGCTTCCAGTAGAATGGGAATGTTCTGAAAATCAATTTTTTTCTGTTTCGAGAAAGTTTGTAAAGGATAAAAAATCCCATAATTTTCAACTTTTCCAGCAAAAAGTTCTCTTGACAAACTGCCTGCAGTATGACAATGAATTCCTGTTTTGACAGGATTTTGTGCTATAATGTTTGCCAGTTGATCGTCTGGTACGGCATATAAATAGATATCCGCATCATCCGCAATCTCCGCCATGTTCGTCGTGAATGGTGCATTTACTAATTGTCCTAACTTACGGGCATGGTCAGTTGTTCGACTGACAATTTGTAGAATGGTAAAGTCAGCCTCTGCTAAATGGCTTGCCAAATGCCAGCCAACATTTCCGGCCCCAATGCAAACAATGTTCATGTTGAATATCTGATGAAAATTATCTTTTTCTTTTTTTTGTACCCAATAGCATAACCACTCCGGCGACAATTAACAAGGCAGGCCAGATAAACTCTGACACATTTTGTGTAAGCCGGATGATGTCGGATAGTCTGAATAAGATACCAATTATGAGCAAAATAATACCGATCGTATGGTTCTTGTTGGTTAAGAGAAAAATAATCCCTGCATAAAAAGGATAGTTTCGGAAATCGAACAACATATGGCGAACCGGCTCAGGAAATAACCGAAGGTGTTCCATCAAGAATAAGATTCCAAAAAAGATCAGGGTAATGGCCCATGATAAGCGGCTGTCGTTTTTCATTTGCGTTTTGCTGAAAGACATTAGAAGAAAAAACAGCCTGCAAGTATAATACTCGCAGGCTGTTTCTGTTCATTATGCGAGTATGCTTAGTTTTTCAGCTCCCACGCTAAAGCGCTGGCACCTAAAATAGCAGCATCGGCTTCGTTTAATGCAGAGAAAAGAAGTTTTACTTTTCCTTTCCAGATAGGCAATACATTTTTTTCCATGCTTTCACGTATTGGATTCATGATCAGATTGCCTGCTTTGGCTAAACCACCGAAAATGATGATCGCTTCCGGTGCGCTGAACGCAATGAAATCAGCAAAAGCTTCTCCTAACACACGACCAGTATATTCAAAAATCTCTTTAGCAATAATATCTCCTGCCATGGCAGCATCGAACACATCTTTGGAAGTAATGCTTTCAAGTGGAATGTTACGTAGAATGCTATCGTCTTTTCTCATTTCAAGCATCTCCCGTGCTGTACGTGCTACACCTGTTGCTGAGGTGTAAGTTTCCAAACAACCTGTCTTCCCGCAACCACATTGGCGCCCATTATTACGCACAATGGTCGTATGTCCCAATTCTCCTGCAAAGCCATCATGTCCATAAACCAATTGGCCGTTGATAACAATACCACTTCCAACACCTGTGCCCAACGTTATCATGATGAAATCTTTCATGCCACGTGCTGCGCCATACGTCATTTCGCCGATAGCAGCTGCATTGGCATCGTTGGTAAGAGCTGCCGACACGCCAAACGTGGTATGTAACATTTCTGCAAAAGGAATGACTCCTTTCCACGGCAAATTGGGAGCAAATTCCACATTGCCGGTATAGAAGTTTCCGTTAGGTGCTCCCATCCCGATGCCTTTGATTTTATCTATACCACCCACTTCTTCAATCAGAGGTTCTAATGTTGCGTGAAGCTCCTCTATGTATTGATCAGCTTCTGCAAATTTTTGTGTTTTGATAGCTCCGCGACGGATTACTTCTCCTCTCGTATCAATAATTCCAAAAGAGGTGTTAGTTCCTCCCATATCAATTCCTATAACATACGGTTTCTCCATGATAAAATGATTGTTTTTAATTATTCAACTGGTATATCTTTGTTCACGTTTTTGCTTCCGATCAGGGCGTAAAATAAAATGTAGGCAACTCCAACGAAAATGACCCAGTAACTTGCTACGTAACCCATTTTGTCGGCAACAAACCCTTGTATCATTGGCAAAATTCCACCACCACAAACCATTACCATAAAAATTCCTGAAGCCATTGCTGTGTATTTTCCCAATCCTTCAACGGCAAGGTTAAAGATGCCACCCCACATGACTGAGGTACAGATACCAACTAAAATCAGGAACATTACGCTAATGGGCACCTCTGCCATACCGAACGAAATGTCGGAACGGAAAACCGGCATTTTCACAGTTGTGGAAATAGGGCTGAAAATTGCAAACATAAGTAATATCAATGCCAATGAAGCAGCAAAAGTAAGCATGGCTTTTGAAGAAATGGTTGCGCCTACTGATGCACCGGTCAAACGGCCTAACAACATCAAAAACCAATATGTGCCAACCACCGTCCCCGCTATGGTAGCGTTGATATTTAATCCTCCAAGTGACGTATTAGTCGTCATAAACAGGTTTGTGAAATTTGGAATTCCTACTTCAACGCCAACATATACAAAGATAGCTATGGCGCCTAAAATGAAATGTCGGAAAGAAAGTGCGCTGTGTGTGTGTTTTATTTTGGCTTTCTCTTTGCTTACCATGTGAGGTTCTGGTATTTGCATGAAGAATAACACGAGAAAAGCTAAAGCGAAAATTCCCATTGCAATGAAGAGTGCTGGGTTTGCATCGCTGATGTTTGCTTTGGCCACATTTCCAATCAGGTAACCGACAAGCACAGGAACAATGGTTGCACCAATAGAGTTGATGGAACCTCCGAATTGAATTAATTGATTCCCTTTTTTGCCACCGCCACCAAGCGTGTTGAGCATTGGGTTAACTACGGTATTCAACATACACATGGAGAATCCTGAAACAAAAGCTCCTGTAAGATATATGGCAAAATTTCCCAACTGACCCGAAAGAAATTGAATTGCTACACCCGTGATACCTACAACGATGGCTGCTAAAGCCGTTTTTTTATAACCTATTCTTTCAAGTAATAGACCTGCGGGAATTCCCATGAAAGCATAAGCAATAAAGTTGGCTGCATTGCCTAATGAAGACATGAAATTGGATGCACCAAATTGATTTTTTACAATAACCCCCAATGGATTCGGAAGACCTGTTACAAAGGAGATCATAAAGAAGAGAGCAAACATCATTGCGATAGGCAATGCATAACTTTTCTGTTTTGTGTTCATAGAATTTTTGATTTATATTATTAATGACAATGGAAGATTGATTTCGGCGCTAAAAGTACACTTTTTTCTTTATAAATTGAATAACTTGGATCAATTTATGGAGGCAATTGTTTTATTGTTTTTTACGATAAAAAGCTACTATCGAAAAACCAATATACAACACAATAACAATGGCTAAGGAGCCTGCGTTAAATCGTGAACTGATTAACACAAGCGAGGCAATAATCAAGTAAATGTACCTTGTTCGGTTATCTTTCCATTTCCAACTTTTCATTTTCAACGAAAACATGGGAATTTCGGCCAATAGTAAATAACAAAACACGGCAACGAGCACTAATACAAATTTCCAGTGCAACGATGTGAATAAATTACTGGTAGCCACCACAAAGGATGCCCAGAAGATGGCATTGGCAGGCGTGGGAAGACCAATAAAGATTGCTCCTTGTCGTTCATCAATGTTGAATTTTGCTAATCGTAATGCGGAAAAGACTGCAATCAAAAAAGCAGAATAGCTCAAGAAATGCCATGCCACGGGAAAATTATCGGACATGACTGAAAAGACCATTGCCGAAGGAGCCACGCCAAAACTAACGATGTCGGCTAAGGAGTCCAATTCTTTTCCGACAGGTGAGTAGGCGTGTAGCATTCGGGCTGCAAAGCCATCGAAAAAATCAAGCACAGCCGCTATTATAATGAAAGTGGCTGCCACATCATATTGTCCGTCGAAGCCGGCATAAATAGCTATACATCCTGCAAACAGATTACCACTTGTGATGGTGTTTGGAATCTGTTTTTTGATGTTTTGTAGGATAGTTGTTGATTTCATGTCTATCTTTTTTGTGAGTTGGGTAAATTGTTTTTTCCGAAAGACTTTTTTAAATCCTGTTTAAATGCCATTTAAACAGCAATCTCACCTCGAATATGGGGATGAGGATTATATTCTTCAATGGTAATATCGTCGAACACAAAGTCAAAAAGATTCGTTTTGTTCGGGTTGAGTTTCAGTTTTGGTAAAGCCCTTGGTTCACGCGTTAATTGTAGCTTTACCTGATCCAAATGATTCGTGTAAATGTGAGCATCACCCAATGTATGCACAAAATCGCCTGCTTTTAGTCCGGTGGCTTGTGCCATCATTTCTAAAAGAAGAGCATAAGAGGCAATGTTAAATGGAACGCCAAGAAAAATATCAGCACTGCGTTGATACAGTTGCAAGCTTAATTTACCATTAGCAACATAGAACTGAAAGAAAGCATGGCAAGGCGGCAGGTGCATTTTGGGAAGATCGGCTACGTTCCATGCGCTGACAATGATGCGTCGAGAGTCTGGATTGTGCTTGATCGTTTCAATGGCTTGGCTGATTTGATCAATGTGTCCTCCGTTATAGTCAGGCCACGAGCGCCATTGATAGCCGTAGATAGGGCCTAATTCTCCTTTTTCATCTGCCCATTCGTTCCATATTCGTACTCCGTTTTGTTGTAAATAATGAACGTTTGTCTCTCCACGTAGAAACCAAAGTAATTCGTGAATAATCGATTTTGTATGCAATTGTTTGGTGGTAAGCAGCGGAAATCCATCTTCTAATCGAAATCGCATTTGATAGCCAAACACGCTCAGGGTTCCTGTGCCTGTACGGTCTTCCTTATGAACTCCTTCGTTCAGCACATGTTGAAGTAAATTGAGATATTGTTGCATAGGATAGTAATGAATAAGTTGTTTTCAACCCGTTTATTGACAGCTGATTAAAAAACGAGTCGGAATCATTCATTTTTTTACAAAGGTATAATTTTTTACGAATTATACGAGAAATTCTTTGCAGTATTATTACGCGCTATTTTTTTTCTTTTCTATTGATGAATAATGCCTACTTTTGCACCTTGTTATGAAACGATATTTTTGGTCTTATTGTTTGTCTTCCTTTGTTCTCCTGTTGTGGCTGGTTTTGTTCTCAACGGTACTGTTTTCGTGCCATCCGCACCCTGCGCAGTCTGAAAAGTCGTTGCAGCCTGACTCATCTGCCGTGATTCGGTATGCACATGGATTTGCCATCGATTATTTTCGGCATTACTCACGCTTGACTGTCTATAATCCTTGGAGAAAAGGAGATATTTCTGCAGTTTATTATTTAATTCCGCACGCAGGGATTACAACTCCTGATCTAAAATTGACCATCATCGTTCCTTTGCATTCCATCGCTGCAACGTCGTGTACGCATGTCGCATTTCTCGAAGCATTGCACGAATTGTCGACGCTCACAGGTATGGCATCGCCGCAATTGGTTTACAGCACTACCTTTCGTCAACTCGATGCTGAGGGGAAAATTCTTGATTTAGGCGATCCGTTTCATTTGAATGTGGAAAAGGTTATGGAGCTTCAGCCGCAAATGGTGATGATGACCAATTATAATCAGATAAATACCTCTGCCGATCAATTGGTTCAGGCTGGCATTCCGGTTGTGTTCAACGATGAGTGGATGGAGTCAACACCTTTAGGAAGAGCAGAATGGATTAAGTTTGTTGCTGCTTTTTATAATAAAGGAAAATTAGCGGATTCTCTTTTTCGGAACATGACTGCCAATTACTTTGCTTTGAAAAAGTTGGCGAAGCGAGCTTCCGATCGTCCTTCTATTCTTGTGGGGAATAGTTTCAAGGGGACTTGGTACATGCCGAGTGGTACGGGTTTTATGGGTCATTTATTGGCAGATGCGCAGTGTACCTACTATTTTAGCAATGACACGACAGTTGGGAGCATTCCTGTGAATTTTGAACAAGCGTTACAACATTTTCGAAATGCAAATGTGTGGTTAAATTGTTCAGCCTTAAATCTGACTGCACTCCAAAATAGTGATTCTCGTTATCAGCTATTTAAATCCTTCCAAAATCAGCAAGTGTATAGTTTAAATGGACGCATAACCCCAAATGGAGGTAACGATTTTTGGGAAGGTGGGGTAGTACATCCCGATATTTTGCTTCGGGATTATATTCGGGTGCTGCATCCTGAATTACTTCCGAATCAACCGTTAGTGTATTTAATGAAAATGACAAAATGATGGGAAAGATCGACATTGATATTGAAGAACGGAAAATTCAAGCTGTGGAATATTTCAAGCAAGGTTATAATTGCGCGCAGTCTGTATTTTTGTCCTATGCCGATGTGTTTAGTTTAGAACCGGAATTAGTGAAACGTTTGGCAGGTTCTTTTGGGGGAGGCATGGGGCGTTTACGCGAAGTGTGTGGCGCTGTGAGCGGTATGTTTATGATTTTAGGACTGCATTATTCTGCTGTCAACCCTGATGAAAAAGCCCTGAAAACTGCTAATTATGCGGCGGTTCAACGCACTGCAAAGGCATTTAAGGATCAATTTGGCACCATTAATTGTCGTGAGTTATTAGGCATTAAAC
>DAHXOX010000066.1 GCA_027364655.1 Paludibacter sp. | reverse complement strand
TTCCATTCATTGAAATGAGCAATGACGCGTTGTTGGTCGAGATGATAAAAACGATAAAAATTTTCAATCACAGTTCCAACTGCATATCCATATAAAGAAGCATCGTCGTAATCTCCAAATCCATGCAGGGAATCAATATTGTACCATTCCCACATTCGTCCGTATATTTCATTCTTTTGAGCAAAAAACGGTTTATGATCTATCAGAATTACTATGGGTTGAGATGGAATGTCCCATCTTCCCACTCTTATTCTCAAGTTGTTACGCTTTACTGCTACTGTTTTCCAATCCTGAAATAGCGTAGGCGATTCTATAAAGTCGTTTTGTACGCCAATACCTAAATCGGGACCGATAAAGATCAAATGATCATCCACGGTTTGCTTTAAAGTACGCGCTTTGGTAGAAAGCACCGTGTAGATGCCTCCAATTTTGTTGCATACCTCCCAGCTTGTTTCAAAAATATAATCAGGTTTGATGGATTCTGTGTTCATTTTGTTGCAAATTATTGCACGTACAAAGTTACTTGTTTTTTTAGATGAAGTATGGCTGCTTTGTTAAAGATTCCCGATGATGACAGTTCAATCGTTTGCACCAATGCCGTTAAATCACTCATTTTCGTTAGAAATTCAGGTAAAAATCTTTAGTCAATCGCTTATATTCAATAGAATAATTGTGTCTTGTGTTTGTCTCTATGTATAGTTCATCTTCAATGCACGTGGTCGAAGTTTGAGAAAAGGAAAGTAAACAACGTTTAGGAAGAGAATTCTCATTTGGTTTCACAACTGTATGATGAAGGCAGGTTAATCCGAATTTTGCTGCTTCACGAATGCTTTGATCTCCTTCTGTCACAGGTAAGATCAAGTTGAGTTGCCCTGTGGATTCTAAAAGATTGCTGGATGTTTCAAGAAGAGTTGTTAGGTCTAAATGGTCATTATGTCTGGCTGTGGTTCGCTGTTTGTCAGGTGATTTTAGTGCTTTGCTGAAATATGGCGGATTTGAAATGATTATATTGTAGCGTTTAGTCGTGGTGCTTGCAAACTCTTGTAAAGATTGATGATGGATAGTGATTTGTTCTTTCCATTGCGAACGAGAACAGTTCTCTCTTGCTTGTTCGGCTGCCGCAGCGTCGATGTCGATAGCATCAATTTGAGCATTGGGTGCTTTTTGTGCTGCCATTAAAGCAAGAATACCCGATCCGGTGCCAATATCTAAAATATTTGCAGCTCCGCTGAAGTCGGCCCATGCGCCAAGCAAAACACTATCGGTACCCACTTTCATGGCACAACGATCATGCCAAACAGTGAATTGTTTAAATTGAAAATAAGGATTTGCCATGTTATTTACACTCCCAATTGTTACGAGTTGCGTAACCAGAACTAAATTCATTTGTCACCGCATGGCTTTGTCCATTAAAAAGAAAAGGCAACTCCTAATTGAAAATTACATCCAACAGCATCATACCCATACCACGTTTGATAACGAAGCGAGGATGCTAAACCCAAAATATTGTTTACACGTGCGAAGGCTGTCAACCAGTTACTGTATGAATAGGAGGCGCCAACATTCACATCGTTGATATCTTTCATGCGCACAGAGGTGCTATTTGGCAAGGCTGCATATCGCCCACCTGCAAAATAGTAATTGGCATTAAGGAAAAGATGTTGTGTGACTTTTTGGTCAATACCGGCTGCAAACTCAAAAGATGGTTGCATCCACGCATGAGACAAGGTTTGAGTATGCCAATAATGATAATTGGCTTCTAAGAAAATGACTTGTTGGTCGCGCCAATTATAGTTGCTGTTGAAATGAAGCGTCACCTCTTGGGCATTATCGTAAGCTACATCAAACATGGGATTATTCCAATATTGAGTGGGAGATGCAAAAGAAAGGGTGTCTGCTGTATTTACATAAAAATATTGTTTGTCATAATGTTTATAGTCAATGGATCCGTTTAACAAAAGTCCGGACATGGGACTGCTTTTTATGCCTGCAAAAGCGTCAATAGGCACGTAACTATCTCTGACGCGTAACGTAGGTACTAAGTAACGGTTATTCTCCATCATGTTTTGCATGGAATTTATTTGATAACTTCCGGTAATGCCACCATAAACGGTAACCGTCGGGATAAGATCAATGTGAGCGGTTACATCCGGCATCAGATTTATCTTCTTGTTACTTCCTCCGGTAGCCACATAATCCTTTAATCCAATATGAACCATCCAATTGCCTCCCAACAAGTTAAAATAAGGATTAACGCCAATTACGGCATAATTGGGATAGCCTGATCCTGTTGGTTGATTATATGAAAAGTTTGTCACATCGGCTGAAATTCCCAAACGATTCTCATTAACAGGAAATTCAACATTACCCGAAGTTTTTATTTGTTGTTCATGCAATCCAAATCCGGGGACAAAGCTGTTGTACTTTACTTGCGCTGAATAATCAACGTTCGAAGAATTTTGTCGTGAACGAATGCCGACGTTAAAGCCACCATTGACAAAGTGGTTCGTGGTATCTTTATAGCTGGTTGATGAAGGAAGAAATTGAAAAGAAGGGCCGTTTGTTCCATAGTAATTAAATCCTTCACGGTTGAAATAAGCGCCTACCAAGAAGTCGAACGGTTTGAAAGAATATTTGTAATCCAATCCAAAGTTGGTAACCAAGTGTTGTTGTTTGTTACCGAAAAGCGACCATAAATGTGTGTTGAAGGTTAATTGCTGCGACTTGTCGCTCACAATGGGCAGTAACAAATCACCCAATGCATTACCATACAATCCTCCACCAATCAGTGCATATCCTTTATGAATAGGGTCTTGATCTATATGTACCACCGCAGCTTGCCATTTATGTAAATCGAAAGCCGGTTGAAGTGGCGATACCTGGTCGGAGTATGCCACCGGTTCAGGTTTGATTTCAGGCTCAGTGACGACAGGATTCACCACAATTCGGTGCACGTCGGGTGCATTAGGCGTATAATCCCGTTCGATGATCACATTACGTTTGGCAATAGTATCATTTTTAGTTACTTGAGCGGTGACAAATTGAGTTCCGATCATGCTGAACAGAAAAAGGAAATAAGTTGATTGCTTCATTGTTGCTGAAATTGGTGAGCCGTTGTGAAAACGAATAATTAATGATTTACCGTTGGTGTAGAAGTTGTTGGCGCATTTTGACGCTCATCAATAGCTTGTAATCGTTGTTGAATGAGAGATTGAATCTCATCATTGGCATGGTAGTTGTCGCGCAAACTCAATAAATATTGTTTTGCTTGAAAATCGTCGCCTTTCTTGACATAAATATCGGAAAGTAGCAAGAAACTTTTTGCCAGCCAAAATTGATAAGAAGTGCCTTTGTTGATAAAATCAAGCACTTCGCTTTCCGATTTGGCTAAATCGCCTTTGTCAAAGTAATATTTGGCCACTTCATATTTGGCTTGCGCTCCATAAGCAGAGTGAACGTCTTGCGCTAAGAGACTCCAATCAGTAAAAGCGCTGTCAGCTTGGTCGATCAATTGGTAAGAAGAGGCCTGATCAAATCGAGCTTCGTCTTTCATTTCGGGCGTTGCTTTTATGTCTGAGAAAATGTCGTTTGCAGCAGCAATGGTGACAGTGCTGTTGTGTCCCAAGTAGCTGCTTCGTAATATACCTAAAAGAGCGGCTTGCTTATATGTGTTGTTGGTGGTGATATTGAGCAACGATTGAAAGAAATTGAGCGATGCGTCATACGTTTTTGCGTCATACGTAATTGATGCACATTGCGCTAATGCTTCTTCTTGATAAGGGTTCCCTTTAAGCGTTGCTAATTTTTGATAAGCCGCTAATGCGTTGTCTAATTGATGGAGTTGGCGATAACTATCTGCCAAATAGTAAGTTGCTTTGACACAATAATTGCCTTGAGGACAGAATTGGGTGAGATACTGGTTGAGTTGTGTGACGGCTTGTTTTGTCTGTCCGCTGAGATATAGTTTTTCTGCCGTTACAAAGGTTAGCGAGTCCTGCGCATTGATTGATAGTTCATTGTTTTTGCCCAGCGAACGACGATAGGCGAGGTAGTCATTGGCGTCTGCCATATCAACATAAATATTTTCAATGTTTTGCATTGCCTCGTTGGCTTCGTTGCTGCCGGGGTAATTTGCTACAACGGCTTTATATGCGTCTAAAGCCTGTTGTTTGTTGTTGTTAATGTAATATGCCATACCGATTTCGAGAGAGGCTTTGCGTGCTAACGATCCATTGGGAAATTTTTGAAGCAAAGTTTGATATGCAATGATGGCCTTATCATACTGTTCGAGAGATATGTAGGCACGTCCTATTTCATAATAGGCTTGTTCTGTGTATTCTGATGCAGGATAATTTTTAGTCAATTTGTTCAATTCATCAATTTTGGCACGATAATGTTTTTCAAGCCCGTTAATAAATGCCGTTTGATATTGAGCGTAAGCGCTGGCGGCAACATTCTTAGCGATAACCTGTGCATAAAAGATGTGAGCATCGGCAAAATCCCGTGTTTGGAAATGGCAATCGGCTATGCGTACCAATGCATCATTGTATATAGGCGAAAGTGGATCGTGTTCACTGCCGGCAAAACGAAGGAAATAGAGTTGGCTTTGTTTAAAATCGTTGACTTTGAAATAGGCATATCCTAAATCATAATTAGACTGATTATAATTGGCATCTTTGGCGCTGAGTGAGTTGTTTTGATAAGCTAACCAATCCTTAATAGCTGGTTGATATTCGTGTAAGCGGTAATAACTCTCGCCTCTCCAATAATAAGTTTGAGCCATCACTGTTCCAAATGTTTCAGATTCGATGGATTTTGTGAAATAATCGATTGCGGCTTGGTAATGATTGCCGTTGAATTGTTCAATGCCAAGATGAAAAAGAATGTTTTCTTTGGCTGCTGCAATTTGCGGAGAGTTCGATTGCAGTTTTTGAATGGCTTGTAAAGCTGCCGGATAATCTTTTGATGCTAATAAAACAGTGGCTAAGTCAGTCTTAATGGTTTCGCTATGTGCTGAATGTGGGAACTGGGTAAGAAATCGGTCAAAAATCTTCACTGATTCGCCAAAAGGAGACGTGCTTGTGTAAGTTGTCATCGCGTAATTGTACATCGCTTCTTCTTGTACGGTTTTGTCATAATTCATCTTTGAGGCGGCTTCAAAGGCGAGCTTAGCCTTCAATATTTCTTTCAGTTGAATATACGTATTCCCAAGCCAAAAAAAGCCGTTTTGTCCTAAGCTATCCGACACGGCTGCAACTTTCGACAATGGAGCAATAGCATCGGCAAAGTGACTCGTTTTATAACAGGATATACCCCACATAAAGAGAGAATTACGTGGAAGGGAAGCATTCATGGCTCCTGCTTTTGAAAATTGAGTAACGGCTTGGTTATAATTGTGTTCCCGATAGTCGCATTCTCCCAGAAGTCGATAAACTTCGCTGTTTTTCGCATTGTTTGGTTGCGATTTTAGGATTGCATTGCCATAACTTTTCACGTTTGCATAGTCATGTTGTTTGGCATAAATTTGTATGATGTAGTAAGGCGCCAATGAGGAGAATTCAGGCAACTGATCAATTTTTTGAAAATAGGGAAGCGCTGCTTCATAATTATCCAAAGCATATTCACAATATCCATAATAATAGGTAGCTACCGCATCATATTTTTCGCTGCCTAAGAGAGGTTTAAACGCAATAAGTGCATCGGAAAAACGATTGACGGCCATGTTGGAATAGCCTGTTACAAAATGGCATAAAAGGCCTTCGGATGGCTTTAATTGATTAACTGTTACTTTCTCAAATTCATTTAAGGCTGCTGCATATTGTTTTGCTTCAAATCTGAGAATACCTGCCATATAGTGCAGATGTGATTCTTGAGGAGAACTTGGGTAAGAACTGAGGTGTTTTTCTATTAATTCCTTTGCATTGGGTTGTCTCAATTCAAAAGCACAAGCTGCTATAAAATAGGAAGCCTCTTCACTCCTTACTTTGTCGAGTGGGTCGGCTTTTTGTAAAAAGATTTCCATTTGATGTTGTGCCGCGCTGTATTGTTTTTGCAGATAGAGCGCTGTGCCTTCTTGAAAGGCGTGTGAAGGTTGAGTAAATGTGTACGACTCTTGTGCATGAGTGCTTATTACTATAAACAGAAAAGTAGCGCCAAGCAAAATCAATTTCTTCATGTGTGGGGGTTTAATTCAAGCAAAAATAGGCAATTTTGCCTGATTGTGATGATTAGTACGGTGTTAAACTATGTCAACCACTAAGGAATGTGTGCTTGAACCTCATTTAGTCATTGTCTTATCCCTTTTGTGAGATGGTTTAAAATAAAAAAGCCACCTGATTGAGATGGCTTCTTTAAGTTGTTCGATGAGCTTACTTCCGAATGTTAAGCTCTTTGATAATGTGGCGATATCGTTCAATATCTTTGGCTTTTAAGTAGTCGAGTAACCGACGACGTTTACCTACCAACATGACCAATGCTCTTTCTGTGCTATAATCTTTCGCGTTTAACTTGAGATGCTCAGTTAACGAGCTAATACGGTATGAAAATAATGCTATCTGGGATTCTGCCGACCCAGTATCAGTATTCGACTTTCCGTACTTGCCGAAGATTTCTTCTTTCTTTTCTGCAGTTAAATACATTACGAATAAAATTTTGGATATAAATTAATGGCTGCAAAGATAGTGTATACTTTTCAAACGAGCAAGCATTTATGCCTTTTTCTGTGTTTCTGCGTTTTTCGATGAACATCTTTTTTTTGAAAAGCGATATCCTCTGTTTTTTGTACTTTTGTCAATCCGTTAATAGTTTCAAAAGAGATTAGAAGGCTTAGCTGTAAAACAATTGACTTCAAACTACTAAAAATATGATTATCAACGAAAGAGAGAGCCGTTCTGCCCGTATCGTCGAGATTGCACAATTAATAATGACGGCAGCGCGGACAGCTCCTAAAGGAAAAGGTATCGATGTGATTGAAATTGCCACAGTTATAGGCGAAGATATTCAAAAATTGTCAGAAGTAACGTATGCCAAAGGTGAAGAAACAGGCTTGAAATTCTTGTTTCGCGACGCAGAAAATATTCTTCATGCTGATGCTGTAATACTCATTGGCACCCAAACCCAAGTGCAAAACCTCAATTGTGGGTATTGCGGATTTGCTTCGTGCAACGAAAAATTGCAGAATGAAGCCACCCCGTGTGCTATAAATATGATCGATCTGGGTATTGCCATTGGGTCTGCGGTGGCTACTGCTGCTGATTTGCGTGTCGATTCGAGGGTAATGTTTTCTGTAGGTTTTGCGGTAAAAGCTTTGAGTATTATGACTGAGTGTCATTCCATTTATGCCATTCCAATTAGTATTTCATCGAAAAATCCATTTTTCGATCGTCGTCCGCGTGATCAAAAGAAATCGGAATAGGATAGCCTGATTAAAGTTGCTTGAGTTGATGAATCGTTTTTTCCGGACTGGATGATGCAAAAACAAAGTTACCGGCTACTAACACGTCAGCGCCGTTGGCAATTAGTTTTGCACCGGTTTCTAAATTGACACCACCATCTACTTCGATAAGTGTAGAAGTTTGTTTTCTCAAAATCAACTCTTTAAGTTCAGAGACTTTACGGTAACTATGTTCAATGAATGTTTGTCCGCCAAAGCCTGGATTGACGCTCATAATTAGCACGGTGTCTATGTCTTCGATAATGTCTTGGAGCAAAAATACTGGTGTATGAGGGTTAAGCGCCACGCCGGCTTTCATTCCTTCCTGATGAATGGTTTGGATGGTTCGATGCAAATGTGTACATGCTTCGTAATGCACTGTGAGCCGATTAATCCCCAATTTTTGAAAGCGAGTGATGTAGTCGTCAGCATGAATGATCATCAAATGAGCATCCATCGGTTTTTTGCACAATGTTTTAATAGCTTCGATGACTGGAAATCCAAAAGAAATATTGGGGACGTATACGCCGTCCATAATGTCTAAGTGTAGCCAATCGGCTTCACTGCGATTGATCATTTCAATGTCATGCTGTAAGTTGGCAAAGTTTGCTGCCAGCAAGGAAGGTGCAATCAGTGTGGACATGTACAATCGGTTTAGGGAGTTAATTTTGAATTCTCCGGCAATTCAGAAACGTTTGAATCCGATGATTTCGCGTACTTCTCGAATGGTTTTTGCTGCACTTTCGTGCGCTTTTTCTCTACCCATTTCGGCTACTTGATGGAGATAAGCATCATTGGCTTTGATTTCGTTGATTCTTTCACGTAGTGGTGTGGTGAACCGAATCATGTCTTCTGCTAACTGTTTTTTCAAGTCTCCATAGCGAATTTGGCAAGTGGCATATTTCTCATCAAAATAACTTATGGTAGAAGTATCTGAAACTGCTTTCATCAGACTAAACAAGTTTTCAATTACTTCTGGTTTCGTTTGATTCATTTCAGTTGGGCCTGCATCAGTAACTGCCCGCATAACTTTTTTACGAATCATTTCGGGTTCATCAGCCAAGAAAATGGCATTGCCTTCGCCTTCCGATTTTCCCATTTTGCCACTACCGTTTAGTCCGGGTATTTTGAGTAATTCTTCGCCAAAATTAAAAGCCTGTGGTTCTGGAAAATAATCAGTTTGGTACATACGGTTGAACCGGTTTCCAAACGTGCGGGTCATCTCGAGATGTTGCTCTTGGTCTTTACCTACGGGCACTTTAGAAGCTCTATGTATCAGGATATCGGCTGCCATCAACGTTGGATAAGTTAGCAATCCTGCATTCACGTTATCAGGTTGTTTTCTGATTTTTTCTTTGAATGATGTACAACGTTCTAACTCGCCAACATAAGCGTTCATGTTGAAAAAAAGATACAATTCGATGGTTTCCGGCAAATCGCTTTGCACATATAATGCTGATTTTTCAGGATTTAATCCTGCCGCTAAATACTCTGCTAATATTTGTTTCACATTGCCATGCAAATCATGTGGAGTAGGATGCGTGGTCAATGAGTGGTAATCGGCAATGAAGAAATAACATTGATGCTCATTTTGCATCTTAATGAAGTTGCGCAAGGCGCCAAAATAGTTTCCAATGTGTAAATTTCCTGTTGGGCGAATGCCGCTAACAACTATTTCCATGTTTTATGTCGTTTTTTGAGTTACAAAGATACAATTTAAACGGGTACATCAAATCTGAATGCTATTGTTCAATCGATTTCTTTTAAATAAGAAGACAAAAAATCGATGATAGCAACAAGTTAGGTTGTTATCGTCGGTTTTGGTACGATATGCTTTTCGTTCAACAATTAGAAAAATGGCGCTACTAACATCGTTAATGACATGGCAACCAAGATGACAACGGTGATCCAACCAATGATATTCACAATGGGTTTGTTTGTGTGCACACCCATGAGTTTTTTCTTGTTGACCAGAAGTATCATGCTCACCAAAACAACCGGCAACAAGATGGCATTAATGACCTGTGACCAAAGTGATATTCCGATTAACGGTGCATTGGGAATCAGGATGATACCGGCTGAAAGTAGGATGATACCGGTGTAAAGTATGTAAAACTCGGGGGCTTCATTCCATTTTTTATCGATGCCTGCTTCAAATCCAAATGCTTCGGAAACGTAAAATGCCGTTGCTAAGGGTAAGATCACGGCAGAAAAAATCGATGCGACAAAGAGTCCGAAGGCGAACACTTGGGATGCAAATTCTCCCGCGAGAGGTTTGAGAGCCAAGGCAGCATCTTTTGCTTCGTTAATCACGATGTGGTTTGTATGCAACGTTGATGCACAGGCAATGATGATGAAAAAGGCTACTGTTATGGTGGCAACACACCCAATTATAATGTCGAGTAGTACGTAGTTGTATTGTGAGATCTTAAGTTTTTTCTCAATAACCGACGATTGCATGTAAAACTGCATCCATGGAGCAATGGTAGTCCCTACAATGCCCAGCACCATCGTAAGCGTTGTGTTGTCCATTCCCATGTGAGGTCGGGCGATTGAATGCCCTATTTCCTGCCATTGCGGATGTCCCATCAAAGCGGAAATGATATACACTAATAGCGATGCGCTGAAAACCAAGAAGATGCGTTCGGCGATGGTGTAATTTCCTTTCACGACAAGAATCCAAACAATGAAAGCCACTAAAGGGACTGAAATGTACTTACTTACATTAAACACTTCTAAACTACCGGCAACGCCTGCAAATTCTGTGGTGGTGTTTCCAATGTCGGCAAGCAGTAACCCCATAAAGATGAAAAAAGTGACCTTTACGCCGGCGTTTTCTCGTATTAATGTTGCTAAGCCTTTGCCAGTAACAATCCCCATTCGGGCATTCATTTCCTGCACCACTAAAAGAACGATGAACGACGGAATCAGCGTCCAAAGAAGTTGGTAGCCGTACATGGCGCCGGCGACCGAATAAGTGGTGATGCCTCCCGCGTCATTATCTACGCTGCCTGTGATGATGCCGGGTCCTAATATAGCGAGGAAAATTGCAATACTGCCGAAAATACTCTTCCGATTCGTTTTCTTCCAAACCATAAATATTCCTCCTTTGTTACATGGTTCTACGTTTGCCTAATAAGTCGTCAACGACATCATCCACTACCACCATGCCTTCCAGCTCTTCATTTTCATTGGTAACAGGAACGGCTAAGAGGTTGTATTTGGAAATGATTTCCGAAAGTGAATCTAGTCGATCATAGTCATTGACTTGATTGGTGTTCGAATTCATAATTTCCGTCAATGGCGTATCGGGCGGCTCAATCAACAAGTCACGCATCGAGAAGGTGCCTGATAACCGGTTGTACTCATCTACAACAAAAAGGGTATAAAGTGATTCCATTTCCGGTTGTTCCGCTTTAATGAATTCAATCACATCGGCAATGGTTTGTGTCTCTTGAAAAGTTAATATGTTGGTTGTCATTAAGCTGCCAACGGAAGAGTCTGGATACTCAAGCAAATCTCTGACTTCTTCCGATGCCTCAGACTCCATTTCCTCTAGTAGTTGTTGGGCTTTCTCTTCTTCTAAGTTGTCCATCAAATCAGCCGCCTCGTTAGCCGGCATTTTTTCGAGCACATCAGCAGCTTTGGCAATGGAAAGACTTTCGATGATATGCACTTGCTCTTTAGACTCAAGTTCTTCGAGTACATCAGCCGCAGTCTCTTCGTCTAATAAAGAAAAGACTGAAGTTTTTGAGTCTTTTCCCAAGTCTTCAATTATATCCGCTAAGTCAGACGGGTGAAGCGTGTTGAGTTTGGTAAATGGTGTGTTGAGTTTGATGTTTAACGTGGCAAAATCGATGGCTTCCACGTCGTCCCACAGAATAAATTTGGAAGGAGTCTTCCCGCCGAAAAGTTGTAAGATCGCTTTAATAAGCGGGTGAATTCCAATGCGTCGCAGCAATCCCTCAAGGCCAACATCAACAGCTACGACAAAAGCACCTGAAGAGAGGGCTACCATTCGCACGTCGTTCACACGTACTAACTTTCTGCCATTGATATCTACGATTTGTTTATCGAGAATGGTTTCTTTCAGCAAAAAGGTATTGTTAAGTGTATCAGGAGACACTTCGGTCATCGCTTGGCATTGTACTTTGTAATGGGTGTTGAACTTTACAATTTGCACATTGGTCAAGGTGACGTTCAAGCGTTTTTTCTGTTGCTTAATGTAAAACCCAATAATTTTAGGCCGTTGAGCCTTGTCGATTTCGGTGTTGTTCATTGGAAGCTGAACATAAACATCCAGAATGATGCCCAACACATTTTCGCGGGCATCAAACAGTTTGCATCCAATGAGTCTGCTTAAATAAAAGGTAGTGAGAGAAGTCATAAGTGCCTCCTTCTGTTAGTGGTTTAGAAGAAAGCGATTGCGATGCGGCTTCCTTGCTAAACGCAAGTTAATACTAAGTTGTTCGCCGGGCCATCGTCCATGAGGAATATCATTTTAAAATTTCGCTGCAAAGGTAGCACTATTTTTTTATTGATTATTGCGCTGTAGAAAAAAAGGAAGACAGATGATTGTGAAAATCTTCAAGTTTATAATCATTTCATTATTTGCGCTTTAAACTTACATTCTTAGTTGCGTTCTCCCATATCATTCTTTGGAATAGAAAGGTCAAACCCCTGGTGTTGCAAATATTCCTCCAAGTGGTAGTCTAATGCCATGCGGTGATAGTCGAGAATATGCGTTCCCCAATCGTGGTGCGTTTTGTCGCCGGAGCGAACTTCATTGTATTGAGATACCTCATCGTTATAGGTTATAAGTTCCTCATTAATACGATCGGTACGGTAATAATTATGGTGAATGACTAAAGAGAGCGGTTGCTTAGGTTTCAGATCCGGATGTTCTGCCGGATAGCCAATGGATAAGCCGCAGACGACGGCAACACCTTGAGGAAGCTGAAGGAGTTCTGCTAATTGTGTCGGGTCTGCAGTACGTGTGTAGCCAATGCAACAGGTGCCTAATCCAAGCGCTTCAGAAGCTATGACGGCATTTTGCATGGCTAACGAAGCATCGATCACTCCTACCAACAATCCATCCATCGTGTCTTGCAATCGTGGAAAATCAATGCCTTTGGCATCAGCAAATTGCTTTAGCTTGTTGAAATCAGCACAAAATACTAAGAATATGGCGCAAGTCTTGATCTGTTTTTGACCGGTGATGGCATAGATTTGTTCTTTGATTGTTTGGTCGCTCACGGCGATAACGGAAAATTGCTGTCCGTTGTAGCTGGTTGGCGTATTTTGAATGGCGCGATAAATTAAATCTAATTTTTCGGGTTCAATGGCTCTTCGCTCGTAACGTCGCACCGATGTACGGGAGAGAAATATTTCTTCGATACTCTTCATGTGGTCTGAGTTAGTGAGGTGTTAAATAAAAAAACCTTGCTCTTCAAGCGCATATTTGCACCAGAAAGAGCAAGGAATATTGAATTTTGTGGTGAAAAACTATTCGAGTGTAGATGGAGTGTTGATGTCAGGATCAACTAAGATACGTCCACAATATTCGCAGACAATAACTTTCTTGCGAAGCCGAATCTCCATTTGTCGTTGAGGTGGAATTTTGTTGAAACAACCGCCACAGGCATCGCGCTGAATGGTGACCACTGACAAGCCGTTACGAACGTTTTTACGGATCCTTTTGAACGCCGTAAGCAAACGAGACTCAATCATAGATTCAATTTCTTTGGCACGTTCGCGTAAGCGTTCTTCTTCTTGTTTGGTCTCAGAAACAATTTCTTCCAATTCGCCTTGTTTTTGTGCAAGATCGCCTTTACGATCATTCAGCAAGGTGTTGGCGTTGGCAATTTCTTCTGTT
>DAHXOX010000059.1 GCA_027364655.1 Paludibacter sp. | reverse complement strand
GAGGAGAAAGACTCAAATGTTGTTTTTACGGGTTGTTCGCATCAGGGAGTAGTGAACATGGTGCGAACCGTACAGGAAGCACAACCTGCATTGCCAATTCGTTGCGTGATTGGTGGATTTCATTTAAGCAACACAACCACCAATCGGTTGACAGAATCGGAAGATGTGGTTAATCAATTGTCAGTACGATTAAAATCATTACATATTCCTAAAATCTTTACTGGACATTGTACCGGAGTTGTGGGCATGGCTGCGCTTAAGCCTACTCTTGGAGAGACACTTGATGCTCTATATTCAGGTAAAATCATTGAAGTATAGCGTATGATGCTTTTCTATTGATGCATATAAAAAACGAGGGAGAATGAATTTGTCATTCTCCCTCGTTGTGTTATTAGGCGCTTTCGCACTGAAATATTCTTACATTTCTAAGCGTTTTTTCAAACCGACTAATTCTTCTTTCAATTCTTTTGGAAGATGATTACCAAACATTTTGTAATGCTCCTCAATAAGCGCTACTTCGTCTTTCCACTCATCAACATTCACGGCTAATGCTTTTTTAATTTGATCCGCACTCATGTCTAACCCTTCCGTGTTAATTGCATTTGGAGCAGGGATTTTACCGATTGGCGAATTTACTGCTTCGCCTTGTCCGTTGCAACGATCAAAGATGTATGCTAACACGCGGCTGTTTTCGCCATAACCCGGCCACAACCATTTCCCATTATCTTTACGGAACCAGTTGACGAAGAAAATTTTCGGTAATTTGTCCTCTGTCGTCTTTTCCCCGATTTCAATCCAGTGACCAAAATAATCGCCCATGTTGTATCCGCAGAATGGAAGCATAGCAAAAGGATCGCGGCGAACGCCGGCTTTCAACCCGATGGCAGCAGCTGTAACTTCAGATCCTACAATCGATCCCATGAACACGCCATGGTTCCAACTTGTAGATTCGTGAATGAGAGGCACAGTGGAAGGACGGCGACCGCCAAATAAGATGGCAGAAATAGGAACTCCTGCAGGTTCTTCCCAAGATGGGTCAATAGCGGGACATTGATTTGCAGGGGCCGTAAAGCGTGCGTTAGGGTGAGCACATGGCTCGCCTGAGGCAGGGTCATACACTTTGTTTTTCCAATCAATAGTTCCGGCAGGACAATCTGTTCCAATACCTTCCCACCAAATGTCACCATCAGGTGTTACCCCAACATTGGTGAAAATAGTGTTGGCACGTGCTGAAAGCATGGCATTCCGGTTGGTGTCCATCGAAGTGAAAGGAGCAACGCCAAAGAATCCGGCTTCGGGGTTGATAGCATATAGACGGCCATCTTTGCCAAATTTCATCCATGCAATATCGTCGCCGACGGTTTCAACTTTCCATCCTGGAATTGTTGGAATAAGCATGGCTAAGTTTGTTTTTCCGCAAGCTGATGGGAAGGCTGCTGCTATGTATTTCTTTTCGCCTTTAGGATTCGTGATGCCTAAAATCAGCATGTGTTCTGCTAACCAACCTTCGTCTTTTGCCATTTTGGAGGCAATGCGTAAGGCAAGACATTTTTTCCCTAATAAAGCATTTCCGCCGTAACCTGAGCCAAATGACCAGATTTCGTATGTCTCGGGAAAATGAGAAATGAATTTATCGTCAATTGAAGGAGCACAAGGCCATTTGCTGTCTTTTTGTCCAGGTTCTAATGGTGCGCCAACGGAATGCATACAAGGAATGAATTCCCCGGTTTCTCCTAATAGATCCAATACCTTTTTTCCCATACGCGTCATGATACGCATATTCGTTACAACATAAGGAGAATCCGTTATTTCCACGCCAATTTTTGCAATGTTTGAGCCAAGTGGTCCCATGGAGAAAGGCATAACATACATTGTACGCCCTTTCATACATCCTTTGTAACGGGCTTTCATCGTAGCTTTCATTTCGTCGGGAGCCATCCAGTTGTTGGTTGGGCCTGCATCTTCTTTGTTTGTTGTGCAAATGAATGTGCGGTTTTCAACCCGAGCTACATCACTCGGATCAGAGTTGAAGGCGTAACTTCCAGGACGTTTTTCTTCGTTCAACTTAGTTGCCATCCCACTGGCAACCATTGCATCGAGCAGGTGTTGATTCTCTTCTTCAGAGCCATCGCACCACTGAACGTTCGTAGGCTCGCACCAAGCTGCCCACTCGTTTACCCAATCAATCAATTTTTTGTTTTTTGTCATCATCTTGTTTGTTTTTAGGGATTTATACATCGAGTTTACTAACACACATTTTTGAAGTTTTCAACCTACAAATATACGGCTTTTTTTTATGGATGCGCACAAATAAAGAAATATTTCCTTATTAAGAAAATAACTTATTGGTTTTGTGTGTCTTGTTTGGGTAGATTTTGGAATGACCAGATAAACGCTATCGACTCGATCATGCTTTACTGGTTAATCTCAAGTAGTCCGATGGGTAATTGGGTAAAGACTATTTTCTTTTGGTCGTCAATATTTTCTATAAACTCCTCAACTACTGGTATTAATAGTTCAGTGTTTTGATAAGATACAACAAACAAAACATTTTCTGTAGCTTCTTCTATGGCTTCTATGGTGCCAACTTCTCCTTTTGTTTTATCAATGATAATATATCCGATGAGTTCATGAATAGGCGATTGAGATGGCTCGCTTGCTATTTGAACATCCTGTTTCGGGAGATAAATCGTCTTTCCAATCAATTTTTTGCTCTTTTCTATGGATGAAATTCCTTCGAAATTAATCAGGGCAGAACGATCTTTTTTGATGAGTTTGTTCTTGATGAAAAATGGAACAAAAATGCCTTCAATCTCCAAAATGAGAAAATTAGGTTCAAACGATTGAAGATCAACCGTGAGTAAAATCGTCAGTTCTCCTTGAACGCCGTGTTGTTTGTGAACATAGCCGATTGGAAAAAGTTCATCGAGAAGAATCATAGGAGGACATAAAAAACGCCTTGAAAATAATGCGTCTTCAAGGCGAGGTAAAATTATTGCGGCGATATCATCTTTTCTTTGCGTAACGTGCATTCAGCTGTTTAATCACGTCTTTTGTGATGTCGTATCCGTCGGTAGCATATAAAACGTTATCGTTCATTGAGTTTGTCGAGAGAACAATTTGATAATGTTTTGCAGGACAATAGCTTTTGAGAAATTGACTGATCGTATCTCGCAATTGTTCATTAAAACGTTGTTGTTGCGCCATCAATTGATTCGTCAGTTGTTGATTTAAGTCTTGAAGCTCTTTTTGTTTGGCAACTAAGCGATTATTTTCTTGTTCCGCTTTTTCTCTACTTAAGAAAGCATTGTTTTTCATTTTAGTTTCAAAACTTGCCATATCTTCTTGCAATTGTCTGGCGCGTGCATTAATGCGTTGTCGAGAATCTTCTTGCCCTTGCAAAAGTTGTTCGTTAGCATCTTTTGCTAATTGGTAATATGCTAAAAGGGTATCGACATTAATGTAAGCAATGGGAAGTTTTCCTTTGGTGACAGTAGTGTCGAATGGGGTAGAATCTTGAGGAACGCTTTTTTTGTTTGAGCATTGTGTGAAAAGAAGCATTGCACTGGCCAGTGCGATAGCCGTTTTGAAAAGAAGTAATGGTTTATTCATGTTTTTTGAATTACAATGTCTTGATATAGTGATCAAAGCGCATTTTTGCAGGATGTTTGTTGTTTTGAAAATAAAGACATTCGTTGCATGTTTATACAAGCTGATTCATACATTGATGATAAGTTCAAAAAAGCGGAATCTTGAAAAATTAGATTCCGCTTTAATTGAGCTGGGCAAAGATAATGTAATATCATAGGGTTACACAAAGGTTTTGTGATTTTTATGAAATCATCTTTGTGTAATTCGTGATTTAACTCCATTAAACAGTTTACTTGTTCAGTACTTCAACGGCTTTTTGTACGGTTTTATCTGTTTGATTTAATGTGCGGTAAAACCCTTCGTCTCCCAATAAATTACGCATTATATAAGCTTTTAGTTGGTTGGTGATCAATGCGTAAGATATACCAAAGAAATAATAATGTTTTGGTATTCCTTTGGAAGCGGCATACGAAGCCATGTGTTGAGCAAGTGGTTGTTTATTAAGATATTGGTCTAATGATTGCCATGTGTTATATTTGTCTAATATTGCGCGATGCTGATCGGTATATATCACAGCATATTGGAAGAGAATGCCATGATCGAACAACCGACGGAAATAAGGAGTGTAGCCAATAGTATCCATTGGTACAAAAATATCGGGCATAATACCTCCACCTCCATAGACTGTACGGCCATCTCGTGTTTTGAATTTTTCTTTCAAATTCAGTTTAATGCTGTCTTTTGAGAAAAACTCACCCCGAAGGTAACGATTGAGGAAATCGTTTTCATAAGCTTTATCTTTCCCCATTATGTAAGGCTTTTGGATGCAGCGTCCCGAAGGCGTATAGTAGCGCGCAATAGTCAGTCGAACGGCTGATTTGTCGGGGAATTCAAATTGTTGTTGAACTAATCCTTTGCCGTAGGAACGTCTCCCGATGATTACTCCACGATCGTTGTCTTGGATAGCGCCAGAAAAAATTTCCGCAGCTGACGCAGTCCATTCATCGATGAGAACTGCAATTTTGACGTTTGGAAATGAACCCCGGCCATCAGAATAGTATTCGGTGCGTGGATAAGCGCGTCCTTGAGCATAAACGATCAACTCGTTTTTTGGTAAAAATTCATTCACCATTTTGACGGCTGCATCCATGAATCCGCCAGTGTTGTCGCGTAAATCAATGATCAGTTTCGATGCGCCCTGATTGCGGAGCTTTGCTAATGCCGTTAAAAACTCGGAGTAGGTAGTATCACCAAACTTGCTCACTTTGATGTATCCAATTTGAGGGGTAATCATATAAGCGGCTTCTACGCTATTGACGGGAATTTCGCCTCTTGTGATAGCATATTTAAGTATGTTACGGCGGCCTGCACGTTTTACGCCAATATCAACCGTTGTTCCGATTCGCCCTCGCAATTTGTTCATAACCTTTGCATTGCTGATTGATTTGCCAACAAATGCTGTGTCATTAACGGATACAATACGGTCACCGGGCAGTATTCCAACTTTTTCTGCAGGGCCACCATGCACTACAGCCACAACCAAAATGGTATCATTTTGTAAAGTAAATTCCACGCCAATGCCGCCAAATCCACCTTCCAATTGTTCATTAGTGGCCTCCAGATCTTTTGCGGGAATATACACAGAATGAGGATCAAGGCTCGCCATAATACTGGTCATGGCGTTGTCGGTGATGCCATTTATATTCACTGTATCAACGTAGCGCGTGCTTATAAGATTCAGAAGTTCAGAAATTTTACTTTTGTCAAGTCCAAGCGATCGAAAGAAACCAATGGTGTTTCCCACATCGTTGCGCATTGCCAGAAAATTCCCAATTACAATTCCTAAGGCCAAAATAAAAGCCAATGAGAATGGGAATGCTATTTTTTTCCAAGTTTTCATATGAAAATTATTACGGGGTAATCCCCTATTAAACTGTGTTTTAATATCGTTTTAAGAAATTGAAAGCAAAAGAAATTTACATCCTCTCATATCGAAAGAATGGATTGGGCAATAACAAGGCTTTATTTATATAC
>DAHXOX010000056.1 GCA_027364655.1 Paludibacter sp. | reverse complement strand
TTTCGCGTTATGTATCCCGATACCGATCAAATGGGAACTGTACATCACGCCAATTATGTAAAATATTATGAAACAGCTCGATGGGAGTTATTCCGAAGCATCGGTATCTCGTATAAATCGGTTGAAGATGCAGGTGCCATGTGTCCGGTCACACGCATGAACTTCCATTTTCTAAAAACAATTCATTACGACGATTTACTCACCGTGAAAACCACATTGACAGCCATCAAAGGAGTACGCATTTGGTTTACGTATCAACTTTTCAACGAGGCAAATGAATTGATCAATGAAGCCGAAACGGAATTAGCTTTTGTGGGAAGAGAAACATGGAAACCAATGGCGCCACCAGCGTTTGTTTTATCCGCAATCAAGGAACATCAACCCACATTGTAAACGCTTGCCTTCCGTAACGGGTTATCTTACAACCACCGGAAACATCGGTAAGCTTGCATGTCCCAAAGCATCTACCGATTGCACAGCAAAGAAATAGTTATCTTTTGAATAAGGAATAGTGGCTTTCGTATCTTTTACGAAAATCGTTTTTTGCCATTGCGGTGCAGAAGTCTCCCGAATGAGTACTTGATAGCCATAAGGCTTTTCACCTGCCGGAGCTTGCCACACAAGCGTGGAAGAGTTGGTAAGATCTTTCACTTCGATACCAACAGCAATCGGAGCTGCCGGAGCCCATGCAAGATTACACATGGTTGCCAGATTGGAACAGGTTATTTTACGTGCATATTCATAATCCAGAAACTTGGGTAAATCACCATATTCGATACCGTTTTCAACACGAACATTTTGATGTTGATGGTCATAATTTTCGTCCATCTCACAAAAACGAACGGCAGTAAACCCATCCATACTGAAAGGCATCTGATCGCCTCCTCGCAAAAAACGGTCAACACGATAAACCAGATCAACATGCAATTGATCTACATACTGCTCTGTAACAGTTTTAATATACCGTGCCAATTCACGCGATGGACTATCATTTTCTCTATTTGTTGCCTTTCTCATACGAGCTTCTTCGGAGGTTTCTGCATACGGAATTGTTTCACTGAACACCCTCACTTTCGTATTTTCTTTCAAGCCTGTTCCACTCGAGAGACTATTGGCAATCATGTCGTCGTTTAACATGGTAACCACATTCCAATGGGCAATTTTAGCACTGTCAGCCAAATGTTGAGAGCCGAACAAACCCTCCTCTTCGCCCGAAACTGCTGTAAAAATAATTGTACAAGGAAAGGTGTGCTTACTCATTATCCGAGCCAATTCCAACACAGCCGCTACTCCCGAACCATCATCATCAGCACCCGGAGCATCACTCTTTGTATCCATAATATCTGTAGCACGTGAATCCAAATGCCCGCTGATGATGATCACGCGATTATCAGTTGGATCAGTTCCTTTGAGTACCGCCATCACGTTCGCCATTTTGGCATCTTTCATGATTCGTTTTCCATCTGCTTTCACCCAAAAATAATCGATACTCGAAGTAAGTCTCCCATCCGAGGCTTTAGCGTACTCGTCAAATTGAGATTTCACCCATCTTTGAGCAGCACCAATACCACGCGTATTGCTATTAACGTCGCTTAAGGCATGTCGGGTACCAAAAGAAACCAATTTATTCACAGTGGCCTCTAAATCGGCAGCTTTCACTTCCGATGCCATCCTAACGATTGTAGAATCGGTATTTACGGTTTGAGAAAACATAGGTTCAAAAATGAATATGCCTGCAAATAGGCAAAAACCAGAAAGAAGGTGTGTGATTTTCATACGAATATGTTTAACAAGAGAATAATAATCAAGTAAAACGAATGACAAAGTTACTGAAAGTTCCCGCAAACTAATGGTATGCGCCAACGGTTTTTAGAGAAAACTCCATAAAAAAAGCCATCCTTTCTACTTATCACAAGCAGAAAGGAAGGCACGCATTCATTAAAACTACACTCAGCGGTTTTGCCGCCTTTCTTTATTTGGTTCTGCTGACAAGAATTTCATATTCCCAAGGAGCTAAGGTATCACCTTCTAATGTTAAAGCATTAACCCCATTTTTCTTTTCCCAATTAATCCATTGACCGTCAGGTTTTTGACCTGTAAAATGAACTGGTTGTGGCTTTGCACTAAGGTTAAGAACCACCATAACACTATCATTTGGCAATACGCGCGAGAAACTATACACCCAAGGACTTGCGGTGGTGTAACGAATCATTTTTCCTCCTGTTGGTCCGGCGTTCAGAGCAGGTTGTGTATGTTTCAATTCATTCAATGATTGATAAAAAGCAAATTCCGTTGGGTTATTCCATGTTGGAACCGTGTCTTTATCGAAGAAAAGCAAACTTTTTTTCATACCAACTTCTTGTCCTGTATAGATTAATGGCATTCCGGGCAACGCATACGTAAGCACAGCAAACGTGTTGGCTCCGTCACCCATCCGTTTATATTCAGAACCATTTGTGTTTTCATCGTGATTGGTAATGAAATTCATCTTGATGGCACTCTTCGAATAGGCAGAATCAGTATATTGAACAACCTGATCCAAATTGGTCGTGTTTTGTGTGCCCTTGGCAATTTCATTCATGGTGTGCAATAAACGCCAATTGTAATCCATATTAAAGGCTTTAACCGTGTAGCTTGGTTTATCGGCTTCAGCCAACATAAAGACAGGTTTCACTTTCTCTAAAGCCGTGCGGGCTTCAAGCCAGAAATCGAGTGGAACACCTACCGCATAATCGCATCGAAATCCATCCACATCGAAGTCTTTCACCCAATAAAGCATGGCATCGATCATAGCAGCCCGCAAATCCTTGTTTTTATAGTTTAACTGAGCCACATCCGACCACCCGTTAGGTGCTAAAGGTCGTCCAGTACTATCTTTTACATACCAATCGGGATGTTGCGCAATCCATACATTATCGCGTCCGGTATGGTTAGCCACCCAATCGAGGATAACCTTAAATCCCATCTTATGTGCTTCTGCTACTAACTTTTTAAAGTCATCAGCCGTGCCAAATTCAGGATTAACGGCCTTGTAATTTTGAACGGCATAATAACTTCCCAGAGTTCCTTTCCGGTCTTTTTTGGAAATTGGATTGATGGGCATAAACCAAAGGATATTGACTCCCAATTTTTTCAATTGAGGCAAATATTCTGCAAACGCATTAAAAGTTCCGGGCACGGTATATTGACGTACATTCACTTCGTACATCACCGCGTTGCGATCCCAGACATCGGGATTTTGTGCCATCGGCTTTGTAGCACATGCTGCAATCATGGCAGCAACGACAACAAAAAGAGAAATTTTGATTGCTTTCATAGAAAATTGAATATTAAATTAGGAGTAAAAACAGCTCATTTATTGCTGAATACATTAAACACAGGTAAAGCCTTATTCGTAAAATCATAGAATGCCTGATTCTCCCAGTCGGAACCATCAGTAGCTGTCGAACCTTTAAAAGCGATAAACTCGGCTCCCCAATAACAAAAACCGACACCTTGTGCAAAAAAAGTTGAGATGGCTTTGATTTTCGCTACAAAATCGTGTTGACCTTGCGGCGTAGCCGGATATCCTGGAACTAATTGATTTGTGGCTCCCACTATGTTGTTCGTATTATCATTCCATAATAAAGTGAACGGATAAGCAGTTTCTGCTATAACCACTTGTTTGTTGTAGGTTGAACCAAGACTTGTCAGTGTGCTTTGCAAAAGAGTTAAGTCCGTGCCATGCCAAACGGGATAATACGAAATACCAATCATATCATAATCCAATCCTGTCAGTTGTCCAAAAAACCCATTGGCACCTGTCAATCCGGCAAAATGGATAATAATCTTTGTGTTGGGATTTGCCGCTCTCACCGCTCTGATGCCTTCACTTAGTAATGCCTTAAAATTACTCAGACTATCAATAGAACCTTCCGGCCACAAAAAGCCGCCATTAATTTCATTACCGATTTGAATATAATCAGGGTTCATTTGTGTCATGATACGCGTTGTGTACGCATAAACACTGTCTTTCAATGCGGAAAACGTACAGTTTGTCCAAGCCTGTGGCGGTGTTTGATGACCGGGATCAGCCCATGTGTCGGAATAGTGAACTGTGAGCCACACCTTCATCCCTTTTGCTTTTATCTGCTGCACAAAATTCTTCACTTCAGCAAAGCCGGAATGACCATCGGCAGGTGCATACCATAAGCGAAGTCGTACCGTATTGCATCCGGCGTTTTTCAACGTGGTAAGCATATCCTCAGGCTGTCCTGCCTGATTGTACAAAACAATACCTGCTTGTTCAATTTGTGGCAAATATGAAATATCAACGCCTTGTATAATAGTTGTTGTTGATGTCACAGAGGTAGTCGAAATGGTTGTTTTAGAGCAACTTACACTCACCAAGAAGAAGAACCCGATAATGATTCCAGTAAGAAAGCGAGTCCAATATGGCGATATGTTGCTTTTTAAAATCATGTGTTGTATGATCTATGGTTGATTAAATTCAGCGCTTCTTTATTTTCTTCTTTTCCTGTAACTTCCAAATTTCTATCACGTGATCAACTAATTAGCATATTGCTTAGTTATTATCCTTCACAAAAATCACAGAGACAGCGCCTATGAGCAAAAAGATTCCTGCCATCAAAAGTGCATATACGGCATCATTATGGAAGAAATGTTTCACAATTGGACCATTGGCAATACTACTTACAATTTGTGGAATGGTGATAAATAAATTAAAAATACCCATGTAAACCCCCATTTTTGCCGGCGGTACCGAGCCGGCTAAGATGGCATAAGGCATGGCTAAAATACTTGCCCACGCGATGCCAACACCTACCATTGACAAAATGAGCCAGTAAGGAGAAGTGATGAAATAGATTGAAATAAGTCCAAGCCCTCCCATCAATAACGAAATGGCATGGGTAATTTTTCTATTCGTTTTGGCAGCAATGGCAGGCAATGCCAACGCAAACAACATGGCTACCAAATTGTACACGCCAAACAGAATGCCTACCCAATCGCCCGCTTGTTGATATGCCGGAGAATTGGCATCAACGGCTCCATATACATGCAAAGCCACAGCAGGAGTTGTATAAACCCACATAGCAAAAAGTGCAAACCAAGAGAAAAATTGCACCAACCCAAGCTGTTTCATGGTGAGAGGCATTTTAGCAATGTCTTTGAAAATATCCATGAACTTCGCTTTATGTTCAACTGCCTGACGCTCACTATCAGGTTGAAAAGATCGCTGAATTTCAGGGGGATATTCTTTGGTATGCATGATGGTCCACACAATAGCGCCTACCATTACCATAGCGCCTGCATAAAACGACCAAATCACATTGATTGGAATCTTCCCGTCAGGGGTATTTTTGCCGATGCCGAACCATTCGGATAGCACATAAGGCAACCACGACCCGACCACTGCACCAATCCCAATCAAGAATGTTTGTATCGAAAAACCTGTAGTTCGTTGATTATCAGGCAAAATATCAGCCACCAAAGCGCGAAATGGTTCCATTGCAACATTGAACGACGCATTCATGATGGTCAACATGCCGGCACCAATCATCAACGGTGCCATAATAGCCGCCAAAGAACCTGCGTTTGGCATAAATATCAATGCAAAAGCCGCCATAATACCTCCAGCCAGAAAGTACGGTTTCCGCCGTCCCATGCGACACCATGTTCGATCGGAATAATGCCCGATGATGGGCTGAATAATCATACCTGTGAGAGGAGCAACAACCCAGAACCAGGAGAGAGACTGAATGTCAGCACCAAAAGTTTGTAGAATGCGGCTTGCATTGGCATTTTGTAATGCAAAGCCAAATTGAATGCCCAAAAATCCGAAGTTCATGTTCAGAATTTGGACGGTAGAAAGTCTGGGTTTCGTCTTCATGGTAAATTCATTAAATTGATAGCAACAAAAATAAGGTCTTTTTCTTACATGTGTTACTGACTTAAACTAAACTTCGAAAATTAATCAGTTACACTTTATCGTCCTGTTTCAAATATCATGGTTCGTATCTGATCATTCAACGCATCGCTATCCAAGAGTTGTTCCAACGTCAGGTGCATACGATATCGCCAATAATGACGCGGATTGGAAGGTACATTGATGCGTTCTTCTTGAGGATTGATACGACGCAATTCTCCATCCATCGACAGCCAATCTTGCAAGGGTAAAATGGTCAACATGGAAGGCGCCCACAAATGATTTCGTACAATGGCTTTGCAAATCCAAGGTTCTGCATAAAACGGAGCTTCTCCCCACTGACCCAGCACTTCGTTGAAATAACGTTGTCTCATGGCGACTTCTTCTTCCCACCAACCACGTAACGTACTCATATCATGCGTAGATGTAGTACAAACCGAAAGATATGGGTAATGACGTGTATCAGCAAATGTCACCGTTGCGTCTTTCGGCATACGTTGTATTTCCAGACTTAACATCTGCAATTGATGCATCACGTATGGAACACAGGCCGGTATCATTCCCAAATCTTCTGCACAGACCAACATATCGGTCGAGGCAATCAGATCAGGTAGTTTTTGCATTGCTTGCTCTGACCAGAAATAATTGTGCCGTTGATAATAAAAATGATCATAAATGCGATCGAATGTATATTTTTCGCTATCTGACAAAGCACGATAACTATACGTATATTGAGCTGTGATGCGTGGATGAAATTTATTCGGATCTTTCTTGTCACGTACAAAAAGCACATCTGCAACCAAAGCATAAAGTCCGTCACGAATATCAGGATCGCCTTGTGTCTCATTGAAATAATGCTCAATTTTGCGCTGGTTATTAAATTCCGGCTTCAGATCGAAAACTCCATTTCCTTTATCAATCAGGAATTGTTGCATTATTTCATCTGCTTTTTCTCCAAACATTTCATGCAATTGATAGGCACGAATATACGATTGTAAATGATACGTTTCGTCAATCCAAAAACCATTCGCTTGCAACTCTTCGCGCGACATGGGTAAAGCCGGACTAAAATGGCCTAACAACCCTTGCACTGCATCCATCGGAATCTCCCAGATACGAAAAAAGCCCAATAAATGATCAATACGGTATGCATCAAAATAATCGGCCATTTTGGTAAAACGACGCTTCCACCAACGAAATCCGTCGGCGCGCATTCGTTCCCAATGATAGGTTGGGAAACCCCAGTTTTGTCCTGTAAACGAAAAATCGTCGGGTGGTGCCCCTGTCTGTGCATCCATATTGAATAGATGGGGATCCGTCCATGCATCAGCACTATTCGGACTAATGCCAATCGCTAAGTCTCCTTTCAGTACAACACCTTTGCTACGGGCGTAATGCGAAGCTTCCGACAATTGTTTATCCAAAAAATATTGTAGAAAATAATAAATGGCAATCTCATCATAACTCTTAGAGTGCTTATGGCATAATGCGTCTATCTTCACACGATCATACGAGGCGTAGTCGCCCCACTGACGAAAATCAACCGTTTTGTAAGTGTCGCGCAAATAGCAAAAAGCGGCATACGGCACCAGCCATTCACTATTATCTTGAAAAAAATGTTGATAACTTTCCGTTTCAAACACAAGTCTTCCTTGCTCCTTATATGCTTTGCGATAAAACTCCCATTTGGCTTCCGAAACTGCTTCATAATCCACTTCATCAAGTGCATTCAACTGTTTCTGCAAGGCTTCAAAATGGTGGTTTGTTTTTTCATTCTTGAAAGACCCGAATACGCTCACATCTAAGTAAAGTGGATGCAATGCAAAAATAGAATTTGCATTGTAGGGGTATGAATCCGTCCATGTATGCGTCATGGTAGTATCGTTCACCGGCAGCAACTGAACAATGCGTTGGCCTGTTTTCGCAGCCCAATCAATCATCTTTTTCAAATCGCCGAAATCACCAATGCCAAAACTTTTTTTGCTACGCAAGGAAAAAACAGGGATTGCTACTCCGGCAGCCCGCCAAGTTGGATAATTACCCCTGAACACACCATTAGTAACCACAATGTGCTCTCCCTTTTTGGGCAAAACATCCAAACGGCGATTGTCCCCGTTCTCCCATTGCAAGGTTCTCATCTGCTTGGAATCGATCACTACAAATTTATATTCTAAAGGCGCTTTGCATTTCGACAAGTCAATGGTTACTTCCCACTCGGGAAAATGAGCACAACTCATCACGCGGGCTTTCTCTTCATTCCATTGACCAAGAACCGTTTGGTTTCCAACCACTGCCAATGCTTTCCCTGATGATATTTCAGGAGCAAACACTTTTAACGTTAACGCGGTGACATACGATTTTGAAATCTCTTCTTTGGGTTGTTCACGCACAAGAAACGCTTTGGTGAATGCAGATGAGAAGAAAGAACTATCGTAAGGCATTCCCATCCATTCATCCTGCAAATGATACACCTTGGTTTGATCGTTTGCCGAAAACGTTCGCGGCTTTCCCCATTCACGTGCAATGGTACCATCACTATTTTGTAGAAAATAAGAATAAGTAAACACCTCAACACGATCGGGAACTTCAATCGCTATTTGCCATCGGCCATTATCTTTGTAGTGCATTTCCACTTCGTGCAACTCAGGCAAAGAACCATCGACATAAATCACCTGTCCCCAAATAGTGTGATAATTGACTGAAAAATTAAGTATCATAAGAATATATTTCTGCTAAACCATTGTTAGCCTATAATTTTCAATTTAAGCATTCCATTGCAAATAAATAAAATAGTTCACTCATCTAATTCCTATCTTCCCCCATTGATCATTTGAATTAGCAAAAAAAACGCACCTGAAAAAGCCATTGCACCGGTTTATCAGATGCGTTTCGATAAAAAGAACGTTATGGTATGATTACCTTATATGATTTCCCATTTACACTGACAATATATGTTCCTGCTTCCAATGATTTGGTATAACTTCCATTAGCCGTTGTTTTGTCAATCAATTGACCCGAAACAGTATAAAGTTGAATGACTGCTGATCCTGGAAAATTGACCATCAATGTATGATTTTCTACTGATAGCTTAAAATCCGTAGGTACCGAAGTAATATTGGTAGCTGGACTAACTGTAAATGTAGCTGTATATCCTGCAGTTGAAGGACTATACGCTACACTTTGACCACCCGGAACCATACTATTCCAACTGCCTCCACTATAAAATTGATTTTTAGCCATTACAACCTCTAAAGTATAAGTTCCAGCCACATGACCAACCAAAGAAAGAACATCTATATTAGCAGATGTATTTGAATACTCATAATTATTTCCACTTTGAAAAGTCTGAGTTCCAAGCGCAATGGAAGACCAAGTTCCAGCAGTTCCACTTGTTAAATAAGCCCTGTAATAAATAACAAATGAAGTACCGTTATAATAATCCCCATTAGCAGCCCATCCAGCGCCTATACCTCCATTCAAAACCAATGAAGATACATTGCCAAAATCTAAACCAGCAAATGAAGTACTCCCTGTTAATACTGTATTAACATCAAATCCACCATTGTAAAGAAGATAATTCGTATTACCATTCCCGTTGGAATTAATCGTTACACCGACGTTTGCCCAATTTCCATCAGCAAAAACAGGCGTTATGCTTGATAAAAACATAGCAATGCCAACACCCAATAAAACATAAATTTTTTTCATAATAAAAATAATTAAAGAATTAATAAAAATACAACATACAACGCATCCTTCAACGCGTCGTTTCTCGTACAACCAATTTGGTGCGTATGATACGATTTTTCAACATCGGTTCACCATTAGAACGAATACGTTCCACCAACAGTTCCATGGCACTCACTCCCACATCGAAACCATTTTGACCAACAGTAGTCAATTGTGGATCGGAAGCGATAGCCGCAAACCCATCGGTAAACCCACAAATAGAGACTTCATCCGGTATCTTCAAATGTAAAAGCTTGCTGGCATGTAAAATACCCAAAGCTGTTTCATCATTCACGGCAAAAAAAGCATCGGGACGGTTTTCCGATTGCAACATTTCAGTAGCTACCGGTATTGCATCGTCATAATTATCGCATATCTTGATTAAGTCGTTATCCACCGGTAAGCCATGTTTTCTCAAAGCATCCACATAACCGCCACGCCTGTTTTTCGATATTTCGAGGTGCATGGGAGAACAAAAAAAGGAGATTCGTTTACACCCTGTTTTGATAAGATATTCTGTCGCACTCAATGCGCCTGCATAATCATCAATCACTACACGATTTGACTGAATATCAACACAGATACGATCGAAAAAAATCACCGGAATATCATTATCCACCAATTCCTGAAAATGGTCATAACGCGTTGTTTCTTTTGCAACAGAAGTCAGCACGCCACATACCCGCGACGACAATAACCGCTGTACGCTACGCACTTCTTTGTCATACTCTTCATGCGAACGAAACAACAGAACGCTGAACCCTTCTCTGTCAGCTACTTCTAATATGCCTTCCACCACCGAAGCAAAAAAGTGGTGTGTAACTTGCGGCACAATAACGCCAATAACGGTACTCTCACGTTTTTTTATGCTTAACGCCAAAAAGTTCGGATTGTAGTGATGTAACTTGGCATAATCCTGCACCCTTTGCTTAGTCGCTTTGCTTAAATCGGGACTGTCATTCAGCGCACGGGAAACAGTGGAAACAGAAACTTCCAGCTCCCGTGCAATATCTTTGATGGTTATTTGCGGCTTGGGCATTGGGTCTTGGTTAACGAGTGTATCTATATAATGGATAATGTAGGGCAAACATGGTAAATATTTGCCCTACAAAGATTACCGTTTACTTACTTTTACTACTTGTGATGTTCCGTCAGCAAAATGAATTCTCCCTATATACATTCCTGCCGGTAAGGCTCCTAGCGAGACAGCGTTTGCTTCAAAAGGTTTGTTCAGCATCTCGATGCCATTAAGGCTGATTACTTCAATGGACACGGCATTGCCACCCGAAACAAACAGATCATCCGATGTAGGATTTGGATACACGTGCACCGTCGAAACAGGTACATTTGTTACGGCTGTATTGAGGTTTGGCAACGTTACAGGTTGATCTGTATAAACGCTTAATCCAAACTCCGGCAACGTGATAGACATGTTTGGATCCGTTACATTGATTGATTGTCCTGAAATAAGATCATACCACGTACCGGTTTTCCCAAAGGCAGGATAAGCGGTAACCGGTCCTGTTGCCGTAAAATTACCCAAGACAACCGCTGTAATTGAGCCATTGGTTAAGTAAACACGCCTTCCGTTATTCCAATCAGTTGTCGATACTTGCCAGCTCCAACTTGTTGGATTAGAAAATAACGAAGGATATTGATCTCTAAAATTCAATATTTTGGCATAGGTATCATGTAAGGCTTTTCGTGCCGGGATATTCAGATAATTCCAAAGCGCAGGCACGGGACTTGTAATGTTATTGCCGCTGGCATCTTTCGAATCATAGTCAGCACCCAATTCGCCAAATTCCCACATCATGCGTGGGCCGGGACTTAAGAACGCAAACCCACCGCAAACAGCCAACTGCTTCATAACATTCGTCGTATCCTTTACATCCGTCACGCCCCACGTAATTGCTTTATAACCCATACGATATTCATCATGGCTTTCTGCATACGAAACCCTGTTAGTTGGAAGTGTCACAGAGCCTCCTGAACTTGACGCAGATGCTAACGGTGAAAAATCAGAACTGCTTGAATATCCCATCGCTGCCTGGCCGAAAGCGTTTGACACATTTCGCCACAACATCGTGCTGTCATAAGCCGCCAACGTGTTCTCTTCCTGATCTACACAAAAATGTTCGAGAATGCAATACGCTTTCGGATTCGCTGCTTTCACGGCGTTTACATACGTTTCGATGTTATTCACCCTGCTTTGATCATAATCGCTGCATTGTATTGTTGTGCTTGAAGTTGCTTGAGGAGAGCCTACCGAAACTGTCTGAGTAAATCCTTTGCTTAAATCGAAACGGAAACCATCGACATGATAATCCGTAAGCCAAAATTGCAAGGCACGCGACAACCAGGCTTTCACCGGAGGATAGGTATG
>DAHXOX010000032.1 GCA_027364655.1 Paludibacter sp. | reverse complement strand
ATACAGGCATGTTATACGGATTGTATTGCTCATTGACGCCAAGGATGCCTTGAGTAGGTCCAGCCATTGCGGCTAAAGCGGCAGCTCCTGCCAAATTTGGATCTATTCCTTTGTTATATATCTGATCATTCTTGAATGCTTGAAATGCAGTTTCCATATATTGTGCCTGATTCATTGTTTTATAGGATGGAATGGCACGAGAGTTAATTCCTGTTGATGCTCGCAAACTTACAAGAACCTTATCTCCTTCTTGTTTTCCCTTTTTGGTGGTTACCATCACAACTCCATTTGCTGCCCTTGATCCATAAAGCGATGCAGCCGAAGCATCTTTTAATAAAGTAATAGATTCAATATCTTCAGGGTTAATGGCATTGATATTTCCGTCGTATGGAATACCATCAACAACATAGAGCGGTGCATTAGAAGCATTTATAGATCCAAAACCACGAATAATAATTGATGCCCCCGAACCAGGTTGTCCACTACCTGAGGTAGTTTGCACTCCGGCTACTTGGCCGTCCAATGCTTTTGTAATACTTGAAACAAGTCGCTTTGTTAAGTCTTCTGATTTAACCTCTTGGGCAGAGCCGGTAAAGGAGCGTTTGTTGCTTGTACCATAAGCAACGACCATCACCTCGCCTAAATCTTGATTAGTTGGGTTAAGAACAATCTCCAAATGCGACTTGATAGCTACTTCTTTTGTACCCATTCCAATATAGGAAATACGTAATTCCTTGGCTTTTTGAGGGACAGTAAGAGAAAACTTTCCTTCAGAATCGGTAATTGTACCCGTATTTGTTCCTTTCACCAAGATGGTAGCCCCAATAACAGGGTCTCCATTTTCGCCGGATAAAACCCGTCCGGTCACGCGTATTTGGGCAGAAGCCCAACTAATGCTTAGTAATAAGCAGAACAATGTCACTACTTTTCTCATAACTTTCTACTTTTGTTAAGTTTCCATTTTGTTAATTGAATTAAGGCAATATCTCGACGACAAAAATAGAAAATTTATTTTATTTCATACAATCCCAAATCGATAAATTCGCACAATATGCAAATTTATTTGTCATATATCAGTTTATTTTGATTCAACAAATAAGAACTAATATGAAAATTCATAATGTTATTTTTATATCAATCTAATATACTGCATTATATGAAACAAAATGCATTAATAAGAAATACAAAAAGATCATATTTTGAATCATGTTAATTATTCTTAACCATAAAAACTAAGTCAATTTTAATCTATATAAACGCACTAAAACCAAAGTCAAATCAACAAATTAACACGTATTTTTTGCCGATTGAGCAGTTTAATACAAAAAAGAGCGGTTTCTTCTTATTCACAAAAAACAACTTCGTCTGATTGGTGTGAACATATGGAATGTTCCAGTCTCATGTTCGTACCAATTCCTTTATCGTAGCACTTGAAAAGGCTGCTGATTGACCATGGCTGCACTCAAATCAACGATAAAACCAGTCCGATTAAAGACTCTTGCCGCGAAACCGTTTGGAAAAGATTATCCATCAAACTTTATTGAATGAATGAATGAATGTATCCATTTATTTAATCTGGCTTTTCTTCAACAATACACCATTGATAATCAGACATTTCTATTGTAATCCCGCTTTTTCACCTCATCTCAAATTATTATTCTGCACCGGCATACCAAAGATTTCAAAGAATTCATATCTTTGGAGGCCTGACTGACTAACAATCGTCGTTCATCAAAAACGATAAAGTTGTTTAGTGTGTCACATTTGCCGTTAATGTAAAAACAAACTAACAATGAAGATTCACGAATTTCAAGCAAAAGAAATTTTTTCCCGTTATTCCATTCCGGTCACACGCGAAATTTTATGTTTCACACCCGCTGAAGTAACATCGGCAACGAAAACTTTGGGATTGCCGGTAGTTGTCAAAGCACAAGTGTTGACCGGCGGACGAGGAAAAGCAGGTGGTGTAAAATTAGCGCGTACCATCGACGAAGCAACACAAGCTGCAAATCAAATTTTAGGAATGGACATCAAAGGCTTCAAAGTAGAAAAAGTATTAGTAGCTCAAGGTGTAAAATTCAGTGCTGAATTTTATGTAGGCCTGACCATCGACCGTAAAACAAAATCGGTTGTTTTCATGGCGAGTAAAGAAGGAGGCGTTGAAATCGAAGAAGTAGCAAAGAACACTCCCGATGCGATTCTGAAATTTCCGATAGACGCCGATTTGGGAATGACACCGTTTATGGCACGCAAAATTGCATTCGCGCTTTTCAATGATTTCAATTTGGTAAAACAAGCAACCACCTTGTTTCAAAAACTTTATACGCTATTTTTAGAGACTGACGCCTCTTTGACCGAAATCAATCCGTTGGTGCTCACAGATGAAGGAAACTTATTGGCGCTCGATGGGAAAATGAATTTCGACGATAATGCTCTTTTTCGCCAAAAAGAGATTGCAGCCATGAACGAACCGACTGAAGATGAACAAAAAGAAATAGCCGCGAAAGAAAAAGGACTAACCTATATTCGATTGGATGGTTCGATTGGCTGCATGGTAAACGGAGCAGGGCTTGCTATGGCGACAATGGATTTAATAAAATATTATGGAGGAAGCCCCGCCAATTTCCTCGATATAGGAGGAAGCTCAAACCCTCAGAAGGTGATTGACGCCATGAATCTACTTCTTTCCGACAAAAACGTAAAAGTAGTCATGATCAATATCTTTGGTGGCATAACACGCTGCGACGATGTGGCACGTGGACTTATTATCGCATTGGGACAAATGAAGATTGACATTCCGATTGTAGTTCGTTTGGCCGGTACCAATTCAAAGGAAGGGCTCGAAATCATTAAACAGTCTAACCTAACCGTTGTCGAGACCATGTCGGAGGCTGCACAAAAAGCCATAAGTCTTTGCAAAGATTGTGCCAAACAAGAACCATATCGTTCAACAATATCTATTTAATTTACCATTCAAAAATCAGACTACAATGAGCATTTTAGTAAATAAAAACACAAAAGTAATCGTTCAGGGAATTACCGGTAGAGATGGCAGTTTTCATGCCGGAAAAATGAAAGCATACGGAACACAAATTGTTGGAGGCGTTTCACCTGGAAAAGGTGGGCAAACAGTAAATGGTATGCCGGTATTCAATACCGTTGAAGAAGCCGTAAAAGAAACAGGCTGCAACACCTCTATCATTTTTGTGCCGGCATCGTTGGCAGCCGACGCCATTCTTGAAGCTGCTGAATCAGGAATAGAGTTGGTGGTAGCCATTTCGGAAGGAATCCCCACACTTGACATGGTGAAAGTGACTCCCTATCTCAATAAAAAAGGCACGAAACTGATTGGTCCCAATTGCCCAGGATTAATATCTCCCGATGAATCGTTAGTAGGAATCCTGCCGGGTAATATTTTCCTCAAAGGACATGTTGGCCTGATGAGCCGCAGCGGAACCTTAACATACGAAATGGTTTATCAACTAACTAATCAAGGACTTGGGCAAAGTACGTGCGTAGGCATCGGCGGTGATCCTGTTGCAGGACTGTATTTTCAGGAACTACTTCAATTATTCCAGGATGATCCTGACACAGATAGTATCGTATTAATCGGTGAAATTGGAGGCGATGCCGAAGAAAGAGCTGCACAATATATTAAAGAACATATCACTAAACCGGTGGTTGCTTTTATTGCCGGTCAAACCGCTCCGGCAGGAAAGCGTATGGGTCATGCCGGCGCCATTATTTCGAGTGGAAGTGGTACAGCTGATGAAAAGATAGCCGCTTTCGAAGCGGTAGGAGTCCCCGTTGCACGGCGACCTGTTGAGATTCCGCAATTATTGAAAGAAATGATGCGCAAATAAGAAGATTTTTAATTTCTGTCATAAAAATAAGACTCTTCAAAGTGGCCAAATAGGGATCGAACAAACTTGGTAAATCTTCCTTCTTGCTGTTGTTTATATCATAGTTGAGTTTCTTGGCTGTTTTGCGTTGCTCGTCCAATCGGTCATTGTCATCTTTCTTCTCTTTCTTGATGCGTTTCAACAATCGGGTAGCGGTTTCAATACAATCAAGCACTAAACTATTGTTGGTGGGATAATGAACATCGGTTTCTATATTAGTGGTATCGGTACTTATTTTATCTACCTCTTCAATACCTTCATATAGCTATACTATTGATTTATAATATAATAGATTTAATTGATGCCTCGCTTATTTTCGATATGTATTTTTGCATGACAGAATAACTATAACCCTGATTATCCTCTAATCTCAAAAACATGGAGCATATTTTTGAATCATACATATCTACTTCTAATTCTCTGTATGTAAGACGTTTAATCTCTTTATATATGGCAGCGCGAAGTACTTGTTCCACCGTAGGTGAATCTTTGCGACCAAAACTGCTTTCTTTGATGCCGGAAAGAACATCGCTGCTGACCAATTCCACAAAATGAGGGTTTTTGTCCAACAATACATCGAAAAGGG
>DAHXOX010000012.1 GCA_027364655.1 Paludibacter sp. | reverse complement strand
TGCATTGTCAACATTTCTCAACATTCCCTTTGAGAAAAAACCCATCTTCTTTTATTTTTCAAAAACAAGTCTTTTTTTTGTGCCTAAAAAATCGTATCATTGCATAAGGATATTTAGTGATGCTACGAAAGACATACCTATGCTTATAGAAACATACACATCACATAAAATCAAACGATAAATATGAAACGAGTCCCGTTTTGCGGGACGAGTTCCATACGACATTTAAAAACAAATTCATATGAAATCAATTGCTGTTCCTTACATTCCGCACTTAGATGGCGCCACAGCGGAAGTGGCTTCCGGCTTTTTAGAAGAAGAAGGAAAAGAGGGAAACATTGAACATGTAAATTGGCCCACTCTTTTTCCTTACAAACCGATTACTTTTTTTTGGATAGGGCGTTCTCAATCTCATTTATTCATCAAATATTCGGTGATTGGCAACGTTTTACGAGCTGTTCATGTTCACGATCAAGAATCGGTGTGGGAAGACAGTTGTGTGGAATTTTTTTGCCAACTGCCGAATCATAGTGACTATATGAATTTTGAGTTCAATTGCATTGGCACTTGTTATTCTGCCATTTATGCAAAGCCACGCGACGGCAAGTTACGTTCTATCGACCAGATGCGCCAGATTGATCGTTATCCTTCCATGGAACGAAAAGCTTTTAATGAAATGGAAGGCACTTTTGAATGGGAGTTGACAATTGCCATTCCTTTTGCCTTGTTAGGCATCGACTCAACTCATTTGCCGACGAAAATCTTAGGTAATTTCTACAAATGTGCCGACAAAACAAGTATGAAACATTACGTGAGCTGGAATTCGATCAACACAGATAAACCTGATTTTCACCGTCCTGATTTTTTTGGAGAATTGCTTTTCGAATGAGGTGGCACGTGAAGAATCAAGGTTGAACTTTATCGATAAAATGCCTTATCTTTGCGCCTTAAATTTCAAATAAACGTCAATTATGAAGAAAGCATTTGTATTCCCCGGGCAAGGCGCTCAATTTGTAGGCATGGGCAAAGAGTTGTACGACACAAACGATCAGGCAAAAGCGCTCTTTGAACAAGCCAACGAAATACTTGGTTTTAGGATTACGGATTTAATGTTTGCAGGCACTGATGAGGATTTACGCCAAACAAAGGTGACTCAACCGGCAATTTTTCTCCATTCTGTGATTTTAGCAAAAACGTTAGGCGAAGAATTTAATCCCGAGATGGTTGCCGGACATTCGTTGGGTGAGTTTTCGGCTTTAGTAGCATCCAATGCCCTTTCGTTCGAAGATGGTTTACGTTTGGTTTCTGCTCGTGCTTTGGCTATGCAAAAAGCCTGCGAAGTGAAACCATCAACCATGGCCGCTGTGTTAGGTTTGGCCGACGATGTGGTAGAATCCATTTGTCGCTCCGTTGATGGCATCGTTGTTCCTGCTAATTTCAATTGCCCTGGTCAATTAGTGATTTCAGGCGAAGTGGAAGCAGTGCAAAAAGCATGTGACTTACTAAAAGAAGCCGGCGCAAAACGCGCATTGATGCTATCTGTCGGAGGCGCTTTTCATTCTCCACTGATGGAACCGGCTCGTGCCGAACTTGAAAAAGCGATTCATGCCACCACGTTCCACAAACCTATTTGCCCAATCTATCAAAATGTAGACGCGCTACCGCAAACTGATCCTGAAAAAATCAAACAAAACTTGGTGGCTCAACTTACTTCTCCGGTTCGCTGGACACAAACCGTGCAAAACATGATTGCTGACGGTGCCGGTTGGTTCCGTGAGTTAGGCCCGGGAAAAGTGTTGCAAGGATTGATTAATAAAATCAACAAAGAAGCAGAAACCTGCTAAGCTGAAAAAACAGAAGTTTGATTACATACATTATTGCGTTGAACAGAGAAGAATATCTTTTCTTTGTTCAACGTTTTTTTTTTTGAGGTTATTGATTCTCGTCGTTAGACTCCTCTCCGTTGGCCGATGTGCTGAAACGTTGAATTAGAAATGGATATCGCTTTTGCAAGTCTGCGATTCGTTGTGCAGTTTGATGTTGGAACTTCCGATCGGCTTCCGAATCAGGATGTAGCGAACGATGTTGCAACGCTTTGTTGAGTTGCTCAACTTCTTTCAGTGTCTGCTGCGTTTCCCGATTGAGATAATGGATCGTTAACTTTTCCCATATAAACTCGATAGCGGTTGCATTGGGATGGATCATATCTTCGGCATAAAACCGATAATCGCGCAATTCATCCATCATCAGTTCATAAGCAGGAAAATAGTGCACAAACGAACATTGTTGTTGAATTCGTTCAGTGGCCAAAAGCAATGTTGCTTTGCTCAATTGATTCTCATGCGCGCCATCTTTCCAATGTCGAATCGGGCTGACTGTCATCAAAAGCTGCAAGGCAGGATTTATTACATGAAGACGCTCGATGAGCGGAGTAAATAGTTGTACAATTTCATCTTCGCTCATTCGTTCACGAATAAATCGCTTTTCAGGAAGCTTATGACAATTAGCCACCACAGCTCCCGAATCGGCAAGGCGATATAACCAAGCCGAACCCAATGTAATCATTAACCAACGTGCAGACTTCAACCGTTGAGCGCCCAACGCTAATTGTTCGTTTATGCTACGCAACATTTCATCTTGCGATACATGAGAAAAACGACTATGATGAGCAAAACTATGCCAAACACCTTCATAGAAAAAAAGATCAGAGGGCTGAAATGGAATAGGATTCAACAGCCTTTCGATGGCTTGCGCTAACGAGTGTGGATTGTAGAGTGTTCCAAAAGGATTGATGGTCGTTTGAAATCCTGCCTCTTGAAATTTTTTTCCCATGTTTTCGACAAAACAAGAGCCTATCAACAAAAGTTGATCTTCATAAGCAATTGTTTCTGCCGGCTTTGGAATTACTATTTCAGTACGGAAAGTCATGAGATACAATCTTCAACGTGGACAGATTCCGAATGTCCTTCCGGTTCAATATGAATATCTATATGCGTAGTAAATCGGATACTCTCGCTTATATGCTTTTCTATTCGATCGGCAATGTCGTGCGCATCTTGAATTGACTGGTCGGGTGCAACGTGAATGCAGAACGCCGCGAAGATATCGCCACCTGACGAGCGTACTTTCAAATCGTGATAGCCTGATATTTCGTGGTTCTGTTTCAATACCTCTTTAATCTGCAGTTCAACCGCTTTCGGTGATTTATCCAACAAAGCATCAATGGCTTTTTTGGCTAATTGATAAGAAATAAAAATAACAATGACAGCTACTAAAAGTCCCGCAATGGAATCAGTAGCCATCCAACCCATTTGTGCACCAATCAATCCTAATAAAACCACTACAGAACTCAATATATCCGACGAAAAATGAAGTGCATCGGCTTCCAATGCCTGACTATTGTATTTCCTTGCAACACGCCGCAACGAGATAGATCGTGTGATGTCAATTCCTATTGCCAACAAAACAACCGTGTAACTCCAAACCGTTACAATTACATGAATGTTGGGATGTGTCAGCCGATGAACTGCTTCGTAGATGATCCAACTACATGTGAGCAATAACAAAACAGCCTCCAGAAGTGCAGAAAAATTTTCAACCTTCCCATGTCCATAGTGATGTTCGCGATCAGCCGGCTTATCGGACATGTGCACAGCGGCTAATGTAATGACTGCAGCAATCAAATCCAATCCCGAATGCAATGCTTCGGAAAGAATTCCCAAACTGTTAGTCGAATAACCAACAACCAATTTGATAATGGTCAAAAAAAGTGCCGCTGCTACCGAAAGGAGCGAAACGGTGATTTTTTCAGATGGCATGTTCTCTTTTCTTTGTCAAATGTCAGATGTACATAAAAGCAAACCTCAACGACTTTGCAATCAAAGCCGTTGAGGTAGCTTTCGATGAGTTTATTATATGGCTTTTAAAACTTCTGTCAGAAGAGTCCAAAAGCGTTGTGATGCTACAATGTCTAATCTTTCCGAAGGGGAATGTGCCCCACGAATGGTTGGCCCAAAAGAAACCATGTCCCAATGTGGGTACTTCTCTAAAAAAAGACCACATTCTAATCCGGCATGGATAGCGCGTACATGTGGTTTTTGCTGAAACAATTTTTCATACATAGAAGCCGTCAATGCTACGATAGGAGATTTTGGATTCGGTTTCCATCCCGGGTAACCTTCACCATGTTTCACAGATGCTCCTGCTAATGTAAAAACACTGTTTACCATTGCAGCAACATCGTGTTTGGCTGAGTCTATGGAGCTACGTTGGCTGGTTGTAATAATAATGTTGCTTGATGCCATTTTCACCGAAGCTAAATTAGTGGATGTTTCCACTAAGCCCGGCATCGTATCGCTCATGCGCATGACACCATGCGGACAAGCATAAAGTGCATTAAACAATAGGTTGCTTGTTTTTTGATCAATGACCGTTGCAGGAGCTGTTTCCGAGCTTAATTCCAATTGCAAGGATGGTTCTTTCTGCGCAAGTTCATTTTCTATGATAGATGTAAAAAGATTGAAGTCAACGCGCAACGTTTCCTTTTGGGCATTAGGAACACCAATCAATGCGTGTGCTTCGCGTGCAATGGCATTACGCAAGTTACCACCGTCGATGTTTGCCAATCGTAACGAAGTTTTGCGTGCTTGTTGCCACAAAAAACGATTGAGAATCTTGTTGGCATTGCCCAATCCCTTTTCAATGTCGTCACCGGAATGTCCTCCCGTTAATCCTTTCACTTCAATCAGTGCCCAGAAATAACCATCGGGAACTTTCTCCGGTTGAAAAGGTAACGTGGCTACTGTGTCGATACCACCGGCACACCCAATGAAGATTTCGCCATCATCTTCTGAATCGAGATTCAACAAAATATTTCCTTTCAACATGTTTTGTTTCAGAGCAGCAGCACCTGTTAATCCGGTTTCCTCATCAACCGTAAAAAGGCATTCTATTGGGCCATGTTCCAAATCATTTGAAGCTAACACGGCTAAAGCGGCGGCCACTCCAATGCCATTATCAGCTCCCAACGTAGTACCTTTGGCTTTTACCCAATTGTCCTCTACATAGACTTCAATCGGATCATTCAGAAAGTCGTGCACAACGTCATTATTCTTTTCACACACCATGTCAATATGCGATTGCAAAATGACAATTGGTCGATTTTCTTTGCCGGACGTGGCTGATTTGCGTATGATGACATTACCGGCAGCATCAGTGATGGTTTCCAAGCCTAATTGCTTGCCGGTTTGTTGAAGATATGCAATGATTTTTGCTTCTTTTTTTGAAGGACGCGGCACCTGACGGATTTCATCAAAATAATGCCACAGCAATGCGGGTTTTAATTGATCTAATGGTGACATAAGAAATGGTTTAGTAATTCTTGAATGGATTTGTTGAAAAACAAAGAAGTCAAATGTTCATCAGATGTTGATTGACAATCACCTGCGTGTACATATCTTTTTTGTTTTTATGCAACAAATATACAACCTGTGAACGAAAGAACCTATTTATTTTTTGAATAATGACTCAGGAACATTTATTTTTACTCAACGCCTGATTATTTCCACTGATAAATAGATTTCTTTCCAAACAATTGAATGTATAGATTCACCAAAGGAAGGAAAAGATCGAATATGAAAATCGAAAAATAGAATCTTCGCTCGTTCCACTGCTTGGCAACCTTGTTGATTGTCCACAACTGCACGCCATAGCGAACAAAGAAAAAAGTTACAGCCGTTATTTTCAACGATAATGGACTAAAAATCAACACAGCGATCAATAGAAGATAAAACAGTCCGCGTGTGAGTACTTCGACACCAAGCAACATCAAGCTGCTTTTCGTGTAAAACTTAGCAGTCGAAAGATGCCGTTCTTTTTGCCGAAACCATGAGTTGAAGCTATCTTTAGGAACTGACCATGTGACACTTTTAGGCGAAATTTCTACGCGGGTATTGAATTCGTTAGCAACACCATTGACAAAAAGATCGTCATCGCCCGATTGCAGGTTTAGCGATTTTGAGAATCCTTTTTCACGAATAAACGTTTCCTTTCGATAAGCCATGTTGCGCCCCACTCCCATGTAAGGACGTCCGGTTAACGCAAAACCTAAGGATTGCAACCCAATGAAGAGCGTATCATACGAAATTAATCGGCTTATCCAACCATCTTCTTTTCGATATCCACCATACCCGATCACCAGCTCCGTTCCCTGAGTAAAGTTACGCGTCATGTTACTGATCCAATGGTTGTCTGTAGGTTGGCAATCAGCATCCGTAAAAAGCAACAGATCGTACTTAGCGGCTTTTATGCCAATAGTAAGTCCCAATTTCTTGGTGCTTCGAACATCAGCAGAAGAAGGTACAAACGTGCGATAAAGATGAGGATATTGTTTTGAAAGTTCGCGAAGCACATCTTCCGTAGCATCGGTTGACCCGTCGTTGATGACAATGACCTCGTATTGAGGATAATCCTGGGTCAGGATGGTTGGCAGAAATTGTTGTAAATGTTCTGATTCGTTGCGGGCACAGATGATGATTGAAACAGCCGGTTGCGTTTCCAAAAAAGGAACGATTCCCTTGCTTTGTTTACGGCTATACCTCAAAATGGCATTGAAGTGATAAAGATAGTAGTAAAGTTGTATGCCAAAGACGATAATCATGGCAGCCAACAAGATTTGATCTACCAGACTCCACTGTTCAAATATGGTTATGTTCATTTCCGTGCGTCTTTCAAAAGAAGTTATTCCGAGTAATAGACGCCGGGAAGTTTACGCAGATTATATTGTGATGCCATGATTTCTCCATAAGCTCCGGCTGAGCGTAAGGCAATGTAATCACCTCTTTTGGTTTCATTCAACATTCGATCTGTACCAAATGTATCGGATGATTCACAAATTGGCCCAACCACATCGTACTGTTTTAATGGAGCTTCCGACGAAATATTTTCGATATGATGATAAGCCTGATAAAGCGCCGGTCGAATGAGATCGGTCATTCCGGCATCCACAATCACAAATTGTTTAGTGGTGCCCTCTTTCACATAGAGTGTCTTAGTAATTAAGCTGCCACAAGAAGCAACGATGGCACGTCCCAATTCAAAATGCAATGTTTGATGTGGACGTAATTGTAAATATTTGTGGAACACGTTGAAATAGGCTTCAAAATCAGCCAAAGGAATGTGATTTGGATGTTCATAATTGATTCCTAAACCACCACCAACGTTGATGTGATCCAATCGAACTCCTTGAGCTTCGAAAAAAGCTTGAATTTCATTCACTCGAACACAGAGATTTTGAAAAGGTACCATGTCTGTGATTTGAGAGCCGATATGAAAATGAATCCCGATGAGTTGAACATGCTTTAGCGTCGGAAGTAGTTTGATCACTTTCTCCATGTCCTCCATGTTGAATCCAAACTTATTTTCATTCAATCCGGTAGTGATGTAATGATGCGTATGTGCATCCACATTGGGATTAATTCGAAGAGCGATGGAAGCGACAACACCCTTTTCTGCCGCAAATTGGTTGATGACTTCCAATTCAGGAATCGACTCCACATTAAAACTAAAGATATGGACATCAAGACCTAACTTAATTTCCCAGTCAGCTTTGCCAACACCTGCAAAAACAATCTTTTCGGATGAAAAACCTGCTTCAACAGCAGCATTCACTTCACCTCCGCTTACACAATCAGCACCGAGGCCTGCTTGAGCAATCAAAGGTAATAATCGTTTGTTTGCATTGGCTTTCAAGGCATAATGCACATGATAGCCAAAACTTCCGGCCAACGAGTTGACCGTGTTTAATGTCTGTTTTAGTAAGCCTAAATCGTAGTAATAGAAAGGAGTATTGACTGTCTTAAATTTATCTATCGGAAAAATGCCTTTTATCATGATTATGTTCTAAAAATCGAATAATGAACTTATTATCTATCAAACAAAAATAGTTTGCAGCGCTTGTAATGCTCGTTGCTTATCTTCTTTTTTAATTAAGAATGAGATGTTATAGTTACTTCCTCCATAGCTTACCATGCGAATGGGAATCTCTTTTAAAGCATTCACGACTTGTGCTTGCAAGCCGGTGTATTCGTGAAAAAGATCGCCCACAACACAGATAATCACCATGTCACGATCAACAGTTACGGTACCTAATTTCTTCAGGTCGTTCACAATTTCTTCCAAATGTTTCACTTTGTCAATGGTGACGGAAACACCAACTTCGGAAGTGGTGACCAAATCAACTGACGTTTGATAGCTTTCGAAAATTTCAAACACTTTGCGCATAAAACCATACGCTAACAACATACGTCCCGATTTAATCTTGATGGCCGTGATTCCATCTTTTGCAGCAACGGCTTTTACTTTGCCATGTTCTGTTTCGTTCGAGATCAAAGTGCCAAGAGCTGATGGATCCATCGTGTTAAGCAGTCGAACAGGAATATTGCTCAGTTTTGCCGGTAACACACATGTCGGGTGAAGTATTTTCGCACCAAAGTAAGCCAGTTCAGCAGCTTCTTCAAAATGGAGGTTACGCACAGGAAAAGTATTTGACACAAATCGCGGATCGTTGTTATGCATTCCATCGATGTCTGTCCAAATTTGCACTTCCTCGGCATCCAAAGCTGCACCCAACAACGAAGCGGTATAATCGCTTCCACCGCGTTGCAAATTGTCTATTTCTCCATAAAAGTTGCGGCAAATGTAACCTTGTGTGATATAAATATCAGCATCAGGATGTTGTTGAAGTTGTTTGAGAAGATTCTCACGGATGAATGCGTTATCAGGTTCTCCGTTTTTGTCGGTCTTTACAAATTCAAGCGCATTGAGCAAAACCGATTTTACACCAATTTCTTTCAAATAAAGGTGCATCATCATAGTGGAAAGCATTTCGCCTTGCGCTAAGATGATTTTTTCTTCAAACAACGTGAAGATACTTTTCGAAAAAGTACGAATATAGTTGAAGTGTTTTTTTAATTCCAACTCTGCCTCCTGCCAAATTGCAGGCTGACTGTAAAGCTCGTCAATGGTATGGAAGTATTTCTTTTCAAGAGAATTAATCACCTCCAGCGCTCCCACCGGATTTTTCTTGTAGAAATAATCGGCAATTTCTATCAACGTGTTGGTTGTGCCCGACATGGCCGAAAGCACAACAATGTTTTGTTTCCCATCACAAATGAGTTTTGCAACATCTTTCATTCGTTGTGCTAAACCAACTGATGTGCCACCGAATTTTAATACCTTCATTTTCTGAAAAATAGGGTTTGTAAAACAACGTATTTATTCTTTGCAAATATAGCCTTTTTCGTTGACTTTTCGGCAAATAAATAAAAAATAGAGCGCATTATGCCATTTTAGCACGAGTTAAAAATCCCTCTGTTTTCGATGGATTTGAAGCAATTTAGGAAGTTGGATTCCAATCAACGTTACTTGACTACGGACGAAATGCGATGCAATGCTTCGAGAATCATGGATCGGGGCGCACCGATGTTCATTCGTTGGTGCCCTTCGCCGCCAGGTCCGAAAGAGATCCCTTCATTTAATCCGATCTTGGCTTTCTCCACCAAAAGTTGCTTTAACTCTTTATCTTTCAAATCCAATCGTGAAAAATCGATCCAAACTAAAAACGAAGATTCAGGCATCATGGCATGAACCATCGGTAGCTCTTTTTCAAAATAAGCCACCACGGTCTGTGCATTGGTTTCCACGTATGACATCATTTGTCGAAGCCATTCATCGCCCTGTTTATAAGCGGTTCCCATTGCTTTATACGCAAAAAGATTTCCATGCAAATCTAATTGAAGAAGTGTGTTATGAAAGCGGCGATAAATCGTTGGATTCGGCGCAATGGCAAACGACCCGATGATGCCGGGAATATTAAATGTTTTGCTGGGCGCCATGAAGACAAGGCTGTTGAGTGCCGCTTCGTCGGAAACCGATGCAAAAGGAATGTGTCGATGGGAAACATAAGTCATGTCAGCATGTATTTCATCGGAGATTACCAACACGCCTTTTCGGTAACATATTGAGGCCAATTGTTCCAATGTGTCGCGCTCCCAAACACGTCCTCCGGGATTATGAGGATTAGAAAGAATTAGCATCGTTGTGCGATCGTCAATTTGCTCTTCCAGCGCTTCTAAATCCATTTCAAAGCGCCCGTTGACTTCCTTCAGTTGATTCCAAATTACGTGTCGCCCGTTAAGTTGCGGTGCATTGAAAAAAGGAGGATATACCGGTGGTTGAACAATGATTTTATCGCCCGGGTTGGTATATGTTTGAATGGCCATATTAATTCCGGTTACAATGCCCGGCACAAAATCCGTCCATGCCGGATCAATGATCCAAGCATGTCGTTTTTCTGTCCATTGGCAAAATGTTTCGATCAATGTTTTTGGCAACATTGTATAACCGAAGATGGGATGTTCGCACCGTTGTTTGAGTGCATCAATAATGAAATCAGGTGTGCGAAAATCCATGTCAGCCACCCATAAAGGCATCACATCGTTTGAACCAAAAATATGTTCACACAAATCGTATTTAACGCTGTTAGTTCCTTTTCGATCGATAATTTCATCAAAATTGTAGTTCATAAAGTCTCTATTTAAGTCCAACAAATGTATTGCCTTTTCTCAAGTGAAAGCTGCCTCTCAAGTTGAAAATCTCTTTGTGTTCCTCATTGCCAAAGCAGAATTCATGGCAATTGTTAGCCTGCATTTTGAGTTTGTAAAATTAGACAAAAATCGATAGCCTGTTGTCAACAATATGCTCATCGTCCTAATTTTTCCGATTTCTCAATCTCCAACAGTCATCTTGTTTACTAATTGTCCTTCGTTTGTGGTTGAAGAAACTATGCTATTTATTGATATGAGAAGCCTTGTCAAAACGAGATATTCCTTTGTCAGTGCGAAAATAAGCCGTATTTGTCATCTTGCCATTTTTTCGCCTGCTTAGAAAATTGTATCTTTGCACCGTCAAAAAAAGTGATTTGATTTCTGTAAAAACAGGTCGCTATATGACGAATAAACAGTTTATTAGGTAATTCAAAATACAATTATGGCAGAATTAAAAGAGTTGACCCCGCGCAGTGTGGATTATTCCCAATGGTATCAGGATTTGGTAATCAAAGCTGACATGGCCGAAAATTCGGCAGTTCGTGGATGTATGGTAATTAAACCTTATGGATATGCCATTTGGGAAAAAATGCAGGCAGAACTCGATCGTATGTTCAAAGAGACGGGACATCAGAATGCTTATTTTCCGCTTTTTATTCCAAAATCATTCCTGAGTAAAGAGGCAGCACACGTAGAAGGATTTGCGAAAGAGTGTGCCGTGGTAACTCATTATAGACTGAAAGCCGATCCTAATGGCAATGGTGTGGTGGTCGATCCCACTGCCAAGTTGGAAGAAGAACTGATTATTCGCCCGACTTCCGAGACGATTATTTGGAGCACCTATAAAAACTGGATTCAATCATACCGTGATTTGCCTCTTTTGATTAATCAATGGGCAAATGTTGTGCGTTGGGAGATGCGTACCAGGCTCTTTTTGCGTACAACAGAATTTCTGTGGCAAGAAGGGCATACGGCTCATGCCACCGAAAAGGAAGCTATTGCAGAAACAAAACAGATGCTTGATATTTATGCTACTTTTGCCGAGAATTTTATGGCGATGCCTGTTGTGAGAGGAGCCAAGTCGCCAAATGAACGTTTTGCAGGAGCAGTGGACACGCTTTGTATCGAAGGTTTGATGCAGGATGGAAAAGCCTTGCAAGCAGGAACATCCCATTTCTTAGGTCAGAATTTTGCCAAGGCTTTCGATGTGACATTTGCTACGAAAGAAGGAACTCGTGATTATGTGTGGGCTACTTCGTGGGGTGTTTCCACGCGTTTGATTGGAGCGTTGATCATGTGTCACTCGGATGATAACGGATTGGTGTTGCCTCCCAAGTTAGCGCCTTATCAGGTCGTCATTATTCCCATTTATCGCAGTGAAGAGCAGTTGGCGCAAATTGATGCTAAAGTGTCTCAAATCATTACTAAATTACGTGCTTTGGGAGTCAGCGTGAAATATGATAATAATGATAATAAAAAGCCGGGATGGAAGTTTGCTGAGTATGAATTGAAAGGTGTACCTGTTCGTTTGGCATTGGGAGCGCGGGATCTTGAAAATGGCACCATTGAAGTGGCTCGTCGCGATACATTGACCAAAGAAACCCGTTCTATCGAAAACGTAGAAGCGTATATCAAAGATTTGTTAGACCAAATTCAAACCAATATCTACCAGAAGGCCTTTGATTACCGTACATCGGTTACCCGCAATGTGGATAGTTACGATGAATTTAAAGTGGAAATTGAAAAAGGAGGTTTCTTGTTGGCTCATTGGGATGGCACTGCCGAAACGGAAGAACTCATTAAAACCGAAACGAAAGCGACCATTCGTTGCATTCCGTTTGAAGGGGATAAAACACCCGGGAAATGTATGGTCACAGGCAAACCGTCAGCTCAGCGAGTCTATTTTGCACGAGCATATTGAGCAAAGATCAACAAAATCATCAAAAAAGGCAGTAGAAGTCGTCGATTTCTGCTGCCCTTTTTGTCTTGTTGCAAAGGCTTTTAAAGTGCGTTTAAAAGCACTTTAATTCTCTGTTATCACTTTTGGTTACCACTTTGTCTTTCGATCATCCATCCAGGGTATTCGGGCGACAATTTGCTGACTTCGTTTAGTTGAGCCAACTCATCTGCCGACAACACAATATCAATTACTTTCAAGTTATCTGTCAATTGCTCCGTTTTCTTTGCTCCAATAATAATGGAAGTAACGACGGGTTGATGGAGCAACCAAGCCAAAGCAATTTGTGCTACCGTGGCATGTTGATTTTGAGCAATGAGTTGCATGGCATCGATAATGTCGAATGCTTTCTCTTTATTGATCGGAGGAAAATCAAAATTGACGCGACGTCCTTCTTCAGCGCTGCTGTTTCGCGTGTATTTACCACTTAAGAAACCACCGGCCAAAGGACTCCAAACCATCAGACCCAGTTTTTGATCATGTAGCAACGGTACGATCTCACGTTCGAGGTCTCTCCCTGCAATAGTATAATATGCCTGCAAAGAGACAAATTTTGCCAGGTGTTCTTTTCCCGATATGCCCAATGCTTTCATGATTTGCCATGCAGCCAGATTACTACAACCGATGTAACGCACTTTTCCGCTTTGTACTAAACTGTCTAATGCTTTCAGCGTTTCTTCCATTGGTGTTTCCGCGTCAAAACCATGAATTTGGTACAAATCAATGTAATCTGTTTTCAGTCGTGCAAGACTTTCATCAGCTTGTTGCAAGATATGTTTGCGACTCAATCCCGATTGATTAGGACCTTCGCCCATGGCACCTCTTACTTTCGTAGCGATGACAAGATCGTCCCGTTTCAAGCCTAAATCACGGATAGCTTGTCCCGTCATTTGTTCGCTTAATCCAAAACTATACACGTTGGCTGTGTCAATAAAATTAATGCCGGCATCTACCGAACGTTTCACCAAGTCGTTTACTTCTTTTTGCGGTAATGTGCCGATGGCAGTCCACATTCCTTGTCCACCAAAAGTCATTGTTCCCAAACAAAGTTCCGAAACTTTCAATCCTGTGTTTCCTAACAATTTATATCTCATAAATAGATGATTTGAATTTTTTCTGTCAAAGTTACATCCAAATGTCACTTTTTAGTCTTCCCTATTTTTCAAAAAAACGTAACAAGTGAATCTTAGTGTATGAACATTTTACCAAGATGCTTGAATTGTGTTTCAAAAATCAACAACATCACCACTACACATAAGTGGCATTACAGAAAATTCAACTAATTATCCGTTTAATAGTCTAAAGTCGGTATTGGTTTTCACACAGACTATCAACAATCTGTCAAAACAGTTCTCACCAAAAGACTTTCGATTGAATTTGTAGCAAAACTCATTGATCTACAAAGCAAATACGCTGGTTTTATGTCAGAAAATATGCTTGATATGATTCTACTTCGAAGAGTCAAGAAAACAAGTATGAGTCCTGAAAGAACTAAATTTACGTAGCCGCGGGTGTAACTTACAAAGGTCGAATCAGATGGAACAGCAACCATCAAAGGGTTGAATATATGCGCTATAACAAGTTCGATCCTTCTACCTTTTAATCAACAACTTAATTATGTATTGACAGCTTATTCCTGTTTTTATTTGGTATGCATGGGATGGTCAACGGATTCAGTGATAGCCTCACTCCAGGTAAGACTATCAATAGCAACGCAATACTGGCAACGGCTTTATTAGACAGAATACTATATCGGTGCGAAGTAATAAAACACCCCTCTACCATGTTCAAGCAATCTAATTATCGTACACTGGTGATGATTAATTGCGAGAAATTGGCGGTTTTTATTTGCTATTTACACCACTTTTGGACCAGATACCCTTTATTATAATAACCATAAAAAAGTTCATAGGTTACAAGAGTGCAGCTATATTTATGTTGTTCAATATAATATGATTGATACAACGTATTATTTTGTGAAAAGATATTCTAAAATGGGCAAAATTATTTTTGAAGGAGACTTTTCTCACGCAACGAAACGACCTATTGGGCAGTACAAAGAGTATTACGAAAATGGACGATTAAAGAAATATATTCAGTACAATTCGGACAGTCATTTTAATGGACAACTATGTACGTATTGGAATAATGGGAAACCAAAACGTGTTGATACCTTTGATAATGGAATTTTGCTAAAAGGAAAATGTTATACTTACGACGGGAAAGACACGACACATACTGATTATATTCAAAAACCTATATTTGTGGGAGGTCAATCTGCCATGATTAAATTTATATCAGGCCAACTTAATTATCCAAGCACAGCACAAAACATGGGAATAACGGGGTGCGTGATTGTTGGTTTTATTGTAGAAAAAAATGGCGCTATTTCTCGTGTTAAAGTAATAAGAAGTGTCAATCCTGATTTGGATGCAGAAGCAACAAGAATAGTCAACACAATGCCAAAATGTATTCCCTACAACATTGACGGAGATTCAATAAGAACGTTGTTTAAGTTGCCCATAAATTTTAAGCTAACAGGAAACAGCAACAAAAGCAAATAACACCAACTATATAATATATAATAATTTACAAGTCACCATATCAGACATTAGCAGACTTGTTCCATCTTTAATTTATAGGAATAATTCCCATTTCCGATGAAAATAATGGATAATCCAAGCCAAACTATTCTGACAAATATGAATCCATTTGACAATTAGATAGGATGAAAATAGAACTCTATGAACGATTAATAATCCTGCTTCATTATCTTTTTTACAAGCTATTTCTTTAATCATCATTCAATTTACTTGCACTATTGTTTTATATTGAAAAAAGCATTATATTTGCACCATTATTAATCCACTAAAACAATATTATTATGGATGCGAAAGGAAGAGGCAGAAAACCAATGTCAGATGAAGAAAAGAGAGTTTCAAAAGAAATAGCACGGAAAAAAGTATTTGCAAACGAACCGAATTTTCTTGCAAATGTATCCGAAGAAGAAAAAGGGCATTATTATGGCTGTGATGATTTAGGAAAACTTCAGCTTTTACGCAAATTCAAAAAAGCGAACAAAATGCAAGTAATGAATGAAAGCCCGTTTGATTCATTGGTTTCATTAATCAGTACACTATCTAAACAAATAAAAAAAGAAGTTGATTTGTTGGATAACGTACAGATTGATAATCTCAAAACGAAGATCGCCGAGTCCGGGAAGTTGATTGATAGTGTAATAACTACCAAATTGCATGAAAAACGTGAAAAACTCCAAAGAGAATTGGAAGAAATAGAAAGAAAACTATCTAAATAAGCAGTTTCTTTCCTACTAAAAAAGCTACCTAAATCAATAGGTAGCTTTTTTTGGTTTAGGGTAATGCCTTTTTGATTTCTATCTTAAGTGTATATTTCTCGAAAAGTGATATATAATTGTATTTGATTTATCGTTTTTGCATGCTTTATTTGTCTGACAAGAACATTATTTGAATACTGTTACTTCTTATTTTCCAATAAGTTATCATAAAAAATCAACCTAACGACATATATAAACACGCAGCGTTTGCAAAAGGCTATTTGGTAGTTCGTAAAAAACGAGGCTATATTTGTACACGACAGCATTCGAGATATAGATGCTATGATCAAGACATGTTGATGTGCCTATAAAACAAGGAATTATATAACATGTATATGGAAAATCTGGAAATACGATTGGCTGATAAATCAGAGATGGAGAAAGGATTCTCCTTGTTACATGAAGCTGCGGTATGGTTAAAGGAGAAGAACATTGATTATTGGCAAAATTGGTCAAATCCTCATGATTCAAGTTTTAACTGGATAAAAGAAGGCTTTGATGCAAATCAGTTTTACTTTGTGCTAAAAGATTCAGAGGTGGTTGGAATGTTCCGATTGCAATGGAATGATGAACAATTTTGGGGCGTTCAGGAAGACAATGCCGGATATATTCACTCTTTCACAACAGCAAGACAACATCAGGGACAAGGATTAGGCAGACAAATACTGGCGCAGATAGAAGATATGTGTAAGCAAAACCACAAAAAATATGTGCGATTAGATTGCGGAGCATATATTGAAAAATTATGTCAATACTATGAAAGCGCAGGATTTGTTTCAGTTGGCGAAGTTTCGTTGGGCAAACATCGTTTAAGATTATACGAAAAAGAATTGTTTGAAGAATAGTGGATAAGATAAAATGGAAAGCCTCTGAAAACAATAACGCTTGTTTGCAGAGGCTTTCAAATAGAAGTGATTGAGCAATTCAATTGAATCGTACCTTTCAGTATGGCATTTCAGCAGCACTTATTTATATTCAGCCCAATGTAGAATATCAATATCATCTAAACTCATTTTGCAAAATGCTTTGATAAAAGCGCTTGCCAAACGCGCATTGGTAATTAACGGAATGTTAAAGTCGATAGCTCCACGTCTAATCTTATAGCCATTTGAAAGTTCCCGTTTTGTCAAATTCTTAGGAATGTTGATCACCAAATCGAATTGCTTATCGGCAATCATCTTCATCACATTGTGATCGCCATCTTCATCTGGCCAATTCACCTCAATGGCGTTTACATCATGGGCCTCTAAGAACTCTTTTGTACCATGCGTTGCATAAAGACGATACCCTTTGTTTTGCAATACACGACATGCATCTAATAAATCAACCTTTGACTTAGTTTCACCCGAAGATACCATAATGGTTTTCTCCGGTATTCGATAACCAACCGACAACATGGCTGTCAGCAATGCATCATCAAAATGATGTCCGATGCAACCAACTTCGCCCGTTGATGCCATATCAACACCTAACACAGGATCCGCTTTCTGCAAACGAGTAAAGGAGAATTGAGAAGCTTTAATGCCAACATAATCCAAATCGAATGCCGATTTTTCAGGTTTCTCGGGATTCATACCCAACATAACCTGTGTTGCTAAATCGATAAAATTTATCTTCAGCACTTTCGATACAAACGGGAAACTTCGAGAAGCACGCAAATTACACTCAATTACCTTAATATCGTTTTCTTTGGCCAGAAATTGAATATTGAACGGCCCTGAGATATTGAGCGACTTAGCAATCTCACGGGCAATGTGTTTGATTCTTCGCACGGTCTCCACATAGATTTTTTGCGGAGGAAACTGGATGGTTGCATCGCCGGAATGCACACCGGCAAATTCAACATGTTCAGAAATTGCATAAACCACGATATCGCCTTTATTGGCAACAGCATCAATCTCAATTTCTTTGGCATTCTCAATAAATTCTGACACCACCACCGGATGTTCTTGCGAAACCTCAGTAGCTAATTTCAAAAACTCTTCCAATTCCTCTTGATTTGAGCAAACATTCATGGCTGCACCCGAAAGTACATACGAAGGCCGTACTAAAACGGGAAATCCTACATTCTCAACAAACTGTTCAACACCTTGCAAAGATTTCAATTCTTGCCAACGCGGCTGATCAATTTTCAACCGATCGAGCATACTCGAAAACTTATGTCGGTCTTCAGCATTATCAATGGAAGCAGCATCAGTTCCTAAAAGACGCATCCCAGCATTATCCAATCGTACGGCTAAATTATTCGGAATCTGTCCACCAACCGAAACAATTGTTCCCATGGGATTTTCCAACTCCAAAATATCCATGACCCGCTCGTATGTCAATTCATCAAAGTAAAGCCGATCACACATGTCGTAATCCGTCGAAACGGTTTCGGGGTTGTAATTAATCATTACAGAGCGAAACCCTTGTTTGCGAATTGTGGTCAGCGCATTAACACTACACCAATCAAATTCCACCGAGCTTCCGATGCGATAAGCACCAGAACCAAGCACCACCACCGAGCGATGATCGCCCGAATAATGCACATCATTTGATGTTCCGTTGTAGGTGATATAAAGATAATTTGTTTTCGCCGGATATTCTGCAGCCAACGTATCAATTTGTTTCACAACAGGAGTAATGCCGCGTCGTTTACGTTCGGTACGAACTTCGTCAGCATGTTGTGCCATGCTGTCTTTTGCATGAAACAATAAACGTGCAATTTGAAAATCAGAAAAGCCCGTCTGTTTTGCATAACGGAACAATTCATCGGAAGTAGCCTCAAACGAACCGGCTTGTTGCAATTCATCGGCAACATTGACAATATTTTGAAGTTTCTGTAAAAACCATTCATCAATCTTGGTCAATTCATGAATACGCTCAATGCTATAACCTGATTGTAATGCCTGAGAAAGATAAAAAACACGTCGATCAGTAGGTTCTGACAAGGCTTTATCCAAATCATCAATCTCCAACTGTTTGTTGCCAATAAAACCATGCATTCCCTGTTGAATCATGCGCAACCCTTTTTGAAACGCTTCTTCAAAAGTGCGACCTATCGCCATCACCTCTCCGACGCTTTTCATGCTGCTTCCGATTTCACGCGAAACACCATGGAATTTAGCCAAATCCCAACGCGGTATTTTACACACTACATAGTCCAAGGCAGGCTCAAAGAAAGCTGGCGTCGTTTTAGTCACCGAGTTTTTCAAATCGAACAATCCATATCCTAAAGCCAATTTTGCAGCAACAAAAGCCAATGGATATCCGGTAGCTTTCGAAGCCAAAGCCGACGAACGGCTCAAACGGGCATTCACTTCAATCACGCGATAATCTTCAGAATTAGGATCGAGCGCATATTGCACATTACACTCACCTACGATGCCAATGTGCCGCACAATACGGATCGCCAATTCACGCAATTTATGATATTCACTATTGGTTAATGTTTGCGAAGGCGCCACGACAATACTTTCTCCGGTATGAATGCCAAGCGGATCGAAATTCTCCATGTTACATACCGTGATGCAATTGTCATATCGGTCGCGTACTACTTCATATTCAACCTCTTTCCAGCCTTTTAATGATTTCTCTATCAACAATTGCGGTGAATAATTGAATGCTTTTTGTGCTAAGTTCCGCAACTCGTCTTCATTATTACAAAAGCCACTACCCAAACCTCCTAAAGCATAGGCAGCGCGCACAATAATAGGATATTCTAATGTTTCTGCCGCTTTTAACGCATCTTCCAAATGCTGCACAGCAACACTTTTGATGGTTTTTACATCAATCTGACCCAGCTTTTTGACAAACAATTCACGATCTTCCGTATCGATAATAGATTGAACAGGCGTTCCCAACACACGAAGATTGTATTTCTCCAATACACCCGTTTGAAAGAGTTGAACGCCGCAATTCAAAGCCGTTTGACCTCCAAAAGCCAGCAATAATCCATCAGGTGATTCTTTGCGGATTACTTTTTCGACAAAGAAAGGGGTAATGGGCAAAAAATATATCTTATCAGCAACTCCTTCCGATGTCTGCACCGTTGCAATATTGGGATTAATCAATACAGTCTCAATACCTTCTTCTTTCAATGCTTTCAAAGCTTGCGAGCCTGAATAATCAAATTCACCGGCCTCTCCGATTTTCAAAGCACCAGAACCGAGTATTAATACTTTTTTAATAGGCAATGACTCATTTTCAATGGGGGACACCACGTCTGTGACCTTCATAATGCTGAATTTTACTTTTTTAGTTCATCAATCGTATTCTATGCGAAATATTTTTCCCGAGCTGTTTACTCTTTGTCGATTAAATTCAAGAATTCATCAAACAAGAACTCGGTATCCGTTGGGCCGCTTGAAGCTTCCGGGTGAAACTGAGTAGAGAAAAAAGGTTTGGTTTTGTGTCGAACTCCTTCGTTTGTACCATCATTGAGATTGATAAATAAAGGTTCCCAGCCATCTCCCAAAGTTGTGTTATCTACAGCAAAACCGTGATTTTGAGAAGTAATAAAACAACGATTGGTACCAAACATTCTCACAGGTTGGTTATGACTACGATGTCCATATTTTAATTTATATGTGGAAGCGCCATCGGCCAACGAGAGCAATTGGTTGCCCAAGCAAATACCGAATATCGGCTTTTCTTCTTGAATGGCGTCATGGAGGTGATTAATGGTGACGCCACAATATTCTGGATCGCCAGGTCCATTAGAAATAAACAATCCATCATAATCAAGCGTGCTGAAATCGTAATCCCAAGGAACGCGAATCACCGTGACATCGCGTTTGAGAAAGCAGCGAATAATATTATGCTTCACGCCACAATCGACCAGCACAATCTTTTTCTTGCCATTGCCATAACGAATGACTTCTTTGCAGCTCACTTTTGCAACAAGATTTTCTTTGTTCGGATCAATAAACTCAATATCGGGCATGTCGGGAAAAACAAGTTTGCCTTTCATCGAACCATACTCGCGAATTACTTTCGTCAACTCACGTGTGTCAATACCATAGATAGCAGGCACTTGGTGCTCTTTTAACCAGTCGCTTAAACTCTTTTGCGCGTTCCAATGGTTGTATTCAAACGAATAATCGGAAATAACCAGTCCGCTGACATGAATTATTTCCGATTCGTAAAATGTGGATAAGCCATTTTCCATTCCAGTTTGCGGGACTCCATAATTGCCAATCAATGGATAAGTGACGACTAAAATCTGGCCGGAATAAGACGGATCCGTTAAACTCTCCGGATACCCAACCATTGCCGTGCTAAAGACGACTTCGCCCGCTCGCGGAACTTCGTAACCAAAAGAATGCCCGTGAAAAATCATGCCGTTTTCCAGCACCAATTGCATGGCTTTGCTTTTTCCCATGAACTTTTATATTGTAGAATAAATAAGAGCTGCTTTCGACTTGCAAAGATACAAAAAACTACCTGATGGAAAGCAAAACCTATCAAGAAAAAGAAAAAACAATCACAAATCAACCCTGAAATTTTAAACGTAAATTATTTGCAACAATTTGCAATGTCTACTTTGCAAAGCAAAAGATATATCGTACTTTTGTTTGTGTTTATAAAATCCACATACTAATAACATAATAGATTAACACATAATACTTTAACGATGAAACTGCTCGAAACCATCATGCAACGTGCCCAACAAAACCCTCAGCACATTGTATTGCCTGAAGGAACTGAAGAACGTACCCTTCAAGCCGCCGATACCATTCTTGAAAAAAAAGCTGCAACCATAACATTGGTTGGCAATCCAAATGAAATTATCGAATTAGCCAATCGATTGCAACTAAAACACATCGGAGAAGCCACAATTCTTGATCCTGAGAATTATGACAAAATGGAAACGTACACCCAATTGCTTTTTGAACTTCGCAAAAGCAAAGGTATGACGATTGATCAGGCACAACAATTAGTAAAAGATCCTCTTTATATTGGCACTTTGATGATTAAAAACGGCGATGCCGACGGTGAAGTAGCCGGTGCACGCAACACAACAGGAAATGTACTTCGTCCGGCTCTTCAAATTGTGAAAACAAAACCCGGCGTAACGGTTGTTTCAGGAGCAGTATTACTATTCACCGAAAGTCCTTATGGCGAAAACGGATTTGTTATGATGGCCGATTTGGCAGTAACACCCAATCCAACAGCACAAGAATTAGCTCAGATAGCCGTTATGACAGGTCAAACAGCTCGGACATTAGGCGGGTTTGAACCGCGCATTGCCATGCTCAGCTTTTCCACCAAAGGCAGCGCAAAACATGAATTGGTTGACAAAGTGGTTGAGGCAACCCGCTTAGCTCAGGAAATGGCTCCTGATATGCAAATTGACGGCGAGCTGCAAGCTGATGCCGCATTGGTACCATCGGTAGGAGCAAGCAAAGCGCCAGGAAGCATTGTGGCAGGTCATGCCAATGTGTTGATTTTTCCTGATATTCAATCTGGAAATATCGGATATAAATTAGTACAACGTCTTGGCAATGCACAAGCCATTGGCCCAGTGCTTCAAGGAATGGGAGCGCCTATCAACGATTTGTCACGCGGCTGTTCGGCTGACGACATTGTACAAATGATAGCTATCACTGTGAATCAAGCTATTAGTTTGAAAGAACATCGAGACGCTATTCTTCATTAATCATAACGCATATTATTCTTCATCTCATTTTAACATCGCAACATGGCGGAATTACCCAACGAACCTATTGAAAATTATGGTCTTAGTAAAAAAGACCGAAAAAGAACCCTTTTTTCGCGTATCGGCGTAGTAGGCTGTGGCAAAGAAGGAAGCCTAATCGCAACCATCGCTGCCAGCAAAGGTATGGAAGTAGTATTTTTGGAACTTAACCAGGAAAAAATCGCTAATGCCTTTATTCGTATCGAAGCCAAACTTGATTTGCGTGTAAACAATTGGGGACTTACGCAATCGGAAAAGAAAGTCATTCTCTCCCGTATCAAAGGAACGACTGAATATCGTGACTTTGTCGGGTGCGATTTTGTAATCGAAGCCATTCGCTACGATAACAAAACCGGACAACAAAGTACGGAAGGGCGCAAAGAAGTTTTCAAAAAATTAGAAGCGATCTTAACTCCCGAAGCCATTATTGCCACAAATGTTTCTACCATTGTTGTGACTGCGTTAGCCAGTGAATTGCAGTATCAGGAACGGTGTATTGGCGTTCATTTTTTAACGAACATGCCCGATTCGCGCATTATTGAAATTGTCAGAGGCCTCAACACTTCTGATACAACATTTGATAAAGTTTGCCGTTTTGCTGAATTAATCAACTACAGTTATATCTCTGTTTTAGAATCAGTCGGGTTAGTTAGCCTGCGTATGTTTCTTATCATGCTCAATGAGGCCTGCGCCATTGTCATGGAAGGTATTGCATCACTTACCGACATTGACAAGCTGTTGACCGTCGGATTCGGCCACCGTCAGGGAGTTTTTGTCACTGCCGACAGAATGGGTATTGAAAAAATCGTGCCATTAATGGAAAATCTTTTTCATGAATATGGGAACATTAAATACAAACCCTCACCCTTAATTATGCGCCTTTACCGTGCAAAATATTATGGAATAAGCCGCAGAAAAGGATTTTACAATTATGACGAAACCGGACGACTGATCAATAGCTGATCAAAATAGTACGTATAAACCCAAAACGACAATAAATTAACTCCCATGAGCATGAAAATTGGGAGCAATCACAAAGTTTTGTATTTTTGAGGCGGCATATAAGCCGCATAACATAAAGTATAAAACAGCAATGAAAACACGGTAAGTAACATGTTAATTAATCAGTAACCAGAAGAAGCAGCATGACGAAAGGGAAACCCCTTGATAGAGTAGGACATTCAATCCAGAAGTCTGTATATCATAATCTTGAATGATAAATGTGAGTATAAAAAGCGTGGAGCTTATTATTTGGTGAGCACAACGAAAGAGAAACGTAAAGCATATCTAAAGTGAAATCACAAAGTTAGAATATGCCGTATAGTTAAAAGAACTTCTTTCTGTCGAACAATCGAATAAGAACAACTCCATACAAAAATTGGTTTTTCTGACACCTGTTGCTTGCGAACAACTCTTAAGCTCCCAAGGTAGCGATTCAAACTTGTGTATAAAATTTCAAATCTCTTAGCTGTTCTGTTTACGATTACCCAATAATCGAATTTGCACATCAACAAGTGCACTCCTTTGTGATTATAATTATAAATAACAGAATAATAATCAATTAATAGGACGATTTTACCTCAAAAAACCGGATTATTCACGTATGAGACAGGCATATACTTGCTTAAATCCAATATCTTGAGAATAGTTGACATACGAGTTCCATACAACCTTTAAAAACAAAATTATTTACACATGAAACTCTATACAAAAACAGGTGATGACGGCTCCACAGGACTTATAGGCGGCACGCGCGTCCTAAAAACCGACATGAGATTAGAAGCCTATGGCACCATTGATGAGCTGAACAGCGCCATTGGATTATTAAACGCCAAAATACAAAACAAAGAACTCACTCAGGTTTTGACAAAAATTCAAAATTTGCTATTTGACTTAGGCGTAGAATTAGCCACTGACAAAAGTTTGCACTCTGTGAAACAAAAAAACGACGGTTTTATTCGTGGCACAAATGAATTGGAATCGATAATTGATACTTTTACACAAGAATTACCACCCTTGACAGGTTTCATTTTGCCTGGAGGCAGCGAGTCGGTTGCCCAAAGCCACGTTTGCCGTACGATAGCCAGAAGAGCCGAAAGACGCCTATGGGAGGCTCATGCTCACCATCCCATCGATCACGATTGCTTGGTTTTTGTCAATCGATTATCCGATTTTTTCTTCATCTTTGCAAGAAAATTAGCCTTCGACGAAAAAGTCGATGAAATTTTATGGAAATCTCTTTGTTGGTATTAGATTTTTTGTAATTTTGCGGACTCATGAATATTTTTTTGCACGCAGGAAAATATACGCTGACATCCTGTTTGAGCTTTGAAAACAAGAGAATTATAATTAGCGACAAAGTAAACTACATCTTTATAAAAAAGCCAGTATGTATTGGACATTAGAACTAGCCTCAAAATTAGAAGATGCACCATGGCCTGCAACAAAGGACGAATTAATCGATTACGCCATGAGATCAGGCGCTCCATTGGAAGTCATTGAAAATTTGCAAGAAATGGAGGACGAAGGAGAAATATACGAAAACATTGAGGATATTTGGCCGGATTATCCAAGTAAAGAAGATTTCTTTTTTAACGAAGAAGAATATTGATCTGAGATTTGCTGAAAGAAATAAAAATAATTCTTGAAACACGACAAAAGCATATTCAAAGTATTAGAACTATAACATACTAAATACAAGTAAACAAACGTTGTAAGAAGTGGTATCCATATTTTTATCCACTCGATCACTTTTAGTACATGAATAACGACGATTGGTTGGCATATAGGAAAACATCCCTTGAAAAGATACACGTTGCAATTAACCAATGAAAAAATGCATTCTTCTTGTTTTAGTTTGTTTTTTGTTGATACACAAGGGAAACGCACAGTTTGTGTCTCAATTTTCACAATACATGTTTGTGAAAGAATCGTTTAATCCGGCGGCAATAGCAGAGTATAACATGATAACACTAAACGGGATATACAAACTACAATGGGTTGGAATACCTGGCGCGCCAGTGGATGCAACTTTTCATGGAAGTATGCCTATTTCAGTGGGAAAACAAAATGGCAACGTCGGGATATCATTCGACAATGAAACGATGGGGCTTTTTACCAAACAAGTAGCAGAAATTCAAGGAGCATATAAAATGAATCTTGCAAGTGGCACATTGAGTTTTGGGATGAATTTGGGAGCAATCAACATCGGATTTGCCGGCGATAGCGTGCATATTCCGACAGGCTCACAAGGTAATGATTATCATGTTGCTCAGGGTTCTGATCCGATGATACCAACTAGCCAGGTCAACGGAATGGCACTCGATTTAGGGCTTGGAGCCTATTTTTACACGCCGCGCATGTATGTTGGACTTTCGGCTTTAAATATTACTGAACCCACCATTCGTTGGACATCAACCCAAACAACGTATGTTGGCAGCATGTATTATTTAACCGGAGGATACAATATTTCGCTCTCGAATCCGTATTTTACATTAAAGCCGGCAGTGCTTATCAAAACTAATTTTGTCAATGCACAGGCTGATTTCGATTTATTGATGGATTACAAGGATAAATATTGGGGAGGATTGGCCTATCGGCTTAATGATTCCTTCATTTTCACTGGTGGCGTGAATTTGAACAATGGCTTGTCGATTGGTTATGCCTTCGATTTACCGGTTACCTCCATTTTGAGTTCCTCATTTGGATCGCATGAAATAATGGTATCGTATCATTTTAATTTTTCCTTTGTCAAACGACATAGCAAATATAAAAGCGTTAGAATATTGTAAAAGATAAATAACTCACTATGAGAAAATTGTTATTATTACTTCCCCTAATTGGGATGTTGGCGAGTTGTAATTCAAAACCTGCCGGAGAATTAGTCGGAGTCTCCAATTCCAAAATAGGAGAAACGACTCCTTATGGGATGGTATGGATTAGACCTGGCGCTTTTATGATGGGACCTAACGATCAAGATGCGTTTTGGTCGTTCAAAGGACAATCAAAGATGGTATCGGTCGATGCCTTTTGGATGGATCAAACAGAAATAACCAACGCTCAATATCGACAATTTGTTGTATGGGTACGCGACTCGTTAGCCCGTAAGTTATTAGCGAGTTCAAATCCTGAAAAATGGACTCTCCGTAAAGATACTTCTCGGTTAAATTGGATGAGACCCATTCCATGGAAACTTTCATGGACAAAAGCATCAGGGGAAGAAGACCAGACGAAGGATTCTCTGTGGAGCTGCCTAAAAGATTACAACAATCATTTTGAACCGCTTGATTATCAATATCGTTGGCTTGACATTGAACAAGCATCCAAAGAATATAATAAATTCGATCGATCGTTAGGCCAATATCCACGCAATTCGTACGCTTTAGTGGATGAATACTATATGGACAATGGAACCATTAAAATTCGCACAAAGAAGATATCGCCAATACATAGTATGAATGATTTTTACATGACCAAGATCATCAATGTTTATCCTGATCGTTTGGCGTTTGTCTCCGATTTTACCTATTCATACAATGACCCAACGACTAAATACTTTATCCTCAACGCATACGATCGCTATCCGGTAGTGGGTGTCACGTGGGAACAAGCAAAATCTTTTTGTGCTTGGCGGACAAACTTCTACAATAGCAAACACGCTTATGTTGGGCAAGATTATCGATTACCAACGGAAGCAGAATTCGAATGGGCAGCTCGGGGAGGTAAACAACAAGCCATGTATCCATGGGGAAGTCCTTATATCAGAGATGCCAAAGGATGTTTCTTAGCCAACTTCAAGCCAATGCGGGGCAATTATCGAGCAGATGGAGCAGTACGCACCGCTCAAGTGGCATCATATCCCCCAAATGGATATGGACTTTATGACATGGCCGGTAATGTATCAGAATGGACTGAATCAGCCTACTTGCAAGTGAGCGCAGATGCAATGTCTGATTTAAACCCAAGTTTTACTTACAATGCAAAAGCAAGCGATCCTGATATTTTGAAACGTAAGATAATTAAAGGAGGCTCGTGGAAAGATGTAGCTGCGTATCTACAATGCGGAGCACGTTCTTATGAATATCAAAATGTATCACGTTCATACATTGGATTCCGTTGTGTAAAATCAACTAACTTGAGTAGAAAAGTCAAAGACACCAATAATTAATATAGTTAATATACCAACTATTATGGGTTTACTCCATTACATACAAACAGATGAAGGGAAGCGACTAACCAATAGAATATATGGTTTTGGCGCTTCGGTAGTGCTCATTGGAGCACTCTTCAAAATTCAACACCTCCCGGCAGCAGGTTGGTTGTTAGGGATTGGCATGGGCACAGAAGCTTTTTTATTTGCTCTCAGTGGCTTAGAGCATCCGCCACGTGAGTTTGACTGGAGCAAAGTCTTTCCTCATTTTACGGAAGCAGGACATGACCGCATTGCAAGCGGCGGTGGCGGTGGAGTACCACGTACCACAACAACAGTAAGCGAAAATTTGTTAGACGAAGAAGCCGTAAGACGCTTGCAAACAAGCATTAAAAACCTGAGTGATACGGCTCACCAACTCACAACTATCTCTGCTGCTGGTGAAATTACCGGAACATACGTGCAATCCATCCAAGCGGCCGCTACAGCCACCAAAGCATACACACATTCTCAACAAGTACTCACAGAGGTAGCCCAAAACATCTTACAATCGTACAAAACAACTGAAGAGCAAATGGGAACGACTGCTGATCAGACTAAGCGGTTTGCCACAAGTATCAGCACTATCAACAACCACTTGTCATCCATCAACACACAGTATGAATTGCATTTACAAGCAGCACAAGAATCAAATTCAGTGCTAACGCAACATGTAGATCATTACAAAACGATCAACACAAACATGGAGAAAATGCAACAAAATGCTGATATTGCCCTGAAAGCAACAGAAGAGTACATGAGCCAAACTGCCAAATTATCACATAGAGTTACTGAGCTCAATGATGTGTATGGGAACATGCTTAGTGCGCTGTCAATTAAATCATAACAACGAAGGAGATATACATAAACTATGAGTGGAGCTAAGAATTGTCCCGAAACGCCTCGTCAGAGAATGATCGCAATGATGTATCTTTTTCTGACGGCTATGTTGGCTCTCAATGTTTCAGCAGATATTTTAAATGGATTTGTTTTAGTAAATAATAGCCTTTTGCAGACTATCCAAAGCTCAAATAATAGAAATATAATTGCTATTGAGCAGTTTAAGCATTTAGAAGCAGACAATCCCAAGAAAATAAAAGAATGGCTTGATAAAGCATTAGTGGTTAAGCAAAAATCGGACAGCATGTACCAATACCTCGAAAACTTCAAATATTCTATTGTCCGGCTTGCAGATGGGAAAGATGCAACGTTGAAGGATATTAGAAATAAAGATAATTTGGATGTGACTGGACAATACGGATTGGTGGAAGGGAATGGTAGAATTTTAAGGAATAAACTGACTGCGTATCGAACATTTTTAGGCACCATGGTAAACGGAGATACGAGTCAAATAGCTGCCTTTAACCGTAATTTTTCCACCCACAGAGGAAAAGATGGAAAAAATTGGGAAGAAACCATCTTCGAAATGATGCCGGTAGTAGCATCAGTTACTGTTTTATCAAAATATCAAGCAGACGTAAAAGCTGCAGAGGGAGAAGTTATCCGATATTTAATGGCACAAACAGACGTAAGTGATTACAGAGTAAATAAATTACAGGCCTATGTGATACCAACTTCAACCTATGTGATGGTTGGCGATCAATATAATGCACAAATCATTCTGTCAGCTGTCGATTCAACAAAAGTGCCTGCTTATTATGTAAATGGACATCAGTTACAAAACCAAATATTCAAGTTTGTGTGCAATCAACCCGGTGAATTTACTTACAAAGGGTATATTCGACTCAATTCAGGCGGAATTAATCGTGATTTTCCATTTGAAAGTAATTATATAGTTGGAGCGAAGAGTGCCACAATATCAAATACAGCACTTAACGTAGTGTATGCGGGAATCGACAATGAACTATCAGCTTCTGTTCCTGGCGTTGCCGCTTCGAATGTGCAAGTATCTTGCAGTAATGCTGTTTTGACACGTAAAGCCAACGGAATGTGGAACTGCCGTCCTACTATCACGTTCGGCAAAATAGTATTTTCGTTAGCTGCAAAAATGGGAGGAAACAAGAATTTTGTGCCAATGGGAAACGTGGCTTATACCGTAAGACAATTGCCAGATCCGCGTCCATTTTTCCAATATAAAGATGCAGGCGGTGTTGAACGAAAAATTGTGGAAGGCAATGTAACTCTTAGCATGTTAAACAATGGAACAATTGTAGCTGATTACGTAAATGAACTCATTTCAGCTAATTTTACCGTTATCGGTTTCACGATAGAATATCCTAATGGAGAAGAATTTAATTCGGATTCAAATAAATTAACTACAGAACAGAAAAATCGATTAGCCGAAGAGCGTGTTGGATCGCGCATAATCATCAAAAAAATTAGAGCAGTTGGTCCCGATAAATTAGTGCGGCAACTACCTATTTTAGCTGTGAAAATCATCGGAAGATAATATCAAATATTCAAAAAATCAGATAATATGCAACGAATTAAATTCATGTTCGTGATTTGTTTTTCCTCTTTGCTGTTGACTCTACATGCTCAAGGGAAAGAAACACTCTTTTTTCAGCCGGTTCAATCTCTGTCCGATACGGTTTCTACACCTGGAACAGAAACGGTACTAACCGATTCGGTTAAAAAAGTAATCCATAAGTTGCAGGATGCCGTCCAAGCAAACATTCGCACCGATGACGTCGTGTGGTCAAAAACCATTTATCGGATCATCGATATGCGCGAAAAACAAAACTTTTCACTTTTCTTTCCATTGGAACCACAAGATGGAATGAAAAACCTTATGACGATTTTGCTCGACGGCGTTATTAATAAAACGTTGACAGTTTATAGAAAAGGATTGCGTGATGATCAATTTCGTCCTGACTTCTCTCCCAGCATGGTAGTTCCTTACGACAGTACCGATTATATGATTCATAGCGTTTTCTCATACAAAGAAGGTAATGATATTTTTTATCCGGCATTGAGAGTTGAAGGCGGAAAATTAGCTATTGACAACATGTCCATTGATGAGTTCTTAAAACATCAACAACGTTTTTTAATCAAAGAGGTCTGGTTTTTTGACAAACATCGGTCAGTTCAAGAATCAAGAATTGTTGCAATTGCTCCTCTTTTATCCTATACAGGTGCTAATTCATCACTTATCAAATCACTCGTTTGCTGGTTTAATTTTGATCAAGTGCGACAAGCTATTTCAGAAGCCAAGGTATATTGGGGCGACAATCAATCCTCTGACATGACTATGGGGCTTTTCTTTGATCAGCGCCTATTTTCGGGATATATCTTAGGAGTAGATGATATATACCATCGCACCCTATTGGATTATTTAACAAACGAAAACGACATCAGAAAAGAGCAAAATAAGATTAAGGAATCGCTCATCAACTTTGAAAATGATTTATGGGAATACTAACCCATTCTTTATGACATAACTCGAATAGTTCGTCCTGTTTTTCACAAAAGGACGAACTATTCTCATTTTAAAAAGTCATTGTAAACAGCTATCTTTGTGCATATTTTTACTCATGAAGAAACTTCTTTTTTTGTCAATAATGTTGTGGACGGTTTTCTCCATTGCAAATGGACAAAATCCTAACATGCCTCAGAATAGAAGATCAACATCTTCGGCTAACAAACAATCATCTGAACAAAACCAAACAGAGGTTGAACCAGATGTAAAAGCATGGAAAATTGATCCTCGCCTGGGTGTTGCAGACACGGTAACGGTAGATACCATCCCACGTAACTTTCAAGACGATAATCCGGTAGATCGTTACAGTATAGCTAATTCATACAACGGTAATTTAGCTTCTCCATTGCAATCGAAAATCTTTTTCGATCGCACAAAAAAAACCGACTTTCTTTTCGGAATCCCATACGATGCCTACTTTTACGCACCGAATGATTTTTATTTTCTCAACACTAAAACGCCTTACAGCAATTTCGGATATCAAACCGGATCCTCTGCACAACAAGCTGAAGATCATGTGAAGCTTCTATTTTCGCTGAATGCTAATAAACGGCTTAACTTTACAGGCCTCTTCGATTACATTTATGCACGCGGTCAATATATGAATCAGTCGGCAAAGGCATTGATAGCAGCATTGTATGGGAGTTATTCGAGCGATCACTATAATGCATCCGGGATTTTTGCTTATCAAAAATTCGATAACATGGAAAATGGAGGGCTGACTGATGATCGCTTTGTGACAGACCCAACAGTGACCGGGCAATATGCGACCATTAATATGCCTGTGATGTTAACCGGAGCTCAATCAGGTTATCAAAATGTTTATTTTTACTATAATCAGCGTTATTCCATTGGGTTTACAAAAACAGTTAAAGTAAAAAAGGATTCTGTCCGTCAAGAGTTTATACCGGTTACTTCGTTCATCCACACCCTTGAATATACCAATGGCAGTAAGCGTTTTCGGGAAGTAGGCGTGGATACCACTTTCTTTGCACATACCTACATCAGCCATACGAATCACACTGACACGGCCGCTGAAATGTCTATAAAAAACACATTCGCTGTTCGGATGGATGAAAAGTTCAATCAATTACTCCATTTCGGATTGACAGCATTTATCGAGAGCAATTATCAACGTTACATGAATTTGAACACTTCTGATCTTCTCACGTATAGTTCAGAACACAATGCCACGTTAGGAGGCATACTTTCAAAATACGAAGGACGAATTTATAAATATGACTTTCAGGGAGATATTGTTATAGAAGGGCCGCGTATGGGCGATTTTCACCTTAAAGGAAACGTAGGTGGATTTTTCCCGTTAGGAAAAGATTCAGTCGTGATTCGTGCGCGAGGTAGAATCGAATCGGTGTCTCCTTCCTATTTCTGGGATCATTATGTTTCCAACCATTTTATTTGGAATAATCATTTCGCAAATACATTCCAAAGCTACGTTGGCGGTGATTTGTCACTTCCCAAACGACATATTTTCTTAGGCCTGCAAGTAGCAAACACCAAAAACATGCTTTATTTCAATTCAGACGCTATGCCGGCTCAATTCGCAGGAAACGTGCAAGTTGTTGCAGCCAATGCCGAAATAGACTTGCATGCAGGTCCGTTTGTGTTAGAAAATCAAGGTGTTTATCAAATTAGTAGCAATCAAGCCGTCTTGCCATTGCCCACGTGGTCTATGTTTCATAACCTCTACTTTAAATCGACTTTCTTCAAAGTACTTGAATCACAAATAGGCGCTTCGGTTCGTTACAATTCAGCTTATTATGCGCCAAACTACATGCCGGCCACCGAACAATTTTATGTTCAACAGAAAATCAAAGTAGGCCCATATCCGTTGATGAATCTCTATGCCAATTTCCACTTGAAACAAATCCGGATATTTGTGGAATACTACAATCTCAATGCTTCTTTTATGAGCAATAAATCCTATTTCTCTATTCCTCATTATCCTCTCAATCCAATGACCTTTAAGTTTGGTTTTTCGTGGAATTTTTACAGTTAGAATCACATCGGATCCACATCAAAATTCACTTGAACCGCTTGAAATGATTTATCAGAACGAAGCATATTAACAGCCTCTTTTAGCATTTTTTTAGCTGCACTATTTGAGCCATTGGTTTCAATTTTCAACAACAAGGTTCGGAAATACCACGCGCGTAAACGGCCAATAGGAGGAATTTCCGGGCCTAACACCCGATCTCCGAATAATCCGCGCAATTGCTCCGCCAATCTTTGTGCAGCATGTTGCACCCTATTTTCATCTCTGTGTTTCAGTGTAATAACGATCAATCGATAATAAGGTGGATAATGAAAATCATACCGCTCCTTCATTTGTGAGCGAAACATACCTATATAGTCGTAAGCAATGACTTGTCGAACAATAGGATGAGTAACATCCATCGTTTGCATCAGCACGTTACCTTGTTTTCCTTTTCTTCCAGAACGACCGCTCACTTGTGCCATCATTTGAAACGCCCGTTCATGCGCTCTGAAATCGGGAAAATGTAACAAAGTATCCGCATTAAGGATTCCTACCAACGTGACATTAGGAAAATCCAGCCCTTTGGCTACCATTTGTGTACCAATTAAAATATCAATTTCATGTTGTTCAAAAGCAGCAATAATGCGTTCAAATCCCTTGCGTGAGGTGGCTGAATCGAGATCCAGTCTTCCTGTTCTTGCCTTTGGGAAAAGCAAACTCACTTCATCTTCAATTTTTTCCGTACCTAATCCTTTTATTTTCAATGTAGGAGTTCCACATGTAGGGCAACGCTCGGGTAACGATTGAGAAAATCCACAATAATGGCACATCAATTTGTTTTGTTGCTTATGATAAGTCAAACTTACATCGCAATGCTTGCATTTCGGGACATAACCACATTGACTACATTCAACATAAGGAGCATACCCACGTCGATTATGAAACAAAATAACTTGTTCGTTGCACGACAAAGCGGTTTTAATAGACTCAACCAAAGCGTCTGAAAAATGACCGACAATAGTTTTTTTGTGATAAGCCTCCTTCAAATCGACCGTTTCAATGCGCGGCATTTCAATCTCCTCGTAACGTTGCTTCAGTTCAACCAAACCGTATTTGCCGGATAAGGCGTGTTGATACGATTCTACAGCCGGTGTGGCAGAACCAAGAACCACTTTGGCACCGTGCAAATGAGCCAACATAATGACAGCATCTCGGGCATGATAGCGAGGCGCAACGTCTTGTTGCTTATAACTCATTTCATGTTCCTCATCTGCAATAACCAATCCCAAATCGTGGAATGGCAAAAAGATGGAAGAACGTACTCCCAGAATGATTTGAAAACCATTTTTGCCAAGCAGATTTTTCCAAACTTCTACACGCTCATTATCGCTGTATTTAGAATGATATATTCCTAATTTATCGCCAAAAACACGCTCCAACCGTTGCATTAATTGGGTGGTCAATGCAATTTCGGGGACCAGATAAAGCACCTGCCTTCCCAAACGCAACGTTTCCTTGATGGCGTGAATATAAAGTTCCGTTTTCCCGCTCGAAGTCACACCATGCAACAAAATCACTTGTTTTGTTTTCCATTGTTCCAACAAAGAACGATAGGCAATTTCTTGAAATTCATTCAAGATTGCTGGTTCATTTAGTTGAACAAAGTCCCGAGTTAAACGGCTGACCGTTTGATCATAAAACCGGAAAATCTTTTTCTCAATCAACGCATTCAAGATTGCTGCAGAGACTCCGCTTTTTTCAAGCAATGCTTTTTTTGAAACTGCGCGCGTCTCATTGCGTGATAACAATTGAGACATATCGAGGTAAGTCATAAACAATGACAATTGTTTCTCCGAGCGTTTCAATCGCTCAAAGATGGATTGCACCAGTTCTTCATTGTATGCATCAAAAGCAGGTTGCACCATACGAATTGTTCGAGGCCGATATGTATCAGTCATCGATTGCGATAAGGTGATTGCTTGTTTTTCTAATAAACTTTTTACCCACATCACAGCGCGCTTCGACTCCAATCGTTTGACAATTTCTTCAATGGAAAAGGATTTGCTTTCGGAAAGCAAATTAAAAACGCGCATCTCGCGAGGAGAAAACGAGACATCCGATTCAAAATCAGGATTTCTCATCACCGAGGTTTCATTTTCCAAACGCAAACCCGAAGGTATGGCAGCCACATAAACTTCACCCAACGTTGAAAGATAATAAGAAGCTATCCATTCCCAAAAAGCAAGTTGAGGCCGCACCACGATGGGGACATCATCCAGAACAGAGAAAATGGGTTTAACCTCCTTGATGTCAGGAGGAATAAGATGCAAATAATGCACGATGCCTGTGTACATGCGGCTTCTCCCAAAAATCACCACCACCCTCATGCCCACAGTTACTACCGGCACCAATTCTTCCGGGATGCTATAAGTGAAGGTCCCATCTACTGGAAGAGGTAAAATAATTTCAGCAAATCGAGGTGTCATGTGGATCATTCAATAAAAATAGCTTCCGGTTCCAAGTCAATATCAAATTTTTCTTTCACCGATTGTTGAATGGCATTCGCTAACTGCTTCACCTCTTCACCGGTACAATCACCTAAATTATACAAAACCAACGCTTGCTGCGGATAGACACCTACCCTTCCAAGTTGTCGTCCTTTCCATCCACACTGTTCAATCAGCCAACCTGCTGCAATTTTGAAAGATTCTTCAAAAGGGAAAGCCACTAAATCACGATAATGTTGAAGTAAAACAGCATATTTATCATGTGAGATAATAGGATTTTTAAAAAAACTACCTGCGCTACCAATGATAGCAGGATCGGGTAACTTGTTGACGCGCAAACTATGCACTACGCGACTCACATCGGCAATGGTAGGCTGTTCAATTCCTTCCCTTTCAAGTCGGGAACTGATTCCTCCATAACTCAGCTGTAATTTCGGGTTCTTAGTCAACCGAAAAGTAACAGCAGCGATGATATACTGATTTTTGAAAGCTTGTTTGAAAATTGAATCTCGATAACCAAACTGACACTCCGCATTGGTCAATCTTTTCCATTGACCTGTTGCAATTTCGATACATTCAACGGTTTCAATTACATCTTTGGCTTCAACACCATACGCACCTACATTCTGTACTGGCGCAGCACCTACGGTTCCAGGAATATTGGACAAATTTTCCATTCCACCCCATCTATTCTCAACACAATAGTCCACAAAATCGCTCCATATTTCGCCGGCAGCAGCTTTAATCCAAACATTCCCTTCATCTTCCTTCACTGCTTCAATACCTCGCAGAGATACCTTCACCACCGTTTTTTCAATACATTGCTGAAAAACAACATTGCTACCACCACCCAAGATAAAAAACGGATCATGGGATTGTTGTTGCATTGCCACCCATTTTTCAACATCATCACGTTGTTTTAATTCGACAAAATAGCGGCATGTAGCATCAATGCCAAAGGTATTATAAGATTTTAGCGAAACCGATTGTTGGAGAATCATAAAGTCATCATTTGGAAAGTCAAAATTACGACAAAAGATGAACATTTTGGGCGATTGCATGACGAATCACCAAAAATAGCGTAATTTTGCACGAAAGGAGTGAGTTTTATTATTTCATCTTCTTACAAGAAATAAGCAACCTATTTATCATGGCTATTTTTGAAATAAATGGAGGCAACCGGCTTTCCGGTGAAATCATTCCTCAAGGGGCAAAAAACGAAGCGTTACAAGTTATTTGCGCCACCTTGCTGACTTCCGACAAAGTTACCATCAGCAATATTCCCGATATACGGGATGTCAACAAGCTCATTGAACTGTTGCAATTGCTTGGCGTTATTGTTACGCATGATGCAGAAGGAATTTATACTTTTCAAGCAAACAACATAAACGTCGAATCTCTTTCAACTTCTGCCTTTGCTCAACAAGCAGCCGCTTTACGAGGTTCAATTATGCTTGTTGGCCCTTTGTTGACCCGCTTTGGCGTTGCAGCAGTTCCTCAACCGGGCGGTGATAAGATTGGACGCCGAAGAACAGACACGCACTTTATCGGATTTCAGAAATTAGGCGCCACGGTGCACTACCACGCTGAAGGATCACGTGTCACAGCACCAAAAGATGGATTGAACGGAACTTATCTATTGCTCGACGAAGCTTCAGTGACCGGAACCGCCAATTTAGTAATGGCAGCTGTACTTGCAAAAGGGAAAACCACATTATTCAATGCAGCATGCGAACCTTACCTATTTCAACTTTGCACTATGCTCAATAAAATGGGAGCAAACATCTCTGGCGTAGGTTCCAACTTGTTGATTATAGAAGGGGTGGAAACGTTATCAGGATGCGATCATCGTATTTTGCCCGACATCATTGAAATAGGCAGTTTCATTGGTTTAGCAGCGATGACACAATCGGAAATAACCATTAAAAACGTAGGAAAAGAACATCTCGGTATTACTCCAGATATTTTTCAACGTCTTGGCATCTCCCTTTCTTTTCAAGGCGACGACATATACATTCCGGCACAAGAACATTATCATATTCAACGTTTTTTCGACGGATCAATCATGACTGTTGCCGATGCACCATGGCCAGGTTTCACACCCGACTTGATAAGTGTCGTGTTAGTTGTAGCCACACAGGCAAAAGGCAGCGTGTTGGTTCATCAAAAGATGTTTGAAAGCAGGCTCTTCTTTGTTGATAAACTCATTGATATGGGAGCACAAATCATTCTTTGCGATCCTCACCGTGCCGTTGTTATTGGCCTCAATCACGAACAACCACTTCGAGGCACACGCATGACTTCTCCCGATATTCGCGCCGGAGTAGCCTTACTAATTGCTGCTCTTTCGGCAGACGGAAAAAGCATCATTGATAATATAGAACAAATTGATCGTGGTTATCAACGAATTGACGAACGATTACGCCAACTTGGCGCTGACATACGACGTATTGACTAAACAACAGAATCTTTCTCGTTTTCAATGTATTATATTTATCACAACGACTTGATTATGAAAACAACATCCTTTGTACGTATTTTTTTCTTTTTGGCCATCTTTGGCTGTTCTTTGGTTGGACTGAAAAGCACATTGAATGCACAACCTCAAACGGAACATTCTCGTCTTCAACCCTTGTTGCTTACAAACGATCGAGAGCTTGCCTCGGCGGGTAAACAAGTTTTCTTCGGCGACACGCTGTTAGAAAATCATGCCATGGATGCAGTACTCTCTCCTGATGGAAAATGGCTTGCCATCGAAGAACGTTACAGTCTTGTCATGATGAATACAGCCGAAAAACGGGTTGTTTATACACTGCCATTGAAAGACATTGCCCGGCTTCCGAAAAACAGAAGCAGAGCAATGAACACCTATTCGGGAATACGTTGGAATAAAATCAATGGTGAAGATCGTATCACATGGAGTGCCGTGGGCGGCAATATTGCTGAATCTTATGTCATTCAGGCGCAATGGAACGGTCACAAAGCTAACGTAGTGAAACTATTCACTTACAAAGCACAAGCACCTGCGAAAACAGCCTTGCCCAATGAAGTGTTGATCCGTAAAGAAAATGGGCATGACATGCTGTATGTCGTTCTGAATGGCAATAATCAACTCATCAAACAAGATATGCAAACCGGCGACACCGTTTGGATTGCCCCGACAGGCGTTGCACCTTATGGTATTGCTTTGGCAAAAAACAAATTGTATGTCACCGATTGGGCAGGCAGAGTGCCTGATAAAAACGATAAAAACGTTGCCGGTGTACCATGGGGAGAAGCACGCATCGACACCACCAATGCGGCTACCCGTGAAGGCAGTGTCAGTGTGATTGATACTGAGACGGGCAAGGTGTTGAAAGAAATTGTTGTCGGACTTCATCCCAATAAAATCATCGCTTCGCCTAACGAACAATATGTTTACCTAACCAATTCGAACAGTGATGCCGTGAGCGTTATCAATACAGAAACCGATGTCATTGCAGAAACGATTCCTGTTCGGTTACAATCAACTATAAATGATTATTTTGGTGACTCTCCCAATGGATTAACTCTCTCTGCCGATGGGAAACAACTTTATGTGGCTGTTGGGATGGACAATGCCATTGCTGTAATAACCTTAGGTAAAAAAAGCTGTTCGAATGGAACAAGCGACCAAAGCACCGTTGATGGATTTATTCCCACGGGATATTATCCTTCATCGATTTGCATTAAAGACAACAAACAACTTTTTGTCACCAACATTGAAGCTACAGGACCTAACCTACCGTTTCACATGCTGGCAGGAAAACCGGCAGTTTACAATACCCATCACATGCTGGCCTCAGTTTCCATTATTGACATGCCAACTCAGAATCAACTAAAGCTATACACAAAACGAGTGATTGCACTCAATCAACTCCAGCGACTAAAAAATGCACAACTTAAACCTCGTGAAGGCGTTGCAGCAAAACCACTCCCCGAACGTATCGGCGAACCTTCCATTTTCAAGCATGTGCTTTACATTATCCGCGAAAACAGAACGTATGATCAGATACTTGGCGATGTGAAGGAAGGCAACGGAGATTCTCAGTTATGTACTTTTGGAAAAGAGGTAACGCCTAACGCCCATCAATTGGTCAAAGATTATGAGTTGATGGACAATTACATGGCTTCGGGAAAATGCTCGGCAGAAGGTCATCAATGGACGGATGCTTCGATTGTCACCGATTATATTGAGAAAAACATTCGTGCTTGGTTTCGCAGTTATCCTCATGTGCAAACTGATGCGTTGGTTTATGCACCCAGCGGATTTCTATGGGATAATGCACGTAAGCACGGTAAGTCTGTAGAAATTTTTGGTGAAGCTTGCATTCCAAAATTCAATCCTTCATTTACATGGAGCTCAATTTATGCCGACTATGTCAACGGAAATCCTTTCCAATTTACCAACGTAACGACGCTCAACACCGTAAAACCATTGCTTAGCTCGACATATCCGGGTTACGACAGCCATAAAATCCCCGATCAAATTCGTGCAGATGCTTTCGTTGAAGAACTTAAACATTATGAAGCCATGCAAGGCGATTCATTGCCACAACTGATGATCATGGCGCTCCCAGCCGATCACACAGCAGGCATGGCTCCGGGATTTCCAACCCCAAGAGCAATGGTTGCCGACAACGATTTTGCATTAGGAAAAATCATTGATGCATTTACACATAGCAAATTTTACAAAAACAGCGTCATTTTCATAACGGAAGATGATTCACAAGACGGATGGGATCATGTTTCGGCATTTCGAACAGTCGGCATAGTGATCAGTCCCTATTCACGCCTGCATAAAACGGTTTCAACTCCTTATAATCAACCCTCTGTAGTCAGAACTATTGAACAAATCTTAGGGTTGCCACCAATGAATATTCAGGATGCAATCGCTACCCCGCTGTGGAATTGTTTTACCAATAAACCCGATTACACACCTTATTTTGCCATACCCAACCGTATTCCGCTCAACGAGATGAATAAACCTCTTACGGCTCTGAAAGGTAATGCCTATCATTTTGCCAAATTAAGTCTTGAACCGCAATTTGCCGGCATAGATACCGGAAACGACGATTTGATGAATCGTATTATTTGGTATGCAACCAAAGGAAATACGCCCTACCCAACTACGTTTGCAGGAAAAGATTCGAATTGAAATTATGTAGGCATAGGATAATTGCCTGATATAAACTATAGCGATAGCCTCCTTTGAAAAGAGACTATCGCTTTTGTAGAATCCGGCTTATTTACTGCTTTTCATTTTCTTTATCCACAAGTAAACAGTCCAAACGGCAGTGATAACGAATAAGAAAAGAACCGGAATCAAATAATGGTGGAAAAAGTGGTGGAAATAACCACCAACCAAAATAAATGCAGTGGCAATGGAGATTTTTAATACGATAAATTCTGCATTCGACCAGCTTGTTTTGATTTTGAAGAAGTTCATGGTGATTGGTTTTTGTGATTTTGTTTACTCAATGACATACAACTAACAATTCTACCTATAAATTCGAGCTTTTACTATCATTTTCTCCTTTTCGGATACAAACATACACTTAATTCTTAGCAACATACACTTTTCACAGAAATATTTTATGGCTATAAAACATGAATTATCAAAATATGTTCAACACTGAGGTTATCTCGCTTAACTTCGAGGTGAGCCGACTTACTGTTTTGACATGACAATTGACTATTCATTCTTTCTTAACTTGTACGATAATATACAAGAGGATTGCTTTGTGAGCGAGAAAAAGAAAAACGTATCTTTGCACAAAAAACAAGAGCAATTTGGCTAACAAAAAACATTTCCAGTGACTCCAAGTCATTGATGAGTAAGAATCACTTTAAAACCTACTGTTATTATGGGAAAAGTAATTTTCATCACCGGAGCTACATCCGGATTAGGAAAAGCGTGCGCCGAACATTTGGCTGCACAGGGACATATCGTTTATGGCACAGGCCGTCGTCAGATGGAGAATAACGGCAACGTGAAATTCATTCAGATGGATGTTACGAAACAGGAATCTGTCAATCAAGCCATTGGGCAAGTCATAAAAGAACAAGGCCACATCGATGTGGTATTAAATAATGCCGGTATGGGCATTGGAGGAGCCGCCGAATTAGCAACACCTGAAGAAATTGCCCTACAGATGAACACCAATTTTATGGGGACGGTTCATGTTTGTACGGCTGTTTTACCGCACATGCGAAAAGCAAAACAAGGCACTATCATTAATTTCAGCTCATTAGGTGGCGTTATGGGATTGCCTTTTCAAGCATTTTATTCGGCTTCCAAATTTGCCATCGAAGGCTACAGCGAAGCGCTCAGTCTGGAAGTAAAACCCTATAAAATCAATATTTGCCTCATCGAACCGGGTGATTTTGCTACAGGATTCACGGCAAGCCGTGTGCTTTCTGAAGCCACAAAAAAAAGTGATATTTACGGTGAACAATTTGTCAAAACGTTGAAAAACATTGAGAAAGAAGAACAAAACGGATTCAAACCGATACAATTAGCTAAAGTAGTAGCCCGCATCGTAAACTGTAAACACCCCAAATTTCGCTATAAAGTAGGCAACATTGTACAAGTGGGTTTTGCCAAGTCAAAAGCATGGGTTCCCGATCGTACTTACCAATTCTTACTGCGCTTCTTTTACAACATGATGTAAAATGCTGCATCACACAAATAAATTACACCGACTCTTGGTAACTTGAGAACAAATATATACCTTTGCATCTCAATTTTCGACGGGGTTTTTAAGCAGCGCTGGGGCAACGAAGCAACATCTCACCTCACGGATGGAA
>DAHXOX010000252.1 GCA_027364655.1 Paludibacter sp. | reverse complement strand
ATTTGTCCGCAGGACTGAATGTGCATAACCTCCAAAATTACTAACATTAATATTGTCAATTTGTTATCTTGTTTATATGCTTTTGTCAGTGCAATAAACCCTGTTTTGTTCAACCCTACGGGTTGGTAATCTGATGGTTTTATGCTCCCCAAATTGCATTTGGGGTTATGCATATTAAACTCTTCGAGTTAATAGACTTTACACCGATTAAGCAGCATTGAAAAGAAATGGTATTTGACAATCAGTAAGTTATGCTCTAATTGGTATAAAGTCTCCTATATCGCAAAAATAGGAAGCATTTGGATTTACCATTGCGGAAGAGTGATAGACTCTCATCAAGAGAGACTAACATTGAGATACAGAATAGAAGATTTCGGAAGTAATTTGCCCGTTCCATCGAATTACAAATCATGAGTGGTGGCGAAGCAAAAGGCAGCGTATTTGAAAACCAAATACGGATTGTAAACAGCCTGACTAACGGAGACGTTACAAAAAAGTCAGAAGTAAGAAATTCAAACCTTTATGACGCTCTATATTGCATGGAAATGGCAGTGGAAGAGTACGAACGAATGACTGATATGATGAAATAAACTTCGTCCATCTTGTTTTTCATAGAGTCAGACCCGCTGCAAGTGAATGTAGTCGGCTTTTTTGTTGCCTAAGCTCTGAAGAAATCTATATTGTTGGGATTTAGCCTAAAAAAGAAAATTATGTTGCAAAAGGATTTGGATTAGGTGGAAAAATGTCCTATATTTGTGGACAAATGTCTAAATACATAGGTTATGGCAACTGAAAAAGCACTTTTACAAAAAACAGTCAGCAATGAGGTTCTTACTCGTTTGGTTGACAGCTTGCGTTTAATGGAACCTACAACTTCAAATAAAAGAAAACCGTTGAAAAATGATTTCTTTAAGGATAAATTTGGGGTAAGATCAGCAATTCAAACAGGAATTCCAAACACTATTTTTGAATTGATACAAAGTTACACATCGTTAACAGATACTGACTGGGCTGGAATCCTCGATATTTCAACTAAATCACTAAAACGATACCGTAACCAAGATGAATATAATTTTAAAGCATCGCACTCAGAAAAAATTATTGAAATACTGGAAGTTACGAGTATGGGACTTGATGTTTTCGGTGATATGGACAAATTTAAATTATGGATGCATACTCCAAATTTCGCTTTGAGAAGTTTAAAACCAATTGAGTTGTTGAAAGATTCATATGGTAAAGAACTAATCATTGGTGAATTGACGAGAATCAATTATGGAATTTTTATATGAAAAAGACATGGAAGTATTCAGGATAACACGAGAAAAATTTTCCGGTTCGCTTTCTGGTAAAGGAGCGGCACTGAAAGGAGCAAGATGGAACTCATTTAGTGTGGAGTTGATATATACCGCTTTAAATCGTTCTCTTGCAATGGCGGAGTTGTCAGTTCATTTTACACTTGCCACATTGCCTGATGATTATATTATGATGAACATCCATATACCAGACGATATAGCTGTAAAGGAGTTATCTATAGCTGGGTTACCATCAGACTGGAAAGATTTTCCACATCCAACTTCTACCCAAAAAATGGGAGATGATTTTGTTTCGGAAAATAAGTATTGCCTCCTGAAAGTTCCATCTGTTGTTACACAAGGAGATTATAATATTTTAATCAACCCTAATCATGTAGATTTCCCCAAAATAAAGATAACAGCTACTGTCAAATTTCCATTTGATAAAAGAATATTCAGATAAGTAGTTATATTGAAGGATGTTTACACCTAGCTATCTAAACTTCGTAGTTGCGAAAGTTCAGTTATTGTAATTCAGTGTAATACACATGCGAAAGTTGAAATTTTTTATCTTCACATCTTTATTGTTGGGAAATAATAGGGATAGCTTCACTTAAGGCTTAGTAGAGGTGCGATTTGAAATGGCACTTCCACTTGTGAAACAAAAAACAGGTTCAACATACGATTTGTAATGCTGAACCTGTTTTTATAGTACCCAGAATGAGACTCGAACTCACACGAGGTTGCCCCCACTACCCCCTCAAAGTAGCGTGTCTACCAATTCCACCACCTGGGTAAATATCGCACAATATGTTTGTGCCCGGAACAGGACTCGAACCTGCACAGCCTTTCGACCACTAGTCCCTGAAACTAACGCGTCTACCAATTTCGCCATCCGGGCAGACTAAAAAGAGGCGAGATGCGCCTTTGCGAGCGGAAGACGGGACTCGAACCCGCGACCCCGACCTTGGCAAGGTCGTGCTCTACCAACTGAGCTACTTCCGCAATTTTGTTATGCTAACCTTCAAAGAACATGCCTAAAGACAATGATTTTTTGCGACTGCAAAGATAGGTTTTTTTTCAGAACTGCCAAACTCTTTGCTGCTTTTTTGAGCAAGAATGCACCTTTTGGCATTGTGATTTATGTCGTGTTGTGTGGGATTTGAGATTCGATTATGAAAGCCGGTTTTTGTAATCTTCATATCCAAACTCACGTATCAATCGAAGCTCGTTTTCACGTGTCCATACTGCGATAGAAGGGTGTGTAACGCCATTGAAATAGGTGGTTTTAACCATTGTGTAGTGCATCATGTCCCAGAATACAATGCGATCGCCGATGTGTAAAGGCTTGTCGAAGGACCAATCGCCGACAAAATCGCCGGAAAGGCAACTGTTGCCTCCCATGCGATAGGTGGGTTTGCCTGCGATGGGATCGGTAGCGCCAAGTATCGTAGGTTTGTAGGGCATTTCTAAACAATCGGGCATGTGGCAGGCAAAAGAAACATCGAGCATGGCGGTTACGATGCCTTTGTTGTCGACGATATCAAGTACCGTTGATACTAACTCTCCTGTTTCCCATGCGAAGGCGCTGCCGGGTTCGAGAATGAGTTGCAGGTGTGGGTGTTTTACCTGAAAGGTTTTCAAAAGATGAATCAAATGTTCCACATCGTAGCTTTTACGGGTCATCAGGTGTCCGCCGCCCATGTTGAGCCATTTGATTTGATGAAAATAGCGGCCAAACTTTTTATCCACTACGTTGAGTGTTTGTTCGAGATCCGTCGATTGCGATTCGCACAACGTGTGGAAATGCAATCCTTCAATACCTTCGGGCAGTTTGTCGCCTAACTGATCAGCCGTGATGCCAAGGCGAGAGCCAAGTGAGCACGGGTTGTAAAGGTCGGTACCGACGGATGAAAACTCAGGATTAACACGTAATCCGCATGAAATGGCGTGTTCGGCTTGCTTTGTTTGCAGGTAGAAATGATCAAATTGTGCAAGTGAGTTGAAGGTAATGTGGCTGCTGTATTTCAAAATAGCAGGAAACTCCTTATCAGAATAAACAGGGGCATAGGTATGAGCCGGATTACCCATCTCTTCGAATGCCAATTGCGCTTCGGCTACTGAGCTGGCAGTGGAGGACCCGATGTATTCGCGCACAACGGGAAATACGCTCCACATGGAAAAAGCCTTGAAAGCCAGAATTATCTCCACATTAGCCCGTTCTTTCACCGAACGAATCAGTGCTAAGTTGTTGCGTAAACGTTCTTCGTCGAGAATAAAGCAAGGGGAGGGTATTTGAGCGTAAT
>DAHXOX010000246.1 GCA_027364655.1 Paludibacter sp. | reverse complement strand
GTGATGGAGAAAGTATCTACATCTTAACAAGATGTTACTTCCCAAGAAAAATGGGGAAAGCATAGTTTGCAAAATTGATTATCTTTGTAGGAAAATTGATTTATATGACAAACAAGACAACACATACCATTATTAATGGTGACAGTCGACAAATGAGCGAATTGAAAGATAAAAGTGTTCATTTAATTGTTACTTCACCACCATATTGGCAATTAAAAGACTATGGAACTGAAAACCAAATTGGTTTTCACGATGATTATGAAACTTATATCAATCATTTAAATTTGACATGGAAAGAATGTTTCAGAGTTCTACATGAAGGTTGTCGTTTATGCATTAATATAGGAGACCAATTCGCTCGATCAATTTATTATGGTCGTTACAAAATTATTCCAATTCATACTGAAATTATCAAGTTTTGTGAAATTATCGGATTTGATTTTATGGGTTCAATTATTTGGCAGAAAGCAACCACGATGAACACTTCTGGTGGTGCCAGTATTATGGGGAGTTTTCCTCATCCAAGAAACGGGATTGTCAAATTGGATTTTGAATACATTTTGCTTTTCAAGAAACAGGGAATTGCTCCCAAGCCAACATTAGCACAAAAAGAGAATTCTGCAATGACAAATGAAGAATGGAACACCTATTTCAATGGTCATTGGTATTTTTCTGGAGCAAAACAAGACAAACATTTAGCCATGTTTCCCGAAGAACTTCCTAATCGTTTAATAAAAATGTTTTCTTTTCCAAATGAAACTGTACTCGACCCATTTATGGGAAGTGGAACAACTTCATTAGTTGCAAAGAAGTTAGATCGAAATTCAATTGGTTATGAAATTAATCCTGATTTTATCCCGATTATCAAAGACAGAATCGGTGGGAATGATGCTTTTTCAGAGGTTGAAGTAAAACTCATAAAACAACCAGAGATAACAGACTCATTTGATGAAAAAATAGATGATTTACCTTATAAATTTGTTGACACACTTAAATTAGACAAAAAAATAGATGTAAAAAAGATCCAATTTGGTTCTAAATTAGATGCAGAAAGCACTGGAAAACGAGAAGAGTATTTTTCTGTAAAAGAAATTATTAGCCCTGAATTAATAAGACTAAACAATGATTTGATTATTAGATTAATCGGTATTAAGCAAAAACCTTCTATAAACGGAAAAGCCAGTGAATATCTAATCAATAAATTAAAAGGCAAAAAAGTATTTTTGAAATATGATGAGATAAAACATGACAACGAAAATCATTTGATGGTGTATTTGTATTTAGAAAATAAAACTTTTATCAATGCACATTTGCTGAAAGAGGGCTTGGTTTTGGTTGATCAAAGTATTGAATTTAAGTATAAAAGTAAGTTTAACTCACTTATAATCAGATAATGGCTAAAAACAAAAAGTATTCCCTTGAATTTGGGAAAAAAGAAAAGGTTCTAAACTACGCATGCCAAACTTATCAACTCTCACGCCCAAATAAAGTAGGTTCTGTGATGGCTTTGATTAGAGAATGTCAGCCCAAAACAATTGAAGAATGGGAAACTTGGTATTTTGAAAATGCGAAAACTGATGGTAAAAACCCTTTCAAAATTACAAAAGAAAGCTTAGCTGAACTTGGTGAGCGACTTTACGAAAAAATCACAGAAGTAGTTATTCCTGAATGGCAAGATGCTTTTCACAGTCTAACAAAAGAAGATTGTGAAAATTACATTTACAACTTAACCATCAACAGAACTTTTGATGGTTATATCAGAGAAAAATCAGTAGTAAATGACGGTTTAGCTCACCATTTCAAAGAAGTAACTTTTGAGGAAAGTCCTTCGGAACTTGACCATGCTGGAGATATTGATTATTTGGGATTTGTAACTGAAGAAAAAGCATTTGGTATTCAAATTAAGCCAGTAACAGCGAAATCTAACTTTGGGAATTATTCTGTTTCAGAAAGAATGAAAGCAAGTTTTGCTAACTTTAAAAAAGACTTTGGCGGAAATGTTTTTATCGTGTATAGCCTTGACGGAGAAATTGCGAACAAAGATGTTATTGAGCAAATTAAGAGTGAAGTAGATAGATTAAACAAACTATAAATACAAAAAAGGCGATAATGCTATGACTTGTGCCAGCCTTTAGTGTTTAATAAGTAGAAAATATATAATCTGCAATTACCTTCTTTTCATACCTTTGTTCGTTGCACTCAACGTGTATCTATCAGTAACTTACTGATTATTGATACTTTATTTCTCACGCTTCAGTACTAACGCTGTGCGCGAAGGCAAATAGACTTTCAGCCATTCTTTATGTTGGGTACGGTACAAAGGATCGGGTTGCGTGAAGTGCGAGATGGTTTCGTCCACCAAACCAAACCCTCCAAAACGTTTCGAATCGCTGTTGAGCACAATGTGATACGTGCCTTGCATTGTCAGAATGCCATAGTCGGTAAAAGAGCGGGTAGGGTTAAAGTTGAAAATAATCACCAGATCGCTGCGTTGGTAAGCAAGCACCTGGTCGTCACTTTTGTCCCAAAGCAAGGTGATGGGCGTTAAATTAAACTGAGGGCATTTATTCATGAGATGAATCATGGCTTTGTCAAAATCATTCAGACAATGATAGAGCAGACGTTCGTTTTCCAATAAACTCCATTGACGGCGAGCATATTTGTATGACCACCCATTTCCTGTACGCGGGAAATCGATCCATTCAGGATGGCCGAATTCATTGCCCATAAAGTTCAGATAAGCTCCGTTTATCGTAGTTGCCGTAATCAAACGAATCATTTTGTGCAATGCAATGCCACGATTCACGTTGAGGGTCGTATCGCCGATTTGCATGTGCCAATACATGTCTGAATCAATCAACCGGAATATGATTGTTTTGTCGCCTACCAATGCCTGATCGTGGCTTTCGGCATAGCTTACCGTCTTTTCACTCATCCGGCGATTGGTAAGCTCGTGAAATATCTGTCCGGGATTCCATTCTTCATCACGCTTTTCTTTGATCAATTTAATCCAGTAATCGGGAATACCCATTGCCATGCGATAGTCGAACCCAATGCCACCATCCTCAAAGGAAGATGCCAGCTCAGGAAGTCCGCTCATCTCTTCGGCTATGGTAATGGCATGAGGATTAACTTCGTGAATCATGCGGTTAACCAGCGTGAGATAGCATATTGCATTGTCATCCTGGTTGCCGTTGTAATAATCGTTGTAGTTGGTAAACGATTCACCCAAGCCATGACTGTAGTACAACATGGAGGTGACGCCATCGAAACGAAACCCGTCAAAACGGTATTCATCCAACCAAAACTTACAATTGGAAAGCAGGAAGTGCACCACCTCGTTTTTCCCGTAGTCGAAACACAAGGAATCCCAGGCTGGATGTTCGCGTTTGTCGCCTGGATAGAAATAGAGGTCAGGCGTGCCGTCAAATCGTCCTAATCCTTCCACTTCGTTCTTTACGGCATGAGAATGAACAATGTCCATAATGACTGACATACCCAATTGATGCGCAGCATCAACAAGTTGTTTCAGTTCGTCGGGCGTGCCGAATCGCGAAGAGGCAGCAAAGAAACTGGAAACATGATAGCCAAACGAGCCGTAATAAGGATGCTCCTGAATGGCCATGATTTGTAAACAATTATAACCCAACCCCGCTACGCGTGGCAATATCTTTTCACGAAAATCATTATATGATGCTATGGATTCCGATTCGCCCGACATGCCGATATGACATTCGTAAATAAGCAATGGATCGGTAGTAGGTTGGAAGTTCTTGATTTGAAACCGGTATGGTTGTTCCGGTTCCCACACCTGCGCGCTGAAAATCTTGGTATGTTCATCTTGTATCACGCGACGTGCCCATGCCGGAACACGTTCTCCCGAACCTCCATCCCAATGCATACTCAGCTTATACAACTGTCCATGTTGAATCATTTCATGCGGGAGTTCTATTTCCCAATTGCCATGTTCGGTTCGGTGCAATTGAAATTCAGAAAGTTGTTGCCACCCGTTAAAGTCGCCTATCAGATAAATGGCGGTGGCATGAGGCGCCCATTCGCGAAACACCCAGCCTGTTGCCGTTCGATGCAATCCAAAATAAAGATAGCCTGTAGCGAAATCAGCAAGCGTGATTTTACCTTCTGTCAGCTCTTTTTCTTTATCGATGGCATGTTGATGCCTCCCTTCAATGGCTTTTTCAAAAGGTTGAAGCCATGGATCTTGTTCTATAATCGTAAGTGGTTGCATGATATGCTTTAATTAGTAATCTCTTTCGCGGATCGGTCGAAATGTCGTTTATTCTCCTTTTATTAAAGAGCGATTCGTACCTTGACAATGATTTTTTTGAGACTTCCTGTGGTGATGCCCGGTGCATGCCCGTCTTGCGGAAAGAAAATGGCAAATTGCCCGGGTTGAAGTGTCACAAACGTAGTAGGCCGATCTTCAAAAAAAGCGATGTCTTTGGTCGCGTCATACGATTGTGTAACATGGGTACAGGCATCGGCAGTAATCCAGCCGATGGTTTCAGAACCGGATAAAGGCATTTGAATATCAATGTATTGTTTATGGGTTTCCGTGCGTGCGTCTTGAGCTTCCTTTCCCTCCATTTCGGCAACGGAAATGAACAAATTGTCACCGTCGAGCACTATCTTACCGACAGGCACCTTGGTCAAGTCATGTTGTTTGAGGTAATCGAAAGCTTGTTTGAAACGTGGATGTAATGCTTCGTAAAGCGTTGCTTCTGCTAATGTATCGACAATCATGTTGTGAAGAAATAAAAAAGTTATTCGCCTATCATTTACTGTCACAAAAATAACCCTTTAAGCTTATTTCTGCAATAGCAAAGGCAAAAATCGTGTCATTATTTTTGCAAGATAGGCTTTCTTGCTTTCAGTTTGAAAGGAAAGCTATCTTTGTGATTTCGATTGTGAAGATGTTTTTTCGGGACACACCCCATTTTTTGACAAGGTATTTTCTGAAAAAAGCATTTCTCTTCAACGTTACTTATCGATTTTGAATCTCATCGATCGTAAAGTTGATAAATCGATTCAATCGTACTGTATGTTGAAAAAGAGCGAGAAGTTCCGGAATTGTGTTCTCATTGTCGTAAAATGAGTTTGCCAAAGAGTGACTGAAGATGTAGTGTTTGTGTTTAAGCCAGTCAGCTCCTATGCCATCGGATGGAAATCCTTGCGGCACTTTCTTCAGTTTATTAGTGTCGCCATATCGATCAGGGAAATAAGGTTCTACGTCGTGTGCGATTTCTTCCCATTCGTCCATGTTCTCGAAAATAGCTTGACGCACCGCTTTCAAAATGTCTTTTTCAGGGCTATAGATGCCGCCACTGATAAAACATCCATCAGGTTCAATATGCAGATAATAGCCGGCACGTGGACTTTTTCGGCCACCGCTTGCTCCCATGTAAGCAGCGAAATGGGTTTTGTAAGGCGTTTTGTCGGGTGAAAAGCGTATGTCGCGATAGAGCCGAAAGACGCAGCTCTTGGCATCCAATCCTTTCAACTCAGGGTCAAACAAAGCAATGCCATCGATGATTTGTTGTGTGTAATGTAGAAATTCATGCTGTAATCCGGTGGCATATTCTTTCTTCGCGACAAACCATTCCCGATTGTTGTTGTCGCGTAGCTCGCGTAGAAACGGTATAATTGATGCTGTTGACATGTAATTGTAAATTAATGAGATGATTTGAAAATGTGCTAATATGATGAAGATTGAAAGGAGTTAAAGTTGAATGATTCTGCTAATACAGTTTGATTCAATGCCAATTACTCTGTACTGTCGGCAGGTTCTTTTTCCCGTTTGCAGATAGCCGTAAAGGGACAATAGGT
>DAHXOX010000222.1 GCA_027364655.1 Paludibacter sp. | reverse complement strand
ATCGTCCACCCCGATCGCTTCCCCTATTTTCTTCAACCCTTTATTGATGGCTATCGCGAAGGTGTTAGGTGACGAATACCCGTGATAAAACCCAAACACACGCTTGTCCGCAGGATCCCGATATTTCTTTACCAAATCCTCAATTTCAGGCTCTACTCTCACCGATATTTCGGCTTTATCGTCCCGCCTGTTTTTCGTTTTAGTTCGATTATAGACTATCCGCCCCTGATCATACACCTCACAAAAATAGAGATCAACGGCGTTCATTCCAATCAAGACAAAACTAAGCATAAACATATCCTTCGCCAGGTTAAACCGGTTGTTACCTGGTTGTAGTATGGTTGTATAGTCCAACTCGGCAATCTTCTTTATCGTGTCAATGTTCAAAGCGCGTTTCCTTGCAACAGGAATCTTCGGGAATTCTATTCTTTTGAAAGGAGACATCGGTATTTTGATGTTACCCGTCTCCTCGTCATTGAACTCCCTCTTAGCCATGTTGTGTATAGCCCTCAAGTTGCTTAGGTACAACGACGGCGCTCTTTCTCCTTTTTCCCTGTTTTGTGGCGCCGGCTGCTCCTGTATCCATTTCGCCCAATTCTTCAAAAACCTGGCATTGATCTCGTGAATGCTTATTTTGTCACGGCCCACGAATTTAACTAAATTCCCGATAGCAACCTCATACGTCTTCGCGTTCCCTTTGCGACCGGCGTCTTTCATATCCTGTATCATCCCATGAGCATATTTCACGATGTCCAGATCAAAATGCTTAGAATAGTCGTCATCCGCCTGAATCAATTGAATCACCTCCCCGACATCCATCGCCTTCAGCCCGTCACCCATCGCGTCACATCGTTTTCTATACTTCTTTATGAGTTTATCCGTTTCGTCAATGTAGAACTGATTCTTGATCTTCAATGCCCGCGTAAGATCATTTTTCGTCACGTAATAGATAGTAGGAAGGTATCGCTTACGTTGGTTATGCGTGACCCTGATTTTGATGTTGTACGTCCCATCCGCTTTCTTTTGATGAGCATACACCTCCGCCTTGAAAGTTGCCATAATCGTTGTAGAATATTTGTAGAACTTTTGCAAGCAAATATACCAACTTTTTGCGGATTTTGCAGAAACAAAAAGCCTGTCTTGTTAAAAACAGGCTTAAAAAGTACCTCCGATGGGAATCGAACCCATATTTACGGTTTAGGAAACCGCCGTTCTATCCGTTGAACTACAAAGGCTTACATATATTTATGCAAAAAAAACGCCGATACTAAAACCAACAAACAAAAACTTGATTTTTTACAGACGGTACGTTTAGGAAACTTCCGTTCTATCCATTGAACTATAAGACCGTATTTTTGGTTAACAAAGGTAGGAATTTTGCCGCAAAGTATCAAATGGGTTTAGCTGGATGGCCGAAGAAGAACACAAAGATGACTGAATAACAAAAATAAGGAACATCGCTCATTTGATGAACATAAAGCAGGCCTCATCTGTTTTAATCAGGTTTCTGTGCCGCATATTCATACCTGTTTGAGACGAATACCCAGGTCGTTTGACAAATCAGCGATGGATGCCGCGCCTCTTTCTTCTCCCATTTTCAACACCAACTTGGCACACGCCTCGGCATCGGCTCCGGCACGGTGATGATGGAAATGAATGTCATGCAATTGGCATAAATCATTCAATCGATAGGACGAAAGCCCTTTCCATGCACGCCGCGAGAGCGAAACACTGCATAGATAGTCGCTATGAGGCAGGGCCAGATCATAATATTGCAGGGAAGCACGCAGGACGCTCACATCAAATGGCGCATTATGGGCAATCAACAACGTATCATCCAGGAAAGGACGCAATTCAGACCAAAGTTCTTCAAAGGTAGGTTCGTGTTGCACCATTTCAGAGCTGATGCCATGTGTTTGATAGCACCAATAGTTCATATACGGAAAACATGCCGGTTTGATAAGCCAGGAGTATGTGGCTTGAATCATGCCGTCTTCCACTCTGCAAATGCCAATTTCGCAAGGAAATTTCGCATGAGCCGTTTCAAAATCAATGGCGGTAAAAGTCATCTGTGAAATAAAAAAAGTTTCAGCTTATCCGTTGTAAAAATAAGCACGTTCGGCGAAACCGAAAAATGATGGACAAAAAAAGCAGATCGCAAACCAAGCCCCCATAGTGCGATGGATCACGATCTGCTTCAAAACACAAAACAAGACTTATTTATCAATAGAAAATCCGTACACGTCGAGATAACCGGAATCGTTACTCCAGCGAGAACGCGTACAGAAAAGTCCTACCTTTGCGCCGATCCAGCGACCTTCCGTTGCGGTAAAAGGATTTCCGAAAGCAACAAAGTTTTTCCCATCGAGGCTATAGCTAAACTGGCAAGTAGCGTTAGAAATCACCTCATTGTTGCTTTTTTGTATCGAATTCCTTACGGCTACTCGCAACCACAACGTTGACGAAGCAAGCGGTAACGTTGCATTAACAGTTTCTGCCGTTCCTTTGTTGGCATCCTGGCAACTATTTTGAGTCAATATGAGTTCTTTGTCTCCATTTTCAACAGTCAAATCAGCATAATTCATCCCCATCACAATCAAACCGGCTCTATCTCCTACCATGGAAGGATTAAAGGCAACTTTGGTTGTAGCAGTAAACTCGGGAGCAGGAAATTTCTGCATGAGGATATTCGGCACATCCCAGTAGTTTTTAAATTCCGTTGGCAGGAGCTGACCATAAAGACGAAGGATTCCTTTGCTTTTAAATGGGAATACCCACGTTGATTGAGGGTTTGCCTGCCATTGCCATTGCAAACCAAGCGTCCCGCTATGAAAGTTATCGGACGTTTGAGGTGTCGCGATCGGATACGTTTTGCCAACATCAGGCATCTTGTATTTATCTACCGGCTCTCCGATTCCATTTCCTTGATCTTTCCCAATAATAGGCCATCCGTTTATCCATTTCATGGGTTCCAAATACACCAAACGCCCATAGGTGGTAGGTTGTGCAAAATGAAGAAACCATGATTGACCTGTTTGTGTCTCAACCCAGCCGCCCTGATGAGGAGACACAATATTTGATTTACCCTGATTCATCACAACACGTCGTTCATAAGGACCATAAATATTTTTTGATCGAAGC
>DAHXOX010000188.1 GCA_027364655.1 Paludibacter sp. | reverse complement strand
TAATATTTTGCGATAAAGATGGAACCGTATTTTACAAGTCGTCAGGTTACACAATAGGCATTGGTAACCAATTGCTTAATGCACAACAACAACTTTGCAAAGGAAACATTTCAAAAGAAGATAAGCATGTCTGCACATCAAAATAGTCCATTTACGATAAACCTTGGCTCGTTTTGGGGATCAAAGCAGGAGCAATAAAAAAAGCGATGAAAATCATCGCTTTTAAAAGTGACCCCGGAGAGGCTCGAACTCTCGACCCAATGATTAAGAGTCATTTGCTCTACCAACTGAGCTACGGAGTCAAATTTGGAATGCAAAGGTACAATAAATTCTGATTCCCATCAACCTCTTCTCCATTTTTTAGAATGAAAAAAATATTATGCTATTTATCAAGATAAGGCTCATCTACGTTGAGATTTCTATATTTTCAAAGAGTGCCACAAGAAAAAGAGAATGACACTATAGAAGGTATACCTTGACATCAAAACAGAAATAAAGGCATACGAACGATGCAAACGAATGGATGTTTTTCTATTCATGTAAAATCGTACAAATAACCAAAAACTTTATGTTAAATAAATAGGTTGTAATAAAAATGACGTTATCTTTGTAGCCGTATCCAAAGCTCAACGGAAGCGATAGATTGAGCTACGTTTTATGCGTTATATTTTTCATAAAAATGAACTTTAAGCTATTTATTTCAAATAGAAACACTGTATAATAGAGAGATACCATATCATAACCAGACACAATCCAATTTTCTTATTTCTATGAAAACATCATTAAAAATCACATTCACTATTGCTGTCACAATTCTTTTAATGGCAATAAGTTTTGAAGTAATTAGTCACCTCAGCACCAACATGAACGAAAGTATTACTATGATCGTCTTAATCCTTTCTGTAATCGGGGCTATAGGAACTTTAACTGTAGTAGCAACACTATATGAGGCTCGCCATCAAAAAAGAATCGAGCAATCGATGGAGATCATAGAAAAAGAAAATAAGCATCCATTGGCGCTTTTCCGATATTGTCCTGTTTGTGGCTCCTCTAAATTCGTAGCAAAACAAGAAAACGCGAAAATATGCGAGAATTGCGGGTTCAATTATTACATCAACCCATCCGCGGCGGTTGCTGCATTTATTGTAAATACAGAAGGTGAATTATTAGTGGGACGTAGAGCTCACGATCCGGCAAAGGGTACCTTAGACCTTCCAGGTGGGTTTGTAGCATTAGAAGAGACAGGAGAAGAAGCCGTGAAACGTGAAATAAAAGAGGAGCTAAACTTAACGATCACTAAGGCTGAAATGATGTTCACAATTCCAAATAGATATCGTTGGTCGGGAATGACTATTCCCACACTTGATCTTTTCTATCAATGCGAAGTGGAAAATTTAGATGAATTGAAACCCTTAGATGATGTAGTCGAAACTTTTTTCATTAAGCTCGACTACATTCATCCGGAAGATTTTGGATTAGCTTCGATTCGTGAAGCAGTATCACTTTATCAAGAAGATAAAATGATACTTACTTCTTAGACAGACGTTTCCGCTCATTTTCATCGAGAACAATTTTACGTAGTCGAATTGATTTAGGAGTCAATTCCACATATTCATCCTCTTTGATGTATTCTAAAGCCTCTTCGAGACTGAAGATAATAGGAGGTGTTATACGTGCTTTGTCATCTGAACCTGACGCACGCATGTTTGTGAGTTTTTTCGACTTAGTAACGTTGACACTTAGGTCTCCCTCTTTGCAATGTTCACCTACCACTTGACCTGCATACACCTCTTCTTGTGGCGAAACAAAGAATTTCCCTCTGTCTTGCAACTTATCAAGCGCATAAGCAAATACGGTGCCTCCATCCATCACTGTGATTGAACCGTTTGTACGGCGCTCCATATCGCCCTTGTAAGGTTGATACTCAAGAAATCGATGAGCCATAATGGCTTCTCCGGCAGAAGCGGTAAGAACATTATTGCGCAACCCAATAATACCTCGCGAAGGAATGATGAATTCAAGGTTCACGCGTTCACCTTTTCGATCCATATTACGCATTTCTCCTTTTCTCGTAGCAACCATCTCGATGATTTTTCCGGAATACTCATCCGGCACATTGATGGTAAGTTGCTCAACAGGTTCATTTTTCTCTGCTGCAATTTCTTTAAACAACACTTGAGGTTGTCCCACTTGAAGCTCATACCCTTCGCGACGCATCGTTTCAATCAGGATGGACAAGTGAAGCACGCCACGACCATAAACAACCCAAGCATCTTGAGCCTCGCTTTTTTCGACACGTAAAGCCAAGTTTTTGTCCAACTCGCGCATCAAACGATCGTGAATGTGACGAGAAGTCACGAATTTTCCTTCTTTACCAAAGAAAGGAGAGTTGTTGATAGTAAACAACATACTCATGGTTGGTTCATCAATAGCAATCGGATCGAGCGGATCGGGATTATCAATATCCGTAATTGTATCGCCGATGTCGAAATTATCAATCCCAATTAAAGCACAAATATCTCCCGAGATCACTTTATCAACCTTTGTTCTACCAAGACCAGTAAAAACATTCAGCTCTTTGATTTTTGATTTTACAATACTCCCGTCACGTTTGGCTAAAGCAACAGCCATTCCTTCTCTTAGTTCACCACGATGCACTCTCCCAATGGCAATTCGTCCCACATACGAGGAATAATCGAGTGAAGTAATAAGCATTTGAGGCGTTCCCTCCAAATAGATTGGTTCAGGGATATATTCAATGATGGCATCGAAAAGGTCGAAAATATCTGTTTTGACTTCGTGCGGGTCGTTTGACATCCAACCTTGTTTAGCAGATCCAAAAACGGTGTGAAAATTAAGCTGATCTTCAGTTGCATCTAAATTAAACATCAAATCGAAAACCTCTTCTTGCACTTCCTCCGGACGACAGTTAGGTTTATCCACTTTATTAATAACGACAATAGGTTTTAAACCCAATTGCAATGCTTTTTGCAGCACGAAACGAGTTTGAGGCATTGGCCCTTCAAAAGCATCAACCAATAGGAGAACGCCATCAGCCATATTCAAAACGCGTTCGACCTCACCACCGAAATCAGCGTGACCCGGTGTGTCAATAATATTAATCTTGTAATCTTTGTAGATAACGGAGACATTTTTCGATAAAATAGTGATCCCTCGCTCACGCTCTAAATCATTATTGTCTAAAATCAATTCGCCAACCTGCTCATTCTCTCGAAAGAGTTTAGTAGCTAACAACATTTTATCAACAAGTGTCGTTTTGCCATGGTCAACGTGCGCAATAATGGCAATGTTTCTAATTTTTTGCATCGTAAATTTGGTTTTTTCATGCGTCCTACTTAAATCGTCACTTTCGATTCATCACGAATCCAATCTATTGATTCACTCAAGCAGCCGCAAAATATATATTTAATAAATTTCAATTGTTAAGCCGTCATACGCTAAAGCAATATGAGGAGGCAATTGTTTCTCAACATCAGCATGCTTGCCCATATCATGTCCAATGTGAGTAAAGTAGGTCTGTTTTGGTTTAAGCAAATGAATAATATCCAACGCTTCATCAACCATAAGATGAGAAAAATGAGGTTTAAATCGCAGAGTTCCCAAAATTAAAACATCTAAATCTTGCAACAACGGGAGTGCTTCTTTCGGAAGCGTTTTTAAATCAGTCAAATAAGCCATCTTCCCAATGCGAAATCCTAAGACGGGTAAATGTGCGTGCATAAGCCGAATTGGAATGCAACGTATCTCACCTATTTCAAAAGATTCATATTCATGAATTATATTCATCTTAAAATCAGGCACCCCTGGATATTTATTTGCAGCAAAAGAATAATGCATGGTCTTTAATAAAGTTTCTGCCACGCGATCTTCAGCAAAAATATCCATAGTCTGAAACGCTCTCACATCATCCAACCCGCCTACATGGTCATAATGTTCATGGGTTAATAAAATAGCATCCAATGAGCAGATATGATGCGTCAAGATTTGTTGGCGGAAATCAGGGCCACAGTCAATCAAAATGGTTTTCCCTTTATCTCTTATCAACAAAGACGAACGTAATCGTTTATCACGCTCATCTGAAGAAGTGCAAACCTCACAGTTACAACAAATATAAGGCACTCCGGTGGAAGTTCCTGTTCCAAAAAAGACAATTTGCATCATTCAAAATTCTTAAATCACTACGTGAGAATCTGTAGGCTGAGATTGTTCCGAAGTTGAACATTCCTGAGATAACACCTCATTTTCATTCAGCAAGCTATCTTCACCAGCATACAATGTCTTTTCTGCAATATTGTTATAATCATCGCCAACGTCCGGCATTTGAAAATCAATATTCAGCACTTTATCTACAAAAACATGATCGTTTTGCAACTTGATAAAAGCCATTTTTGCAGCTTGTTGTTGGGATTCTTTTTTTGAATGTCCAACACCGATTCCTCCAACTTCGCCATTAACCAGAGCTCTTGTTTGAAAAGACACTTCATTTTGACGATTTTGAGGCGTTTCGAATACATCAAAAACAACAGGAACTCTGTGACTTTGTCCCCACTCAATAAGGCGCGATTTGAAATTCACCTCCTTATTGGCAAGAGAATTCATATTCAACGATTTATCAATAATTCTATATTGAATAAACTCCTTACATCGTTCAAATCCCTGATCTAAATAAATGGCTCCCACCAAAGCTTCCAAAGCATTCCCAAAAACGTTATTACCGTGAAGTTGGCCACTCGAAGGTAACTGAATCAATGATGGAATTTCCATTTCAATGGCAATTTTATTAAGCGACTCTCGCTGAACAATCTTTGCTCTAATGTTTGTAAGGAAGCCCTCTTCTTTTTCATTAAAATGTGCATAGACAATATCAGATACTACTGCAGTGATAATTGCATCACCCAGAAATTCCAATCGTTCGTTATTGGCTAATTTACCACTTGAGTCTCTTGCTCCCATCGATTTATGAAGCAGAGCCAACTCATACAATTCAATCTTTTCAGGGAAAAAGCCGATAAGCCGATTAAATAACAGATAAGGCTCTTTTCGATGATTCGTCAAGAGCCTTATTTTTTCAGATATGTGTCGAAAAAACACCACGCGTTACTTAGCAAATTTCTTGACAATAATGCTTGCGTTTTGCCCGCCAAACCCAAAGGTATTCGACAAGGCTGCTTGAACCTTTCGTTTTTGTGCTTTATTGAAGGTAAAATTCAAATTGTAATCAATCGCTTCATCTTCATCACCTTCGTGGAAATTGATGGTTGGAGGAATAATATCGTTGACAACAGACAAGATGGTTGCAATAGCTTCTACAGCTCCGGCAGCTCCCAGCAAGTGTCCAGTCATCGATTTGGTTGCGCTAATATTCAATTTATAAGCATGGTCACCAAAGACACTGATAATTGCTCTTGATTCAGAAATATCCCCAACAGGTGTTGATGTTCCATGAACATTGATGTAATCTATTTGTTCTGGAGTCATTTCAGCATCGTCCAAAGTACGTTTCATTACCAATTTAGCGCCAAGTCCATCAGGATGTGAGGCGGTCATGTGATAAGCATCGGCGGATAAGCCTCCACCGGCCACCTCACAAAGAATATTCGCACCACGAGCTAATGCGTGTTCCAATTCTTCTAAAATAACACATCCACCACCTTCGGCCATAACAAATCCATCGCGGCTTTTGCTAAATGGACGCGAAGCACCTTGCGGATCATCATTACGAGTAGAAATAGCGGTTAATGCATTAAACCCTCCCATGCCGGCTGGCGTAATGGCAGCTTCCGAACCTCCAGCCACAATTACTTTTGCTTTTCCCAAACGAATATTGTTAAACGCATCAATAATAGCATTAGTAGAAGAAGCACAAGCGGATACCGTTGCATAATTTGGGCCATGGAATCCATACATAATCGCAATTTGTCCGGCGGCAATGTTCGAAATCATCTTTGGAATAAAGAATGGATTGAACTTTGGACCGGCTTCAACATGCGTATAATAGTTTGCAACTTCTTGTTCAAAAGTTTGGATACCTCCAATTCCAGCGGCAAAAATGACTCCCACTTGATCTTTATCGACGGTATCCAAGTTCAGTCCGGAATTAATAATCGCTTCTTTAGCAGCAGCTATAGCAAAAAGTGCATAGCGGTCGTTTTTACGAAGCTCTTTTCGTTCCATTAAATAACTCGGGTCAAAATCCTTGACCTCACAAGCAAAGCGTGTCTTAAATTGAGACGCATCAAAATAAGTAATAGGTCCTGCACCGCTCACTCCATCAAGTAAGTTGTTCCAGAATTCGGGAACAGAATTACCTAATGGAGTGACGGCACCAAGACCTGTTACTACTACTCTTTTTAATTCCATACAGAGTTGTCGAATTATTTAAGCGCTACTTCAATGTGAGCAATTGCTTCACCTACTGTCGAAATTTTCTCGGCTTGATCATCTGGAATAGTGATACCAAATGCTTTTTCAAACTCCATGATCAATTCTACGGTGTCCAGTGAGTCTGCACCTAAATCATTTGTAAAGCTCGCTTGTGGAGTAACTTCTGATTCGTCAACACCTAACTTGTCAACGATAATAGCCTTTACTTTGTCTGCAACTTCTGACATAACTTTAAAGATTTTTGGTTGTAAATGAAATTTGTTATAAATTTGTCGTGCAAAGGAACACAAAATTCTTGGTACTACCATAGCTTTTCTTTTAAAAAACCTTTTTTCCTGCACAAAATCACTCATAATGTGCATTTCAACCACTTATCACATGAACAAAATTGCCATTTTTGCCTCCGGATCGGGCACAAACGCCGAGAACATTATCCATTATTTTAGCACTCACCAGCGCATTGAAGTCGCTTTAATCGTGTCGAACAATCCAAATGCTTACGTTTTGCATCGGGCTTTACAGGCCAAAGTCCCCACCGCAATCTGTTCAAAAGATGAATTGACAAACACACAATCCATCTTACAACTCCTAAAAGAATATGAGATTAACTGGATTGTTTTGGCTGGTTTTTTGCTGAAGATTCCTGATTATTTGATTTCCAATTTTCCAAACCGCATCATAAACATCCATCCTGCCCTCTTGCCTAAATTTGGAGGTAAGGGAATGTATGGCATCCGCGTTCATCAAGCAGTAGTAGCCGCAGGTGAAAAAGAATCAGGAATCACCATTCATTATGTAAATGGTCACTACGATGCAGGCGATATTATCTTTCAGGCTACTTGTCCGGTTAACTCATCAGACACTCCAGATGATGTTGCTGCAAAGATTCATGTACTAGAACAAACTCATTTCCCGGGTGTTATCGAACAACTTATTCTTTCGACCACACCCATGGAGAAATGATGTTGTTTATTTTTCTACAGAACCGATCACTTTATGACGTTCCAAGGTTGAAGCTTTTTCAACCTTGTGAAAGGTAAAAATATCGTTTTTATTTCGTGGGCGCAGAGCTGCTTGCCAAGTGAAGTTTCTTAACTCCATTTGATCTGGCGGCGTTTTATCAGGTGGATACATTACACCATTTGAAGTTGGTGTTAAAAGGATTTTCTCTATTTTCTTTTTCTGGAGGTAAATCGTAATAAACCCGCTCTGTGTCGTGTTCATTCCGATTAACGTACTGTCTTTATCGAGCGGAAAATAGATTGACTCAGCATTGCCGCTGACAAAGATTTTGTAAAGTTCCCGCTGCCGAAAATAAGCAAACAATTCTTTCCCTGAAAGCTGATTATAGCGAAGTGAATCGAATTGTTGTGCTGCAAAAGCATTCTTCATAACATGAACATAATCTATTTCTTTGTTCTTAAAATAGGCCGCCATTTCATTTCCAGTGAGCTGCTGCTCATCCGACCACAAAATAGGAGTTCCATACAAATGCATCACTGAGTCGCGTGCAGAATAAAAAAGCGAATCGCATTGACCTTGAAAATCATGTCTGAAAAACCGAACATGATGATATGCTTTAGCTTGATTGTAGATGGAATCCTTGAACGTGTAAAGTGTGTCAGCATGGAGATAAAGAGTATCCGATGGTCCGTATTGGGCTAACTTTGCCGAATCAGTGACATATCCAAATTGCTTTTTATCATTCAAGTACCCATAATTGCCAAACAACTGCAAATCTTGTGTGGTATCTGTGATAATAATATGATGGTATGCTTTGCCAATACCAATTCGCTTGTCGTAATAAATGGTGTCTCCGGTTAATGTTCGTCCGTCTTCGTTTTTTATAACCGAACGATCAAGTAATTGAGATTGGTCGGTGCGTGTGTTGTACCAACCACTTTTGGAATGAATAATGGTTTTCTCTTTGTAAATCATCGTTGATGGCCCAACAATGGTAGCGACTCCGGATTCAGTATCATAATTAAGCGTATCAGATCTCAACACAAAATTGGGATTGACCAATTTGACCAATGTCTGAAAAATTGCTTTGTGTTCCGATGGATAATATTGACCAATTAATGAGGTAAGCGTATTGGTTTCATCTACAATTTTTCCGCCAGTGGTATAATATCCGACATTTTTCACGCGATCAAACAATAAACTGTCCGTGGTAAGTACCACTTTGCGATTAACCATTCTTACGTTGTATTTCATACGTGCTAATTGGCTGTTTCCGTCATAATAAAGCACATCTCCATAAAGGAAAAGCGTATCACCTTGCACCATCTTCACATTTCCGAATGCGTCTAACGAGTTCTCTTGTTGATAAAAATATGCGCTGTCGCAATACATAAAGGTGTTCCCTTGGCGAAACTGAACATCGCCGCGCAATATTTGAACATCAGGATTAAATACTTGGTCAAAATCAAGTGTTTGCGCATTTACTAAGTATACCAAATTCTTCTCTTTGGAATTCGGGACAAGAACCGGTCGAACAACCGGATGTGGAGCAGTCACAGGAAGTACAGATGGAATGATTGGCAGAAACTTCTGTGGTAACTGTAGTCGCGGTGCTTCTAACGTAAGTCGCGGTGGCGTGGGCAACAAAAAAGGAACTATCGGCGATTGTGCGTTCAAACCGACAAAAAATAAGCATATCGCAAGCAAGCTCACGATATACTTATTCCATTTAAAAATTTCATGCCAACTGGCCATGTTTATTAATTTCTCCTTTCAGTAGTGAAACAAACTCTTCAGCCTTATTTTTTAACCCATCCCGGATATTTAAAGTTGCAATTTCTCCATGCGGGAGCAATATAGATATACGTGTCTTTTTGACGTTTTGCTATCCAATTTGTGATAATGTCGGCCTTATCTTTTGATTCAAGCATCGATTTAAGCAATTGATAATCATTAGATAAATTAGCCTTATGGCTAGGAATCTTATTTTTAACCTTAACCAATGCGCACTCTTCACGATTGTTCTCAGGATTCATCATGACAAAAGCGTTGGACAATTCTCCAATACTGAGTTTATTGGCTTCTTTAGCAATTTCAGGAGGGAGTTGTTGGAGTTGAAATTTTGATGTTCCTGTTGTGGGATTCATCATTAAACCTTTGCTCATTACGGTATTTTTATCCATTGAAAAATGCATCACCGCATCATCAAAAGTCATTTTGTTTGTTCTTATAAGATTTGCAATGCTATCTAAATGATGCAATGCAGCATTCTCCGCTTCAAGTGAAACACGTGGTTTAAGAAGAATATGTCTGACATCTACCCGATCTCCCTGCTTAGCAATCAACTGAATAATGTGATACCCAAACTCAGTTTGCACCACACGGGATACCTTTTTGGGATTTGTTAAACTAAAAGCAACATTAGCAAACTCAGGGACCAACTGACCACGTCCCATAAAACCAAGTTCACCCCCATGCTTTGCCGATTCAGGATCTTCAGAATATAGCATGGCTAAAGTTGAAAAATCAGCTTGGCCGGAGTCAACACGAGCGGCAAAATCACGAAGACGTGCCTTAACACGATCAATCTCCGCTTGAGGAATTAGAGGATATTGCGTAATAGTTTGAATTTCAACAGTAGCAGGAACTGTCGGGATACTATCCGGATTCAATTCTTTGTAATATTTTCGCACATCTTCCGGTGTCACTTTCACATCGCCAATAAGTTTTTGCTGCATTTGCTGAACAATCATTTGATCGCGCACTGTGCCTAACAATTCTTCTCGAATTTGCGAAAGTGGCTTTTTGAAATATTCTTCCAGCTTCGCTTTTGAACCAATTTGCCCGATATAATAATTAATTCGTCGATCTACTTCTCCATTCACAGCCGACTCGCTGACGACAACGCTGTCTAATTTAGCTTGATGCAAAAATAATTTTTGAATGGCAATCTGCTCAGGGATCACACAGTTGGGATCACCATCTATTTTTTCTCCCTGATACTGCATCTGAAGTTTTTGATTTTCAACATCGGAAAGCAAAATAGGTTCATCGCCTACAACCCAAATGACTTGATCAATGACATTGCGCTGAGCAGAACTAAACTGCACTACACATAACAGAAAAAAAAGAAAAGACAATCTGCTTGTTAGGTATTTCATTCGAAAAATAATTTATTAAATATTAACGTCAAGTTGTATAATCTGTGTTTGGAGAAACAATCGCACTGTAAATATGACGCTAAAAATATTTTGCTCTTATTTCTTCCTATCCATCAAAGGTATTTTATTTCGGGAAGTTCTTGGAATTCTTCGCACCCAAAGGCTCATGATAAATAATTTTCCCTTGTTGAATTCCAGTGGTATACAACTCTTCCCTTAAATGCTGCAAAAACTCTGTTTCCTTCTTTACAATCAACAAATTACGCAAAGATTCTTTCGCCAACTCAAACGGTAATATAGAACCAGCCGGTAAAAGATTAAAAACATGGACTAAATACCAATGCGAACGATCGTGGACTTCAATCGTTTTATTTTTCTCCCAACTGTTTTCAGCATTGGCACTCCCTAACGGCATATAACGGGCAATATCAGAAAGATTTACCCATTCATTACCAAAATACTGATATTGAGTTGCATATTTCTTGCTATATTTATAAATAGCATCCATTGATTTGGTATCTCCTCGCCGCATCCATGCACGAAGATCATCGAGATAAGGAGCATTGATAGGCACTTTGATATACACTCCTTCAACCATGTCACGATCAGCTTTTAATTTCTGGCCATTGTTTTGATAAGCAGTAGTCAACTCTGCATTGGAAGGCGATTGCACACGCTCCTGCAACATTTGCTGCTCATATTGATTGATTATCAATGACCTTCTATACGCTTCAACCATACTGTCAATAGCTCTGGAATCTTTAATGTTTTCAAGAGCCTTCTGATAAAGCAATACGTTCGTTGCCCACTCTTTAACATATTTCTGAGCTATCTGCATGCTGTCACTTTTATTTATACCAAAGGGAATCGCATGTTCCACATCAACAGAATACAACAATTTACCATTTACCTCCACCAAAGGATGTAATCCATTGGCGCTTTGCCTGCACGAGGCAATGGATAAACACATCAGTGTAAGAAATAGATAAGGTGTTGGCTTGGTTATCATCATAAATTACAGAGCGTTGAAGCGTTCTCCCCTAAGACATTAATTTTCTTTAATGGTGGCTAAAACTGCCTCATTGACAACAACATGATATTTCTTTCGTAACTGTTTAACCCATTCGGCGTCCAAATAATTTTGATAATCAGCAGTGACCAATCCTCGCACATCATTATAATTTTCTGGCTGTTGAATTATTTTTCCCACAAAAAACACAATAGGAAAATCAGATTTTGGCTCAAAATTTCCTTCATGGAAAACAAGCTTGTCCACTGCCGGATCTTCACCTTTTGCGAACAATCCTTTTTCAACTTTTATCACGTAAACAGCTCCTTTGTTCAAATGAGATGTCAAATAACTATCCACTGAATCGCGCGGCGCCTTCTTGAGCAACGCTTGCACTTGATTTCGCACTTCCTGATTTTTACAATAAATGATTTCGCCTTTGAAATGAGGCGCTTTCCACGTATAATTGCTTTTATGAGCTTTGAAATAGGCAGACAACCCGGCTTCATCTTTCGTAGCTTTATCCCAAACTTTTTGGTTGCTAATGTTGAATAACAAAATTCCATCATGATATTCACGAACCAAATTAGCAAAATCAGGATATTTCTTTTCTAACTGACTGTTTTCAAAACTCATCAATTCATTCGATACAAATTGATTCCATTTTTCGTCAATAACCTCTTTGGGAGTGGGTTTTTGACTGTTAGGAGATGCCTCCAAGAAATCGGCAAAGTCTTTTTGTGTCAACTGAATGGTATCGAAGCTCGCAATTGGAGCATCAAACTTATGAGAAGCAACATTGAATAAAGAATCTTTGATTGGATATTTTTCAGCTAACTGGTAAAATGGAGTCAGTGCAGCAGTATCTACATGAAAGTGATATTCAGCCTTTAATTTGTTGATAAAAGATTGTGCGATAATAGCAGCTCGATCATCGTGCTGAATACGACGTTCAATTTCTTCTCTTTTCTGAGCAAATGGGGCTAATTCCCTTGTATCAAGCAATTTCATAATATGCCAACCGTAAACAGTTTGAAATGGATGACTTATTTCTCCTTTCTTCAGCGAAAACGCCATATTCTCAAACTCTTTCACCATGAAACCGGTACCAAACCATGGCAATACACCTCCATTCACGGCTGAGCTGCGATCTTGAGAAGCTTCCTTTGCCGTTGTAGCAAAATCAGCTCCATGTTGAAGTACTTGATAAATGCTATCAATGGCATGTTTAGCAGCCGTCATCACCGAGTCAGGAGAACCTTTTTGTGCAAAACGCATAATGTGCGCAACTTGAACTTCACCACGTGATGGGCGAATGCCATTCACCTTTATCAAATGGTATCCATACATTGTCCGAACCGGCATGCTGACACTATCCACGGGAGTATGATAAGCGACACATTCAAATGGGTAAATAGTCATAAAGCCGGTGATATACCCTAAATGTCCATCATTTTGAGAGACAGAAGGATCTTCAGAAACTTCTTTTGCCACCGTTTCAAAGGACTCGGGAGGCAACACTTTCGGAACGCTCTTTTTAGATAAGAAGCCATTTTTTACAATCATTTCAACGCGAGGTTTGGTTACCCGATCGCGTATTGCCATGATTTTCTGATAAGCCTTTAAAGTGTCGGCGGGAGATGCGTTCGGCGCAACACGTATCAAAATGTGACTAACATCAATTTCCTTTGTCAACCGATTGTAAGCCTGATGTTCCAGCTTATTCCTCATCACGGTGTCAGTCAGATAAGGTGACGTCAGTTGATTACGATAACCAAGGAATTCATCCAAGAATGCCTTTGTCGTATCCATTCCTTCAGCCTCAGCTTCGAGGACTTTCATCTTGAAATTTTCAAATAACTCAAGATAATCTTGTAGCGTTCGCTTATCTAATGCGTTTTGAGCATTGTTCTTATTGTAGAGGTAGACAAACTCAGACCGATGAATGGGAGTTCCATTAATTGTCATCAAAACAGGATCATTGCCCTGTTGGGCAAAAAGATGCGTTGTGAATAAGACAGCGGCCAATAACAAAAATTGTTTCATGTCTGTAACATTAAAAAACAAAATGATTTTACACAGGATCGCATAGCAATATAACGAATGATGCCCTGAAATAGTATCTTGTATTATTCTCCTCGACTATAATTGGGGGATTCGCTCGTAATGGACACATCGTGCGGATGACTTTCGGTGATTCCTGCACCTGAAATCCGAGTAAATTTGGCTTGATGTAGTTTTTCTATTGTGGGTGTTCCACAGTAGCCCATACCAGCACGTAATCCGCCAATCAATTGATAAATAACTTCATATAGAGAACCTTTGAAAGGAACTCTCGCAGCAATACCTTCGGGTACCAACTTTTTGATATCATCTTCCACATCCTGAAAATAACGATCTTTTGATCCTTTTTCCATAGCTTCCAACGATCCCATTCCACGGTACGATTTAAATTTTCGTCCGTTAAAGATGATGGTTTCTCCCGGTGATTCTTCCACTCCGGCAAAAAGTGAACCTGCCATAATGGTAGCTGCACCTGCAGCTAATGCTTTAACAATGTCGCCCGAGTAACGAATTCCACCGTCTGCAATCACAGGAACACCGGTTCCTTCAATCGCCTTCGACACTTCGTAAATTGCCGAAAGCTGGGGCACGCCCACTCCGGCTATAATTCGCGTTGTACAAATAGAACCTGGACCAATCCCTACCTTAACGGCATCGGCTCCGGCTTCGACAAGCATACGTGCTGCCTCAGCAGTAGCAATGTTGCCCACAACAATATCAATGTGAGGAAACTGCTGCTTTACTTTCCTCAGCGTTTCGACCACTCCTTTCGAATGACCATGCGCCGTATCAATAACGATTGCATCAACATCTGCATCTGCCAATGCTTGAACTCTTTCCATGGTGTCGAACGTAACGCCTACACCGGCAGCCACTCTCAATCGTCCTCTCGAATCCTTGCAAGCAAAAGGTTTATCCTTTACTTTGGTAATATCTTTATACGTCACCAAACCGAACAGTTTACCATCTTTGTCGATAACAGGCAATTTCTCAATTTTATATTTTTGAAGAATTTCTGCTGCTGCTTCCAGATTGGTAGTGATTGATGTTGTAACCAAATTTTCCTTTGTCATTACATCATCAATTTTTTTGCGCATATCATTTTCAAAGCGTAAGTCCCGATTGGTTACAATACCTATCAAGCGTCTTTGATCGTCAATGACAGGAATACCGCCAATTTTATATTCGCTCATCAATCCCAATGCGTCGGCTACCGTCGATCCTGAAGTAATCGTTATGGGGTCAAAAATCATTCCGTTTTCAGCGCGTTTTACCGCGTATACTTGTTTAGCTTGCTCTTCAATGGACATGTTTTTATGAATCACGCCAATGCCACCTTCGCGTGCAATGGCAATAGCCATTTTCGATTCGGTAACCGTATCCATTGAAGCAGAAACTATTGGGATTTTCAACTCTATATGTTTAGAAAAACGAGTCGTAAGATCTACGTTTCGAGGCAATATTTCTGAATATGCCGGTACAAGGAGGACATCATCGAAAGTCAGTCCATCCATAATAATTTTATCAGCAATAAACGACATGGGGAG
>DAHXOX010000155.1 GCA_027364655.1 Paludibacter sp. | reverse complement strand
TAGCCGATTAGAAATAGACAACCAAGATTGAATATGTTATCAAAAAGTGTTGAGCAGGTAATGTTTTACAATGCTTTACCTTCTATTTTTGAGAAGGCCAAAGAATTGCGCGCAAACATGACCGAAGCAGAAAAAGTTCTTTGGCGGAGATTGAAGAACAAAAAATTAGGTGTACGTTTCAAAGCGCAACATCCTATTGATATATTTATTGCAGACTTCTATTGCCATCAAGCTAAATTAGTAATTGAAGTAGATGGTGAAATTCATAAACAACAAAAACAATACGATGAAGGACGAACTGCAGATTTAGAACGACTCGGAATTCGCGTTATTCGATTTACCAATAGAGAGGTGTTGCAACAATTAGATGCTGTGGTCGATCAAATTAAACAAGCAATCTCCACCCCTAAATCCCCTGAAGGGGACTTTTAACCTCAGCACAGTAAACACAATCATCTGATTACTATAAACTCAGTTGTTTGAGCCGATTTAGCCCCCTTTAGGGGGTTGGGGGTAGCCGATTTAGCCCCCTTTAGGGTGGGGGTAGCCGATTCTCAATCGACAAGGGAATAGGGAATAGGGAACGGCAAAGGGAATAGGGAACGGCAAGGGAACCGCAAGGCAATAGGCAATAGGTAATTTGCTAATCTTCAAATTCATTGTCAATTGTCAATTGTCCATTGTCAATTATTCAGGGGTTGGGGGTAGCTGATTCTTTCCACCCCTAAATCCCCTGAAGGGGACTTTTAACCTCAGCAAAGTAAACGCAATTACCGAAATACTATAAAATCAATTGTTTGAGCCGATTTAGCCCCCTTTAGGGGGTTGGGGGTAGCTGATTCTCAATCGACAAAGAAATAGGCAATTTGCTAATCTTCAAATTCATTGTCAATTGTCAATTGTCAATTGTCCATTGTCAATTATTCAGGGGTTGGGGGTAGCCGATTCTCAATCGACAAAGAAATAGGCAATTGTAATCGACCAATCTACAAATTCATTGTCAATTGTCCATTGTCCATTTATGAAGTTTCTCAATCTTTTATGTCTTTCCGAAATTCTACATATTTAGTAAACAATCCGTATCTTTGCTGCAAATTGAAAAACAAAATTACAATATGCATGAATTCATTCCACGTAGCATAGAATCGTATGTCTTTCAGAACCTTGAAACTTTTCCGGCAATCGCTATTTTAGGGCCAAGACAATGTGGAAAGTCTACTTTCATTAAAATGATGGCTAAAAAATTGCCTTCGTTTCTCTACTTAGACATGCAAAACTACGATGATCTCAACAAACTTTCGGAGCCTACCCTGTTTTTTGAAGCCAACAAAGAAGTGACTATATGCTTGGATGAGATACAATTAGTTCCTCACCTTTTCTCTGTTCTACGAAGCGTCATTGATCGGGACAGACGTAATGGACGATTTATCTTATTGGGATCGGCTTCGCGCAACCTGATTCAACACAGCTCCGAATCATTGGCAGGACGCATCGGATTTATTACACTGACGCCTTTTTTAATCAACGAATTAAATTTCCTTCCAACATTCGATCTTCGTTCTTTTTGGTTGCGGGGCGGCTATCCCGACAGTTATTTAAATGCATCCGATTCAAACAGCAAACTGTGGCGGGAGAATTTTATCCGCTCTTATATTGAACGAGACATTCCACAATTCGGATTTCAAATTCCTGCTTTGCAACTTCGGAGACTTTTGACCATGTGCGCTCATAATCAAGGGCAACAACTGAATGCTTCTAAACTTGGAGAATCATTACAGCTGTCTCATCCCACCATTCGGCGTTACATCGATATATTGGAGCAAACATTTATCCTTCGCACATTGATGCCTTACACTACCAATGTCAAAAAGCGGTTGGTAAAATCTCCAAAAGTATATGTCCGCGATACAGGTATTTTGCACCGTCTTTTATCCATCGATACCTATAACGATCTGATTGGAAATCCTGTTTTTGGAGCTTCGTGGGAGGGGCTGGTAGTCGAAAATATCCTTTCAACCCTTCCTGATTGGCAGCCTTATTTTTATCGCACGGCATCAGGCGACGAAATGGATTTAGTGATGGTGAAAGGCGACCGAAGAATTGCCATTGAATGCAAAGCTTCTTCTGCACCTCAGCTAAGCAAAGGGTTCTGGAATGCCGTGCAGGAAATAGAACCTGAAATTACTTTCGTAGTTGCTCCCATTCAGGGAAAATCGTACCCAATCCGTGAAAGTGTCGTTGTAATATCGCTGGAGGAATGTGTCGATGAAATAGGCAACAGGGAATAGGGAACTTCAGAGGCAATAGGGAACCACAGAGGGAACCGCAAGGCAATAGGGAACCACAAAGGGAATAGGCAATAGGCAATAGAAATCGACCAATCGACTAATCGACTAATCAACTAATCAGCTAATCCTCAAATTCATTGTTCAATTGTCCATTGTCAACTGTCCATTGTTCAATCTCCTTTGTTTTTTAATTTCACCGTGTTACACTGTGTTTTCTCGGTGTTACACTGTGTGCCTGTTTTTTTCGTGGCGATAGGGAACCACAAAGGGAATAGGCAATAGGCAATAGAAATCGACCAATCAGCTAATCGACTAATCAACTAATCAGCTAATCAGCTAATCCTCAAATTCATTGTCAATTGTCAATTGTCAATTGTCAATTTTGTCACAAATAGACCTATTTATCTTTCCCTACCGGGTCTTTCAACCATTTATCCAACCAGTCGAAGAAACAACGTTGCCAAAGAATGGCGTTTTGTGGCTTCAATACAAAATGTGATTCATCGGGAAAATAGAGATAGCGTGCCGGTATGCCTCGTAGCACAGCGGCATTGTAAGCTGCCATTCCTTGTGATTCGACAATGCGGTAATCGAGTTGACTATGAACAATCATGATCGGAGCATTCCATTTGTCGACAAAAAGATGTGGTGAATTGGCATAACTACGTTGTGCAACGGCATTTTTCTTATCCCAGTAAGGGCCGCCTAAATCCCAATTTGCAAACCACATTTCATCGGTTTCAAGGTATTGTTCTTGTAAGTTGAAAATACCGTCGTGAGCAATGAACACCTTGAACCGTTTATTCGTGTTATGGCCGGCTAACCAATAGGTGGAAAACCCACCATAGCTTGCTCCCACACAACCTAATCGATCTTTATTTACATACGGCTCTTTAGCAACGGCATCGATTGCCGACAAATAATCTTTCATGTTTTGCCCGCCGTAGTCGCCGCTGATTTCTCTGTTCCAGGCTTCGCCAAAACCGGGTAAGCCACGACGATTCGGAGCTACAATGATATACCCATTGGCAGCCATGATTTGAAAATTCCAACGATAACTCCAGAACTGACTAACCATATCTTGCGGACCTCCCTGACAATAAAGCAAGGCTGGATATTTTTTTGCAGGATCGAAATGTGGCGGATAAATTACCCATACCAACATTTGTTTGTTATCGGTGGTTTTCACCCAACGGGCTTCCACTTTTCCCATTGTCAATTGATCCATCAACGATTTATTGATGTTCGAGAGTTGTGTTTCTTGTCCGTTTGTGGTGTTTACCGAATAGATTTCAGTCGGCGACGACATCGATTGTCTTGTAGTAATCAATTGATTGTCGGATAGAGTCAACGAAACATAATCATGTACTCCATTTGTCAATCGTGTAATGGAATCGTTGGCGACATTGAGTTTGTAAATATCGACCACGCCATGCCAAGGACTTGTAAAATAGAGATGTTGATTGTCATTATCCCAGCAGAAGGTATGCGAATCCTGATCAAAATTTTTAGAATAATCAACGCGTGATTTATCGGCAAAGGTATAAATCATGATACGCGACTTATCCGATTCATATCCATCATGTTCCATACTTTCCCATGCAATTTTCGACCCATCGGGCGAAAAAGCAGGATTCATGTCATAGCCCATGATGCCTTCCGAAAGATTCTGCGTCGTTTTGGTTGCCACATCAAATAGGTAAATATCCGAGTTTGTAGAAAGGGTATAAGCTTTGCCCACTTTTTTGCGGCAAGAATACACAATGTATTTGCTGTCAGGCGACCAAATCACTTGTTCCATTCCGCCAAAAGGACGCATCGGCGATTCATATTGAGTACCTTCGAGCAGATCATAATCATTGGTCAGTTTTTTCCCATCAAAATCGGCTACGTAAGGTTGAGGATAGCTGTCCACCCATTGATTCCAATGACGATACATCAAATCATCATTAATACGGCCTGTCGTCTTTTTTAGTCCTGCATACAGTCGTTCAAATGGATTTATCCTTTTAACTGAATGGATATACATTACTTTCTTTCCGTCAGGCGAATAGCGGAAACCTTCGATGCCTCCTTTAATATCGGAAATTTGCACCCGATCAGAGCCATCTAAATGCATTTCAAACAATTGATCATCCCCTTGTTTGTCAGGATACAAGAATCCAATGCGCTTCCCGTTCGGATTGAATGAAGGATCACTTTCGTTTTTAGAAGTTTTTGTGATTTGTTTCAAGTCGGAACCATCCGCACGCATGGTGTACAACTCGGCATTCCCTTTATTTTGAGCAATATCAAAATATTGCACGCTAAAGACAATCGTTTTTGCATCAGGCGAAACAGCCACTTCGCCCACTCTTCCAAAAGCCCATAAAGCTTCAGGCGTCATAAGTCCATTTTTCACGTTGATAATAGGTTTTTCAATAAGCGGCTCTTTTGTTTTCGAATTCTCATTACAAGAAATCGTGATAAACGCTAAAAGCGCTAACATAAAAGTTGTTTTCTTCATAAACTTACATGTAAAAAGTTGATTCAAAGATCATATAAATTCATCTTCATAATTCACCTGAATATCTGCTACGAATTGCCGAATTCGCTGCTCGTTTTCTTTTTTGCAAATGAGCAATACATTGGCTGATTCGGCAACAATATAGTCGGATAAGTCATCAATAACCGCTAACTTACCTGCTTCTAATGCTATAATGTTTCGTTCGCTATTGTAAAATTTTGATTTGCAGTGCAATGTTACATTTTGATGCTCATCTTTATTTGCCAAATCGTATAACGAACCCCAGGTGCCCAGGTCAGACCAACCAAATTCTGCTGTCAACACATATACATTGTCAGCCTTTTCCATGATGCCATAATCAATGGATATGTTATGACACGAGGGATATATCTCATTTATAAACTCTTGTTCTTCAATGGTGTTAAATACATCGGGACGTTGCGAAAACTTTTGATACAACTCGGGCAACAGTTGATCCAATGCTTTATCAATGGTTTGCAGATTCCATAAAAAAATACCTGAATTCCAAAAGAACTCACCACTTTGAAGGAAAACTTTTGCTAACTCAAGATTTGGTTTTTCGGTAAAAGTCACCACTTTCCGTAATTCACCTTCGCCATCTGCAATTTGAATGTACCCATACCCCGTTTCCGGGCGGTTAGGTTTCATGCCTAAAGTCAATAATTTGTCATTATGCTCAATAAAATCAAGCCCTTTGAGAATCACCGATTGAAACTCATCTTCTTTTAATATGAGATGATCGGCGGGGGCCACAATAATATTAGCTTTATCGGTGATGGCTTTGATGCGATGTACAGCATAAGCAATGCAAGGCGCTGTGTTTCGGCGTGTTGGTTCCAATAGTATCTGATCGGGTTTGATGTCTGGAAGCTGTTCCAAAATCATTTCCTTGTAAAGTATGTTAGATACAATCAAAATATTTTCTGCAGGAACGAACTTAGAGAAACGATCAAACGTCATTTGCAACAATGAGCGGCCTGTTCCGAAAAAATCAAGAAACTGTTTAGGTCGATTATTCCGGCTAAAAGGCCAGAAGCGACTCCCGATGCCTCCCGCCATAATGATACAATAGTTATTTTTCATACGGAAATGTTTTATTTGTTTAAGAACGTATGGAACTCGCAAATAAGCATCGTCTTGGATTTAATGCTCGTTTCATGTGGTTGAAGTTTGCTGTAAAGTCTCATTTTTTTAATAATCACATAGAAACGAATTCTTTACTTTAGAACCGTTGGCACGACAAAGGTACGGTTTTTTTGATATTTACAAAGATTGATTTACAGATTTTCGGCAAGGAAGTTTATGTTGAATAGCAGGTTATGCAAAATAATTAGCATCAAACTTTCATAGGAAAATAGTTTATTTGTTTAAGGTCGTATGGAACCCATGTGCCAAGATTGTCATGCGCTTGTTTGTAAGTAATTTACATGCTCGTTTCATTTACTGATTTTTCAAAACTACTGCCTTATGGATGTTGAAAAATAACTTTTCCATCCTTTTTTAATTCAATTTCATCATGCCATTCCACGTAATCGTAATGTTGATTGCTGTAATGAATTCCTGAGGCCGTGGTGTCTTGTTTTACTGCAATGGGTTCACCGTGAAAATGAAAAATTGCTGTTCTCTTGGTATTATTAAAAGCCATTTCTAATGTAACACCGCTTTTATTTGTAACGCTGGCATGTACAATTTTATCGGTGTATGTCACATCATGCACAATTTGCTTGGTAGTTTGTAGTGTCGCGTTTTTCGTATTGCTGGTGGTAGTGTCATCACACGAGCTTAGTAACAAACTCATGATGAACATAATAATTAAAAACAGGATTTTCATCGATTGTTTTTCCCCTATTGATTTAAACTCACTTTCTACTGTTCGCCAACGCTTCTTCTATTGCTTTGTGGCCGTCACCTTCAAACACACCACCGTGATAGCAAATGATTTTTTCAATATCATATTTCAAAAACTTTTGCACCGATTCCCGAGCTTGTTCCATGTTTAAAGTGTATTGAGGATTTGCCATAGCTATTTTCCCATTTGTCATAGTCATAGCATCTCCGGTAATAAGCGTTTTTTCTTTTTCAAAATAGAGTGAAATATGGCCGGATAAATGGCCGGGAGTGCTGATGATGAGTACTCCTCCAAAGCATGGCAGCAATTCGTCCTCTTTAAAGATTTTGTCCACGTCAATCCTTTCTATGCTTTTTAACATCTGCGCATAAGCTAGCGCTCCTTGTTGCTCTGCCGTTGACAGCGATGCAGCTCTTTGTTCTGCCATTTTCTAAGCGAGGCGATTTCTTGCTGCCATTTATATAGTCAGCTTCGATAGCCGATGAGACGATTTGCGCCTTTGGAAACGTTCGTTTCATGGCAGCCAGTGATCCGACATGATCCATGTCATGATGAGTAATCACAATATGGGTGAGATTTTCTAAAGCAATGCCTGCTTTTGCCGCTGCTTCTTGGATAAGCGACAATTGACCAGGGAATCCCGTATCAATCAGTACTGTGTGTTTTGCATCGCTTGCAATTACCGGATAAATGATGCGTTGGTTCTCTCCGGCGCCAAAAGGGATAGGTAAAGCCCCTAATTTTGTCATGATTTTCTTTCCTCCTTTTATAGGTTAATCTCACAAAGATAAGCACATTCTCTTACCTTTCGTTCGACGACGAACAGGATAATCCATCTTCATCCCCGAACAAAATCTATATATCCATTCAACGTTATGCCGTGTGACATTCTCTGCGGCAACGGATGCATTTGCGCTCAAAGATAAAACTTTTTCTCGGCTGTCTATCCTAAACAATTTGTGAGTGTTGACAAAAATGGCGAAATTTGTATGCGAAATCTTGAATGGAACTAGGATGCGATGAAACGAACATGACGATTGGTTTAGGTACGCCATGGAATGTTTATATTTTGTCTTGGAGTTCCGTCTGTCCGTAATGTGAAAAAATGACGATCTGATGAATTTTATTGAAGAATTAACGTGGAGAGGCATGATACATGATATGATGCCGGGTGTGGAGGAGATGCTTGAAAAGACGATGGGTGTTGGCTATGTTGGCATTGATCCCACGGCTGATTCATTGCATATCGGCCATTTAGTGGGAGTAATGATGTTAAAACATTTTCAGCGTTGCGGGCATAAACCCATCGCATTGGTGGGCGGAGCAACGGGTATGATTGGCGATCCATCAGGGAAATCGCAAGAGCGAAATCTTTTGAGTGAAGAAACCTTGCGTCATAATCAAGAATCGATTAAACAGCAGTTGTCACGCTTTCTCGACTTTGATTCTGATGCTCCTAATGCTGCCGAGTTAGTCAATAATTACGATTGGATGAAAGAGATTTCGTTCCTTGAATTTATTCGTGATATTGGGAAACATATTACCGTCAATTATATGATGGCAAAAGATTCTGTCAAAAAGCGGTTGAATAGTGAAGCATCCGAAGGTATGTCCTTTACCGAGTTTACGTATCAATTGGTGCAAGGCTATGATTTCCTCTATCTTTACCAACACAAAAACTGTACTTTACAGATGGGTGGCTCCGATCAATGGGGCAACATCACCACCGGTACCGAGTTGATTCGCCGAAAGACAGATGGCGAAGCTTTTGCGCTGACATGTCCGCTGATCACAAAAGCAGATGGCGGCAAGTTTGGCAAAACGGAGTCGGGCAATGTGTGGTTAGATCGCCGTTACACGTCACCTTACAAATTCTACCAGTTTTGGCTCAATGTCAGTGACGCGGATGCCGAAAAGTATGTCAAGATATTTACGTTTCTCTCCCGTGAAGCGATTGCTTCGTTGACGCAACAACAGCAGGATGCACCTCATTTGCGTCCGTTGCAAAAGGCTTTAGCTCGCGAAGTGACCATAATGGTGCACTCGGAAGAAGATTATACAAGCGCTGTGGAAGCATCGAATATCTTGTTTGGTAACTCCACATCCGACCAGTTGAAAAAATTGGATGAAGATACCTTGTTAACTGTTTTCGAGGGAGTTCCACAATTTGAAGTTCCGCTTTCCGTTTTCACCGAAGGTATTAAAGCCATTGATTTGTTAGTGGAAAGATGTCCGGTTTTTCCCTCGAAAGGCGAGATGCGAAAGTTAGTGGCAGGCGGAGGTATTGCCATCAACAAAGAGAAACTGATGGACAGCGAACGTCTTTTAGGTACAAATGATTTGTTGAACAACCAATATCTGTTGGTTCAAAAGGGAAAAAAGAACTACTATTTGTTGTTGGTGAAAGCATAATACGACCAAAACCGTATTCATTGCCTTCGGACGAATGTTTCGTGGCGATAGGGAACCACAGAGGGAACGGCAAGGGAATAGGGAATAGGGAATAGGGAATAGGGAACCGCAAGGGAACGGCAAGTCGTTAAGGTTAAAGAAATCCTTCTATCCTTCAGTTCTTCAATCTTCTTTATTTTTTAATTTCACTGCGTTACACTGTGTTTTCTCGGTGTTACACTGTGTACCTGTTTTTTTTCGTGGCAATAGGGAACCACAAAGGGAACGGCAAGGGAATAGGGAACGGCAAAGGCAATAGGGAACTGCAAAGGCAATAGCAATCTGCAAATCTGCAGATTCACTCATCACTCATCATTATCTGCTAATTGTCAATTGTTAACTGATGAAGTCCTTCAATCTCATTGTCAACTAAACAGGCAATTGGTTTTTACATTTCCTGTACATGTTGTATATTTGTACCGTAATCAGCAAAATAAGTCAAGTTTTGATTGAATCACAATCTATGCGCCTAAGCAAATTTGAAATAGAAAGTATTAAAACGTTATCGATACGCCATTTTGGCAGTGGGACGAAAGTGTCACTTTTTGGCTCACGTATCCATAATGAGTTGAAAGGTGGTGATATTGATTTGCTCATTTGTGTCCCTAAAGAGAGTCAATCCACGATCCGATCTAAAATCAATTTTATCTCCGACCTTATACTTACGATTGGCGAACAAAAAATTGATGTTGTACTTGATTCCTTTGATAAAACGGATAACGCTACATTTTTAACAACTATCCGAAAAACTGCCATTCAACTATGATGACCGAAGAACTTCGTGATAAATTAATGGAAACGCTGAAAATATGCGATGTACATTATGACCGTATGATGTTTGCTTGGACCAACCTGCAAGAACGGTTTCCCATCACCAAACAAAATTTCTTGTTAATAACTCCGATGGAATTGGCCTTGTTTGATCAATTGATTTATCGTTTTGCAAAATTACAAGATAGCATCGGCTCCCGTTTGTTTAGACAATTGCTTGAGGCATTAGAAGAAGATTATCGAGGACTTCCATTTATCGACATCCTGTATAAATTAGAGAAGCTGAATTTACTGGATGATGCAAAAGATTGGATTGCCCTCAGACAAACACGTAATATGATCTCTCATGAGTATCCCTTTCCCCAAAATATACAAATAGAGGAACTTAACCTGCTACCAGATGTAGTCGCCAAAATGAACACAATATGGAGTAACTTAAAAGAGTACTCCCAACAGAGATTGGAAACGGAAAAAGGGACAAGGCAATAGGGAACCGCAAGGGAATAGGCAATAGGGAACGGCAAGTCGTTAAGGTTAAAAAATCCTTCTATTCTTCAGTCCTTCAATCTTCTTTATTTTTTAATTTCACCGTGTTACACTGTGTTTTCTCGGTGTTACACTGTGTACCTGTTTTTTTCGTGGCAATAGGGAACCGCAAGGCAATAGGGAACTGCAGAGGGAACCACAAGGCAATAGGGAACTGCAGAGGCAATAGTAATCTGCTAATCTGCTAATCTTCAGATTCATTGTTCAATTGTCCATTGTCAACTGTCCATTGTTCAATCTTCTTTATTTTTTAATTTCACCGTGTTACACTGTGTTTGCTCGGTGTTACACTGTGTGC
>DAHXOX010000153.1 GCA_027364655.1 Paludibacter sp. | reverse complement strand
CTACGATCTCCATGATTTCTGTACCCATTATCATGACGTTGATATTGGTCTCTTTGTATTGAAGCAACTTCAAGTCTTAATTCTTTCTTTTCCGACCGACTCATTTTTGAAAAATCCATTGCCTTGATTTCTCTTAATCTTGTAATATCCGCATTTTCTTTCGTTGATTCAGCTACATCGGATGTTGCAGTCACATTAACATCTGCCACTTTTATGTTATTTGTGGGAGTGAATGCATTGGAACCAGTAATTTCTACGTTTTTTTGTGCAAGTACTGAAACGGTATTTGTTTCGTTGCCTGCTTTTAATGATGTTGTTATAAACAATAATGGCATGCATACCATCACCATATAAAGCATTAATTGTTTCATGTTGATAATTTTAGTTGGTAATCAAATTTTTCAACACAAATATCACTGCTTGGGGTTCGAAAAATGTTATACAATTCCGGAAAATAGTTGCAAAATTCACACATGGCCGTAGCTAATAGTGAGGATATCTTCTATTCCCTCCTCAAATGTCTCCACTCAATTTACAAAAAGACATATCAAAAAGGGGAGCACGATTTAGAATCATACTCCCCGCTTTGACTAATAATAACACCTTCGATTGACGTGAAGATATTACTAATTGAATAATTCAATATTTTACACTCTCTTCGTCCATTTCGGCTTTGTCAATTTGTTTTTTGTCCATCACACGCCATACATAAATGATGTAGGCCAACACAAAAGGGATAAGCAACGAAACAACACTCATCACTTTCAGCGTAAAGAAGCTGGAAGAGCTGTTAGTGATTGTCAGCGAACTTTGCAAATCGTAAATGGAAGGATAAAACGAGGTGTTATTGTAGCCGATGTTCAGCAACAGCGTTAACACGGCCAGAACAGCACCAATGCCGGCAAACCAGATTCCTTTGGTGCTCGTTTTTGAGAAAGCACCCAGAAAGATACCATAAAGCAACGAAACAACGCCAACTAAAAAGAGCAATCCAATCAACGGCATCTGAATGAAATTGAAAAAGTATTTGCCTTGTTCCAAAAAGACAACGCCACTATCAGGCTGCACCGCAAATCCCTGGCTAAAGAGTGTCCATACAAGAAATGGAAGAAACATAACCAAAAAAGCAATGGCATCGCGCAAAACCTGCTTCCGCGAACGTTTCACGATCATATCGTCGGCGATATTATTGATAAAATAGAGGCCGCCTAAAACCCGTGCTAAGAAGAAGATAGAAAAGCCAAGCAACAGGTTGCGCACATTCAGCACCGCTTCTAATCCATGCCACGGCGTGTGCCACGTAGAAATGACCGGCATTGCCAGTTGCGTCAAATCGCCTTTATTGACCGTGAAATCACTCCCAGTGAAAAACGTTCCAACGGCAATACCAAACAAGATTAATCCGCCGAAACCATTTATAAACAGAAAGGTTTCAAATGTTTTATGTCCAAAAACATTACCGGCTTTTGTGCGCCATTCGTACGACACCGCCTGCAACACAAAACAGACAAGGAGCAACATCCACGGCCAATACGCTCCACCAAAGCTGGTTGCATAAAACAGCGGAAAAGAAGCAAACGCCGCACCGCCAAATGTCACCAACGTAGTGAAAGTGAGATCCCATTTACGTCCCAACGAGTTGACCAACATGGTACGTTCTTGCTCGGTTTTACCAATGGTATAAAGCAAAGTCTGGCCACCTTGCACAAAAAACAAGAAAACCAACAAAGCCCCGAGTAACGATACCAAAAACCACCAATAGGTTTGAAAAAATGCGTAATCCATCGTATTTATTTTTTACTTATTACAATTTGGACAATTAAAAGCAAGCTCCTATCCTACCCTATTTGATGCTTTCAGGCCCTTTGCGGATTTCGCGGGTCATAACACCAACAATGGCAATGAAGAAGACGGTATAGATGAATACAAAAATAGTCAGCGTTGTTTTGATGGAGCTAACCGGTACATTAGAAACAGCGGCAAAAGTTGGCAATAAATCCTGAATAGCCCAAGGCTGCCTACCGACTTCGGCAACTATCCATCCCGAAAAGGAGGTTAAATAAGCCAGCGGAATAGAGAAAATCCCCACCCACAAAAGCCATTTCATGTTTTGAAGTTTTCGACGTAAATAGAGCAATAGAACAAAAAAGAGCAAAAAGAAGCCGCCAAAGATAACCATAAAATGGAATGCATAAAATGTAAGCGGAACATTGGGAACCAATTGTGCTTTTGATGTCACATAACCATAGCCAAAGTAAGGAGAAGTTGCATCGAAAATAGCTCTGTTGACCGACATCAACGAATCGTTTTTATCCTTTTTAGCTAAGCGGTAATCGATCATGGCCTGATGCGACATGCGACCAAAAGTCAATTTCTCATCGGTTGTCAATGGTTTAATCTGCTCTCCATTAGCCATAGTCAACAAATAGCTTCCATCCAACAAATCCTGAACACCCGGCACAAAAGCATGTAAATGGCGATATGCCAACAACGAAAGGCCATTAGGGATTGTAATTTTAAAAAGGAACGGAGGTATTGAGTCATTATATGCTTTTTTTTCGGGATTCAACACACCAAAAGCGATAAGGCTGGTACCATTTTTGCCATGATAAAGTCCTTCCATAGCAGCCAACTTCATCGGTTGTTTTTGAGCCACCTGATACGCGGACGAATCACCGGTGAAGATTGTCAACAAAATGCCGGCTAACCCAAAGATAGAAGCTATGAAAATACTTTTGTGAGAAAATTCAATATTGCGTTTCTTCAATAAATACCATGAACTGACACCAATCACGAATGCAGCACCTACAATCCAAGATGAAGTCACGGTGTGAAAGAATTTAGACATGGCTACCGGAGAAAACAACACAGCCGAAAAACTGGTCATTTCGTTGCGCACCGTATCAATATTAAAGAAGGTTCCGGTAGGATATTGCATCCAGGCATTGGCGACCAAAATCCACAAAGCTGAGAGGGTTGCTCCAAACCATGTTAACCATGTGGAGGCCAAGTGAAACCCCTTGCTGGTTTTGTTCCAGCCAAATATCATCACCACAAAGAAAGTGGACTCTAAAAAGAAGGCCATAATTCCTTCGATGGCCAATGGAGCACCAAAGATATCGCCAACCAACCAACTGTAGTTCGACCAATTGGTACCAAACTGAAATTCAAGAATAATGCCACCTGCAATGCCAAGCACAAAGTTAGCGGCAAACAAATGCATCCAAAACTTGGTCATTCGTTTCCATTCTTCATTTCCGGTACGATAATAGAGCGTTTCCATCACCGCCATGATGAAACCAAGGCTTAACGTGAGCGGAACCGAAAGCCAATGGTACAAGGCCGTAACGGCAAATTGCGCACGCGACCAATCAATAATCGACAAATCAAGTGTTCCCATATAATAAATGATTTAAATGAATAGCTATAAATTTCGCCAATTTACGCCTAAGAATAAACATTTTCAATCAGAAATGATTAAAAAGTTTCACAAAGATAATCGGTGATCTTTGAAAATCAAAATTTATCATTGCTTTTCTACAAAACAAGTACCATTTTTGAAAAGAAAATAAGTCTATAGATTGAAGGCTAAAGGAATTTGCTAACGAAATTGGTTGCAGTGGCATTTCCTCATCTCTTCATTTACTTCTTCATTTTATGTTTCAGCCCTGATTCTAAGAACTCCACAAACTTTTCGGGTTCTTCGGTAAACGAAAATGATCCGGTAAGAGGGTTTCCTTGAGCATCAACAATGACATAAAAAGGTTGTGCATTCGCGCCAAATTTGGATCGTTGCAAATAACTCCATTTGTCGCCTACCGTTGTTAAAAGTGACGTGCGCCCATTTTCAGTCACCTCTATCGGTTGCGGAAGCGATGCTTTATCGTCCACATAAAGCGAAGCAACTATAAATTGCTCATTCATCAACTGCTTCACCTTCGGAGCAGTCCAAACGGAAGCTTCCATTTTACGGCAATTTACACAACCAAAGCCGGTAAAATCAATCAATAACGGTTTATGCTCCAAAGCGGCAACTTCCAATGCCTGGTCGTAATCGTTATAAATTTTATGTTCCGACTTAGGATTCAAATTGAAATCTTGTGTATAGAGCGGAGGAGCAAAAGCGCTAATTGCTTTCAGAGGAGCGCCCCACAAGCCAGGAACCATGTATAACGCAAAGGCAAAAGTCACAATCGACAAAAAAAGTCGGGTCACGGAAACATGTTGCACATCGCTGTCGTGAGCAAATTTGATTTTCCCCAGTAAATAAAAGCCCAAGAGCGTGAAAATAACAATCCAAAGAACAAGAAACACTTCACGATCGAGAAGTCTCCAACCATAAGCTAAATCAGCAACTGAAAAGAATTTTAATGCTAAGGCCAACTCCAGAAAACCCAGCACCACCTTAACCGAATTAAGCCAACCACCCGATTTAGGCATCGATTTGAGCCACATCGGAAACATAGCAAAAAGCATGAACGGAATAGCTAATGCCAACGCAAATCCAAACATCCCGATAGTCGGCCCGAGATACGATCCATTAACGGCAACATCGACTAAAAGCGTACCAATGATGGGGCCTGTGCAAGAAAACGAAACCAATGCCAACGTAAATGCCATCAACAAAATACTGACAATACCTGAAGTTGATTCTGCTTTATTATCTAACTTGGTTGTCCACGAAGCCGGTAAAGTCAATTCGAACGCGCCAAAGAAGGATACGGCAAATAAGATCAATAACCCGAAGAAAAAGAGATTAAAAAAAGCATTCGTAGAAAGACTGTTCAATGCACTCGCTCCAAAAATCAACGTAATCAAAACGCCTAACACTAAATAAATAGCAATGATGGACAAACCATATAATCCCGCATCGCGTTTAGCTTTTCGTTTATTTGCTGAACGTTTTAGAAAGAAACTTACCGTCAAAGGAATGATTGGCCAAACGCAAGGTGTAAAAAGAGCCAACAAACCGCCTAAAAATCCTTTTAAGAAAATCAACCATAACGGATCGTGCGTCTCATTCGTTCCTGAACTATTTCCGAGTGCATTTAGCTGATTGATTACAGGTTTCCAGGCCGGATTATCTACATTTGTTGCAGTATCAGAAGTTTGTTGAACAGAATCGGATTGAGCAGATTGAGAAACCTTCGCAACTGCCGGCACAAGCCCTTTATGTGTCTCAACGGTTGTCGATTTTGTAGAGGAAGATGTGACAGCTTGAACAACAGGCTTTCCGAAAGAAAAAGGAATTTTTGCAGGTGGTAGACAGTTTTCGTCATTACAGCCCATAAATTCGATGTATCCAGAAACCAGAAATTTTTTGGGATCAGTTACGGTCACTTTTTGAATAAACACTGCCTGATGTTCATACCAGGTCAATGTCATCGCAAAAGTTTTGTCATACTCCTTAATCATAGGCGATGAAGAGGTCACTTTGCCTACCAAAGTGGCTCCAACCACTTTATTGAAATGAAACGAAGTGGAAACAGGACCACCCGATGGCAGATTCTGACCATATACATGCCACCCATTCTGAATGGAAGTTTTAAATAGAAGCTCTATCGTATTACCTGTCTTTTTTTGTTGATCGAAACTCCATGTAATGGGTTGTAAAATCTGACCTACAGCGATCCATCCGATACACAAGAATGCTAACAAAAACCCTATCTTTTTCATATGAAAATTATTACGGGGTAATCCCCTATTAAACTGTGTTTTAATATCGTTTTAAGAAATTGAAAGCAAAAGAAATTTACATCCTCTCATATCGAAAGAATGGATTGGGCAATAACAAGGCTTTATTTATATAC
>DAHXOX010000079.1 GCA_027364655.1 Paludibacter sp. | reverse complement strand
ATTTCGGTGGTTCATTCAGCAGCAGCCAATACATTCCAAGCTCTTTTACCGCATCGATAAATTTAATAAAGTCAACCGGCTTTACGATAAAACTGTTTGCGCCAAGTCTGTAACTTGCCACGATATCGCTTTCTTCCTTTGACGACGTTAGCACAACGATTGGAATGTGCTTTGTTCGCTCATCTGCTTTGACGATGCGCAGAATTTCCAGCCCATCTACTTTGGGCAGTTTCAGATCGAGAATCACTAATTTGGGAGTAATATTACTATCCCTATTGCTATATTTTCCGGTTGCGAAAAAATAGTCAAGTGCTTCCGCGCCGTCCGTTGCTACTTCAATGTTATTTGCAATGTTATTCTTTTTCAATGCCCGTAGCGTTAACTCGGCATCGTTTGGATTATCCTCCACTAAGAGAATATCAATAAACATGGTCTTCATACGATTATATTTATTTTCTTCATTATGGACTTATGGAACTCGCATGTTAGATTTTCATAGTTTTTGGTGAATCTCAACTTTAGCTATGCTGACCGTTAGTTCATGCTCGTTTCATATTCATCTTATTTAATTGACAGTTGACAATTGACAATTGACAATGAATTTGCCGATTAGCAGATTACTATTGCCTCTGAGGTTCCCTATTCCCTTTTTGGTTCCCTATTGCCTTGCAGTTTCCTATTCCGATTCCTTCAGCCTTAACCCCTTCAACCTTAATGCCAATTAAATTGACAGTTGACAATTGACAATGAATTTGCCGATTAGCAGATTACTATTGCCTCTGAGGTTCCCTATTGCCTTTTTAGTTTCCTATTCCGATTCCTTCAGTCTAAACTCCTTTATCCTCCTTCTCCGCCAAGGTAAAATAAAACGTCGCGCCTTCACCCACTTTTCCTTCTGCCCATATACGCCCATTCAGCCGATTCACAATACGTTGCACAATAGCAAGCCCGACACCTGTTCCTTCAAAGTCGTTGATGGAATGCAGCCTTTGAAACATGCCAAACAACTTGTCGTAATAGGCCATGTCAAACCCTGCACCGTTATCTTTGACATAATAAACGGTTACCGAATCTTCTGTTTTGTATCCAATCTCAATCCTGCGGTTTGGCTTTTGCGACGTGAACTTAATAGCATTACCAATAAGATTCATCCATACTTGTTTCACCATCGAAGGATCACCATACGCTTCAGGTATTGGCGACAGCAAGAACTTAATCGTGCATTTATCAGCGTCGGGAACTAATTCTAAATATACCGATTGAGATAATACCTGCATATTAATCTTTATAAACTTAAGCTCTTGTCGGCTAATGCGGGAGAAGGAGAGCAAGTCATCAATCAACATGCCCATTCTCTTTGCATTATCGGTTATTACCTGCAACAGTCTGCCTGCTTCGGCATCGAGTGTTGCACCGTAGTCTTCCACTAAGATTCGGGCAAAGCCGTCTAACGCTCTGAGTGGTGCGCGTAAATCGTGTGAAACCGAATAGCTGAATGCTTCGAGTTCTTTGTTGGCGGCCTCAAGCTGTGCCGTCCGTTCAACAACCCGTTGTTCCAGTTCTGCATTTAACTTTATAATCTCATCTTCGGCCATTTTGCGATCTGTGATATCACGAATAATACCCCCAATCGCTCTTTCTCCTCCCTGAAATGACATAGGGAATTTGGTTGTCTCATAAATCCGATCACCTATTTTTTCTTCAACAGTAAAAGAAGTAGTTGCTTGCAATGTCTTTATATCCGACGAAAGGCAAGGATTCATGGTTAGTTCGCCGGCTAATTCCTGATCCGTTTTGTTAATGATTTCTTCTTTTGCTCTGCCAAAAAAACGTGCCATCGAGTCATTTACTGCAAGATACCGGAATTGATCGTCTTTGATAAAGATCATATCCAAACTCTCGTTGATAAAGGTATGATAGCGAAGCTCGCTTTCTTTTAATGCCAACTCCGCTTTCTTTCGGTCGGTAATGTCGAATTGGATTCCTTGCGAACCAATCACTTTACCATCGGCTGACAAAACCGGCGATATTACCACCTGTAAATATTGTTTTGTGCCGTCCGGATGTGTATAGACTTCTTCAATCTCGATGGGTTTGCCGGTACGCATGATTTCGTCATGGTGCTCACTACCAACTGCAAAGTAGTTCTGTCTGGAAGTCTTTGACAAAGGAGTATTTACGACAATCTCTTGTGGCGTTTTACCAAGTATCTCATCTTTTTCAAGCTCTTTAAGCCCGCAAAATTCGTCATTGACAAAGATAAAGCGGCCTTTGCTGTCTTTGCGAAATACCCCTGCCGGTATATGTTCCACAAAGGAATGATACAGTGCTTGCGATTCCTGCAATGCCTGTATGGCCTTTTTCCGGTCTGTGATATCGGCCACTATAACCTGACCTGCCGGTTTGTTGTTAAACGTGGTGGCCAATGCAGCAACCTCAGCATCAAAAACAGTGCCATCGAGTCGAATAAGTTTTTCTTCTATGGGAGGAACGTCTTTCCCGTCAACAACTTGACTCACTCTCTTCTTCACCTGATCGATGCTTTCGGGATGTACAATCGAAAGTACCGGTTTGCCAAGCAATTCTTTTTCATCGGATGCCCCGATGATTGCAAGAGCTGCGGAATTTCCATACACAAACTTGCCCTCTTGGTAAATAGCAATACCAATCGGTGAGCTTTCAACCAGAGTACGATAACGAGTCTCACTTTCAATCAGCGCTTCTTCCGCTTGTTTGCGGTCGGTGATATCCTGAATAATGCCGAATAGCCTGTTTTTTTCTTTATCGAATATTGCTATGGAATGAATATCTTTTATTTCGCCGGTATCCGCTGCTTTTATCTTGAATTCTATATCGTAGGGTTTGTCATACTCGAGTAAATCGTTTAATGCAGCATCCAACAGCGAACGGTACTCTGGCAATGGAAATCCTTTAATTGTCTCGAAATCATATTTGTCTTTATCGAGGCCATAAATCTTTTGAGCACCTCCCGAAATGATCATCGATTGGGTATGAAAATTAAGTTCCCAATTCCCCGATTTGGAAGCCAATTCGGCGCGTTTCAGTCGTGCTGCATTTACCCGAAGTGCTTTCACTGCTTCTTTTCGATCGGTTATATCGGTGATAAATCCTTCGAGGTGAAGCAAGTCTCCATTGTCATCGAAAACGCCGCGCCCTTGTTCCCATACCCAACGGGTTTGTCCGTCTTTTGCAATAATGGGATATTCTTCTTTGAATACTTCTTTCTCCCGAATCAACATTTTCCATTTTTGGGAAATCGCTTCCTGGTAATCGGGGTGGATAATATCATTGAAGGCAATTTGGTTGTTATACAGAAAATCATCCGGTTTGTAACCTGTGATACTTTCGCACCCATCACTGATATAGTACATAGTCCAGTCACGGTCGTTTGCACAACGATAAATAAATCCGGGCAAATTACTGATCAATAATGCTTGCTGTCGGTCACTTTCTTTTAATGCTTCTTCTACCTTTTTACGCTCGGTAATATCATGAATGATGGAATGCAGGTAATCCTTTCCTCCAAACGCAATCTTGCTGCTAAAAATCTCTACATCCCGAATGGTACCATTTTTTAATCGGTGGTGAAATTCAAATTGAACTCGTTGTTTTACTTTTATTTCTTCCATCCTCGCTTTAACTTCTTCGTAGGGATGCGTATTGATCTGCTGAATCTTCATCTGTTTCAACTCTTCGAGCGACCAACCGTAATATTCCACAGCGGCTTTATTCGCATCTACAATAGTGCCGGTGTCGGCATCTAATAGAAATTTCACGGCCGCATTATTTTCAAATAGACTGTGGAATTTCTCTTCGCTTTCGTGTAAAGCGATTTCTGCTTTTACTCGTTCGGTAGTATCTGTATAAATAGCAACAATCTCTCCTGTATTCAACTTGTAGATAATGCTCTCACGCCATCCTTCAATGCGGTTATCTTTATAAAATGTATTATCAACAAACGCCGTTTCTCCGGTTCGCCATACTTTTCTGAAAGTATCGAAAAGTCCGCTTTCTTCTGCTCCCGGTAATACTTCGCTAATGCGTTTCCCAACTACATCCTCACGGCTTCTGTGATCCGTTTTTTGTGCGGTTGTATTGTAACCTGTAAAAACGAAATCATTGCCATCGTCAACAGCCCGATAAACAGCAATGGCGCTGGGACTGTTGTTGAAAAGACTTTCCCATCTTTCCTTATTCCTCCTAAGTGACGCTTCGGCTTGTTTTCGAGCGGTAAGATCAACCACAGCGCCAATAAGTCCGGCAACTTCGCCCTGACTGTTTTTATATACAGCCTTATGAAATTGCAAATCATGTTCTACGCCATGAAGATCGATAAATTTCGATTCATAAATCTGTGTTCCACCCGATTCAAGCAACTCATTATCTTTCGCAAAGAATTCTTCCGCAAATTCCCGTGGGTAGATATCGAAAAGGGTTTTGCCTTTCAATAGTTCTTTTGAATAACCAAACAGCGAGACCCAAGCATTATTTACATCGATGTATTTGCCCTGTATATCTTTATAAAAAACAGGTATTGGAATCGTATCCAGTATATTGTTCAAAAACAGTTCATTCTCCTTAAGTGCTTCTTCTGCCTTTTTGCGGTCGGTCACATCTTGAATGGTGCCGATCATGGAAAGGGAATTGGCAGTCTCATCAAAATGAAGTTTCCCCAAACCGAGTACCCATCTGACTTCACCATCAGACTGCCGAATAATCCGGTATTCGTTGTTAAAAGGACGATGTTTTCTGGCTACATCTTCTTTCAAATAGTGATCCATCCTTTTTTTGTCGCCGGGGTGTATGATGCCTTCCCAGCCTGATATATTTTTAGGATAATGAGCATCGATGCCGAAAATTTCATCCAACACTTCGGACGATTCCCATTCATCTTTTGCAAAATTGAACATGTAGGAACCAATGGCTGCTGCCCGTTGTGATTCTTTGAAAAAGAACTCACTCTTTTGAAGTATCTTTTCTGCTTTTTGATGCGCCTCAATCTCTTTGCGCAATTCATCAATCAATTCGAGCGTAGCTGCATGGCTCTGCTCAAACTCACGACTTTGCTCGTCTAACATATTGGAAAGATAGGCTTGTTGCTCTTTCAATTGCCTATTCGCGCCCTTTATTTTTGACGTCGTTCGGAGTTGAGCTATGAGGGCCGCTTCGTCAATGGGTGCAAATAGAAGAGAATTAGCACCAAAATCAAGCGCTTTCATGCGAATATCTTTCGGATCATCGGCTGAGGTAAGAAACACAACGGGAATATCGCGTGCATGATCGTTCTGCTTTAGTTGTCGGCATAGATCAACATTCTCCATGTCCAACAAAATCACGTCCGGATCTTCCGCAATGGCCAACTCAATCCCTTGTGCTCCATCAACGGCGGTTACTATTGTGGCATCAGGGAAAGCCCCTTGAATAATGCTTCTTAAACTGATTAAATGATCATCATGCGCTCCAATTGCAAGAATCTTTTCCATAGCATGTTCCGATTAAAACGAATCTTCTTTTTCAAAGAAAAAAGCACCTATATGCCTTATGATGTCGCTCGACAAGTCCATTCAGGACAATTTGGAGCAATCAATAAACATTCATCATTTTATGCTACAAATATACATTAATAACTTTCTATTTCATACTATCATCAAAAAAAAAAGAAAAAGGAGAATAAAAAGAGATAGTCACTCAGGTATGAGAATTAAAACTTACTAAAGAGTTGACAACGTAACCATGAAGTTGAATAACCAAAGAATAGTCAATGGTCATCTTTGGGAGGGATTGATGAAAAGCTATTTTCATCACATAACCAGATCAATATCTGTTTGAGATCTTCGTTCTGCCGGTTAGAAAAAAACAATTGTGGATAAGATTACGCATTGAAATAATAGTGGTTGCACAGATTGAGCCATTTCCACGAGGATGTGCTTTTATCGCCCATCATTTCAATATCAGCAGTATGAACCACGATCGATGTTCATCGTTATTGTCAACGAGGCATGAGCAGTGCTTGGTTTCGATGTAAGGATGCTGCGCAAGTGGCTTGCAAAATGACATTGCTTTAGTAATACTCCTTGATATAATCGTACGCTCTGTTATAAAGGCTTTCGTCTTTTATCTGATATCTTAACCAGATAATCTTACGTAGTTCTTTGGCTACCAGCTTTTCACCAGTTGTAGTGTGTTGCCAACCCTCAAATCGTACGTGCTTAACAATGTCATCAATGTCATTTACAATACGTTCTACAATAGCCGGCGTGGTGTCGGTTCTTAATTCCAGAAACAAATCTGTCAATGCTGCTTTGGCACTCTTTCTTTCTTCTTTAGATTCAATTTCTTTTTCGGCTTGCAACGTTTCTTTGGCTAATTGACAAAGTTCTTTGATAAATTCAATTGAGTTTATTAATCCTTTTTCTGCCTTATCCCGAATAGCTTCTAATCGTTCGCTAAGTTGCCTGAAAACGAGATGATTGCTATGCTTGTTGAGTCGGTTTGTCAGAATTTTCAAGACCTTTTGAGCTTGCTTAGGATCTTTTTTATTCATTAATTCATCAATAACTTCTGCATTCAAAATCATCTCTTCCATATCATCATTAATCCCTGATACGTGTACATGTTCATGAATTAAGGCAGTGGTTTGCGCTCCCAATGCGTACCACAAAAGCCTGCCACCATCATCTGATGAAGGTTTAATAGATAGGTAAACCTGCGACAACCATTTGTACTCTTTCTGATAGTCATTTACTATCGGATCAGGCGATATAGCTTCCCATAATTTAGTCAGGTTACTATAATCTTTAGCAAATGAATCCCGTTTCTCATTTGAATTAATACAATCCTGTGCGGCTTGAAGTCCTTCAAAACCTATGACAGTTCTATCTATTCCCGCAAAGTGGACTAAACATGCTGACATATAATTTGGTAACTGATCTCGTAACTCCTGCAAATTGGTAATAACTGCCTTTACGCTTTCTTCGTCAAATGCTAATGCTTTTGCTGTATCATCAAATACGCCGAAATAATCGACTATTCTTCCAAATGTTTTATTAGGAAACAAACGGTTGGTACGGCAAATAGCTTGTAACAGTGTGTGATCTTTCAGCGATTTGTCTAAATACATGGTTTGTAATATCGGGGCGTCAAATCCGGTAAGCAGTTTTGCTGTTACTATCAGAAATTTCAATGAAGAGTCAGAATCATTGAATTTTTCGATCACCTTTTCCTGTTTGTCTTTATCCATGGCCCAACGTTGCTTGAAATCATAACCATCATTGGCAGAAGTACTGATAACCACTTCGCTTTCTTCGGGCAGCAGCCATTTATCTAATTCTTCTTTATATTCTATGCAAGCATACCGATCTGGTGTAACAATCATGGCTTTCAAGCCTTCCGGTTCTACATGCTTTTTGAAATGCTCTACAATGTCTGTAACAATTGTCTTTATCCGTTCAGGTGATTTTAAAAACACAGACATATTTGCAGCTTTCTGACTGAGTTTATTTCGGTCTTCTTCACTCAGATCATTCGCCATTTCTTTGAACGCTATATCCAAACTTTCTTTGTCTATGTGGTAATTTGGCAAACGTGGTTCAAAATGCAACGGCAAAGTGGCATTGTCTCTGATACTGTCCTGAAAGGTATAGCGGCTCATATATCCACCGGCATCCTCTTCTGCGCCAAAAGCCCAGAATGTGTTTTTATCCGCTTTGTTGATCGGTGTTCCGGTTAGTCCGAAAAGGAAAGCATTAGGTAAAGCATTCCGCATTTTACGCCCTAAATCGCCTTCTTGTGTACGATGTGCCTCGTCCACCATCACAATGATATTCTCACGCGTATTCATATCGGGATAGGCGTCCTTAAACTTATGTACCATCGTGATAATGATTTTTCGGGTATCTTTTTCCAACAGGGTATGCAGCTCACGAATACTATCGGTGGTAACCATATTGGGCACTTCGGCTGTGTTGAAGGTAGCCGTGATTTGTGTATCCAAATCTACCCGATCCACCACTATCAGTACCGTCGGATTATTCAGTTCTTGCTGTTTTCTGAGTTTCTGTGCTGCAAAGAGCATCAACAACGATTTCCCCGAACCTTGAAAATGCCAGATTAACCCTTTCTTAATCTGACCCTCTTTTACCCGCTCAACGATGGCATTGGCTCCTTCGTATTGCTGATATCGACAAACCACCTTTATTTTCTTTTTCTTGCTATTGGTAGCATATATGGTGAAATAGTGAAGGATATCCAGCAAGGTAGCAGGTTTCAATAAATGTGTCAGTTGCTTAGCAATATCATTCAATCCAATAAAATGACTTAGTTCATCCTCGTCGTCCTCCAATCGCCATGGAGTCCAGAATTCTAATGGAGTACGTACAGTACCTATGAATATTTCCTTCCCTTCGGTTGCAAATGAAAGTACATTAGGAACAAACAGTTGTGGAATGGCATTTTCATATACTGTGTGAATATCGTATGCTCCATCAAACCAACTTACAGCAGGACGAACAGGTGTTTTAGCTTCTCCAACTACCAATGGAATGCCATTGACAAACATGACAATGTCTGGAATTTTCAGTTCCCGTGACTTTAGGCTAAACTGATTGGTAAGCAGAAAGCTATTATTGCTAATGGTATCAAAATCAATCAACTTCACCACTATGTGTTCGTTATGCTTACCAATTGGCAACGATACTTCGTTACGCAGCCATTTGGCAAATTCTTCGTTGGCACGCACTAACCCTACATTATTCACCGTAATCAATATGGCCCGAAGCTTATGTATTACTTCATCCGCACGTTCGGGAGTAGCTGCAATAGCTGGATTCAACCGGCAAAGTGATTCTTTCAATTCTTTTTCGAGTAATACATCCGTAACATCACGCTGCAACAATTCAGGCTGAATATATTTCCATTTAGCTCCATTGCCATACGATACAGAACCTTCGTTCACAGTACCTCCATGCACGACATTCATATTCACCCCGCTAAGTTGATGAATAATAAAATGCTCTACGGTGTTTTGCTCGTTGAATGTCATTATTTTATGGCTATTTCTGTTTGGGCGTCAATCCTAAACCCGTTTGTCTCTTGAAAAAACTTTTTTCGTCTCTCACCGTCAAGCACCGTAAAATTAGGATGTCTCTTATTGCACGCATAGGCTTTTTTATATTTGATCAACGTCATGTCTTGGTTCGCATTCATTCGTTTTATTGTATTGCTCAACTGTTCAATGGCATCAGGCAACCATCCTCCAGTTGCTTGGTTCTTTAATTCGACAAGATAAAGGCTATTACGAAAAGTCAGCATCCCATCGCAGGTGCTTTCCTTGTCTTTTGTCCCTGCTTTCATTACGATGATGCAATGATCAATTGGAGTGAATGTTACTTCTAAAGAAAGGTCGTTATTTACTGTGGCAATCCACTTTCTATCATCTGAAGTATCTGAGTAAGCCTTCGTCCCATGCTGATCATCACATAAACCAAATAAGTTATCTGTTCTGGAAGCCTCTTTACAAACTGATTCAAAAAAAGTCACGCTCATAGTTCTTGTTCAATTTCCAAAAGGGAATCAAACAAATGATTCCCATCGGCGAGTGATTGATTCAGATAATTTTTGTCGGATGGAATTCCTTCAAAGTCAGGTAATTTTTTTATACTTCCATCTTCTTCATTTAATTGATATATCACAACATCTGAAGATTGTACCACAGAAGGAAGTGTGACTATTTGATTTAATCTTTCTAATAAGTCATTTGAATTTATTTTATTCTTCAAATAGCCTGCTTGAATCGCAATGCTTAAATAATTGATTATATAAGGGCTATGCGTGGTCATTATCAAACGATTTCCTTCCGTTTGATTTGCATATTTCAGTAATTCATAAAGTACACGCTGTTGTGACGAAGGGAATAAGTTCTGTTCCGGCTCCTCAACAATATTAAGGAAACACAAAGGTTTTCTTTTTGCACTTACTTGTCTGAGCAAAGCTTGACGCACGTCAGGGGTAAGTTCTGAGTCATCCAAAATAGTTTTAATTTCCTTTTCTAATTTCCGCTGTTCTTCCAACGAATTTTCTTTTAAAGAGAGGTCTTTCTCTGCATAGAGCTTTTCAGAAAGATATTTTGTAACCAAAAACAAGGGAACAGTAGACTGAAACCCACTCGATGCTTCTGAGAGTCTTATTTTGAAACTATTATTTTCGCCAACTATATGAGCAATCTTGTTTAGTTTATCATAAACAAATCGAACTTGGTTTATTGGTAAATTAACGCCACTTGCAAAACGATCTTTTGCGCCATCAAATTCATCATTAAATGTGTAAAGTGTATTGGGTAAATTCTTTAGTTTGTCTGGACGGTCAACGACACTTAGAAAATTCCTTTCGGCAGGTATATACATAATTTGGGGTAGAATGTACCCATTGCGGTTCGCTTTACTTGCCGTAAAATTCCCTTGCGAAAAGATAAACGTAAACGCCTTCCCTTGATACTCAATCTCGGTATCATCTTGAATATAATGTGTGATGCGTTGGTATGCGAGCTGTTTCAAAAATCTTTTATACGTATTCAATTCATTCTGACGCAGAATGCCCTTTACCATGGCTTTTTCTATCCAACTGAATGTGGAAATCAACTTTGCAACCGTACTCTTCCCGCTTCCCTGATTACCGATAAACACGGTAACTTTCTTCACATCAATCCAGCCATCATTTTCCTGATAGCCTTCTCTGATGGGACCGAAATTCTTAATCCTTATTTTGCTCATAACCAAATTATTTGTTCACAAAGATACGAATTACCCCAATATCTCATTCAATAATTTCTGTTTCAGATGCTTCAATGTCACTTTCTGCTGTTTGAGCTGATCCATTGTTAAATCAAATTGCTTGAATATGGATATCAACTCCTTTTGTTTTTCTTTTTTAGGAAGTGTGAATTCTTGTTGGGCAAGCGTTTTGTTCTTTATTGTGGGTGATAGTGAGCCTTCGGAGATTTGAATAGCCCGACTCATAAACGCATCGGATTGCATAAAATAAGGAAGAAAATCTTTCTCGATATGCTTTTCGTTGGCTCTTAAAATCATGCTGTGCGCAGAAGCAATACCATCAAAATGTGATACGGCTACTTTGCGTAAATATGCTCTACGCTTGCCGAAAATAATATCTCCTTTGTAAATTTTTAGTTTGGTTCCTATTACATCATCCGGTGTTCCGGTTCTTTCTATCCTCAGATTGTCTGCATCCAGGTGTTCCAAACCAACATAAGTTGTAAGTGTAGTTTTCTTTGGTTCAACTCTTTCCGAAATATTAATAGCAACTTTATCAAACCTTACTGTTTCAAAATCTGTTTCTTTTAAATGATTGCCACAGAATTTTTTTTCGCTGAAAAGATCTTGAAGGATGTTATTCTTTAATTGTAATAAATTCTTCTCCTGCCCCTCCACCTGTTCCATCGCTGTTTCAAGAGATTGAAAAAGTGAAGTAATTTGCTTTTGCTCATCTGGTAGTGGTATGGGAATTTTTAAAACTTCAATACTCTTTCTGGTTATTTGTGGTTGAGCAGTTCCGTTTATTACTGAACTTAAATCAGTGCCTGAAAGTAAGAAATATAAAAACCTTTTATTGATTTGTTTCACATTTCTTGGTTTTGCAACCATTGAGTTACCTGTAACCCATGCATATTTATTTGAATAATTTATTGTACCACATTTTTCTCCCCTACACGAAATTAAAACTTGTTCATCCTCTTGATTATATTGGTTGTATTTGCCTATAATCCCATTTGCACCCCACACTAAATACTTTCCATTGGCAATTAAATCTTTGCCACTAATGGTTTTAGGTTGAAATAATTCACAAACTTCACCCAAACGCACTGTTTTCCATGTCTCTTTTCTCAACTTCATGCTTCTATTCCAATATTGTTTAGTTGAGTAAACAGGTTTTCAATCGAAGCATTAATTTGTGCTTGTCCGGTTTTAATATCGGCAATCAGTTTCTCTGTATTATGTTCGTTTTCAATGGCAACTTGTTTTACATAAAGTTGAATACTCATATTGCCATTATTCTCAAGCACTTCAGTATTAGTCATTACTTTGGCAAACCCTTCAGCATCGCTGAATTTCCAGTACGCTTTACTTATTTTATCAATATGTTTTGGTTCAAGCCATGCGTTGGTTCGTTCAATACGAAGTTCATCTTTGGCATCAATAAAGATGATTTTACCTTTACGTTCATCCGGTTTTTTCATGCGGCATACCAGTAAGCAGCTTTCCATGCTACTGTTGTAAAACAGGTTTTTACCCAGTCCAATTACTGCATCCACATAATCTTCCTCTATCATGCGTTTGCGTATGTCTGCTTCACTATCGCGGAACAGCACACCATGCGGCCAAAGCACCACACTGCGCCCTGTATCGGGGTTCAGGCTTTTCATAATATGTTGTTGAAACGCATAATCGGCACAGCCTTGCGGTGGCGTTCCCCATATATTTCGTCCAAAAGGGTCGTTCATCCATTTGTGCTGGCTCCACTTCTTTACGCTGTATGGAGGATTTGCCATTACTACATCAAACTTTTTCAGTTCATCGTCCTCCAATATCTGCGGGCTATCCAGTGTATCGCCTTGTATAATCAGAAACTCATCCACATTGTGCATAAACATATTAATGCGGGCAATGGCTGAGGTAATCAGGTTTAGTTCTTGTCCGTACAGCTTCAATGTGCGGTATTCTTTGCCCCGCTCTTTCACATGCAAGGCGCTCCCTAACAATATTCCGCCGCTTCCGCAGGTCGGGTCATAAATACTTTCGTTAGGTTGTGGGTCTGTAATCTCCGTCATCAGCTTTACCACCGTGCGGTTGGTATAGAACTCGGCAGCAGTATGTCCGCTATCGTCGGCAAATTTCTTTATCAGGTATTCGTAGCCATCGCCCATAATGTCATGGGGAACATTCTCCACACTCAGATTCATTTGACTGAAATGCTCAATCAGGTCAAGCATTTTCTCATCACTCATACGGCGTTTATTGGTCCATTGTGCATCGCCAAACACATCATGCAGCATTTCGAAGTTGGCTTTTTCAATGCCATTCAATGCATTCTGTAAAGCGGCGCCCACATCGACTGTCTTTTTACGCACATCTTCCCAGTGGCACTCAGCAGGTATCTGAAACCGATGATTCTCGGCAAACGAAGCATAATCCAGATCACCATCACTTTCGGCTAATGCTTGCTGATATTCTTCTTCCCAGAGATCGCTTACCCGCTTAAAAAACAGCAACGGGAAAATATATTGTTTAAAATCCGCCGCATCAATCATCCCTCTCAGTATATTGGCTGCTCCCCACAGGTAATCTTCTAATTGTTTTTGAGTCATCCGTTTATTATTTAATTTCAGTGCATAATGATAGATTGATCGTTCAAAAAAGATACTAAGAACACGAGTTTGAATGGTTCGTATAGATTGTATGACGCGTTTGAAAGATACCCTGTGAATCCATTTCTTAATCAAAAATCACATACACTCATTTCTCTCCAAAGGTCACCATAATATTTAAATCTTCCAAATATTCCCGTCAAATTTTCTATTCTGTGTTGGGTCTTTTTGCAAAAGATGTTGTTCTTTTCATTGTAGAGAAAAGATGCCTTGTCTCTATCTGTTCCAACGGCTGTCAATCGCAGCATAAGTTTCCTTCATGTTTTGTTTTTACGTAAAATATGTGTATATTTGCAACATCAATAGTCGGTGATATTTCACGCAGTGGCAACTCCCGTTTGCCAATTTTGATCGGTTGACAGTCGGCTATTTGTTCTTTTCGTTCTTCAGTCAGCAAAATTGATCCTCCGACTATCGTCCGAGAACCCTCCGACTATCGTCCGACTATCCTCCCACTTTCAGGCGTGGCACCTTCGATGATCCTCCGTTGTTCCTTCAGTGTACCTTCGATGATCTTCCGATCTAACCTTAGTGTATCCTTAGTAAAACCTTATGGTAACTATTACACAAATTTACCAAAATAAAGAACTATCTTTGCAACGCTTGGTACTTCATTCTACGCGTTTTACTTAAAACATTCGCACAGATGAAAAAGCACAATGAACTCGGTGAAAGAATTTTGACAGACAATGCTTTTCGTAGCGAAATACCACAGACGGGTTAATTGGCCAACCCTGTAAAGCGAAAGGTCTTATTGGCAAAGGCAATATCCACTCGTGGAGAAGGATAATGTGAAGTTGCATTTCGCGAAGAATGGGTGGAAGATGGAATCCATTGCTGGGTTTACCTGACATCCGATGGTAGCAAGAAAACATCCAATAGTCAGTACATTCCTCTTGTAGCGCACTCATCCGATTCCAAAGTTCTCAATTCGGCTGATGAGTCAAAATGGGCATCAATCTTTTCAGGTACAGCGCGATTCATTGTAAAACAACGTCTTGCAAGGATAAGAAAACATAACGTGCACTCTTCCCCTTTAGTGGATTGAGGGGTGAAAAGCGCACCTTGCAAGTTAACCAAACAGCATTAAAAAAGCCTTATAAGTGATGTACTTACAAGGCTTTACTTTTTAAGTGATCCAGCTGGGATTCGAACCCAGGACCCCATCCTTAAAAGGGATGTGCTCTACCAGCTGAGCTACTGAATCAATCGAACATGTATTATGGCTAAAAGCGGTGCAAAGGTAACGCTTTTTTTAGATTCTGCAAATCATTATGTCGATTTTAGCGCTAATTTCTTTCTGCTTTTCTGTTAAGAAGTTGCTTATAAATGGGTTATTTGCGATACTCACGAATGGTTTTTGCAAAGGAGGTCATCAATTCAGGTGTTTCTTCAAGAATATTTCCCACGACGATTGCATCGGCACCGGCTTCTAATGCGGTTTGTATCTCTTCGACTGTCCGTAATCCGCCACCTACAATCAGCGGCACGTCAATAGCTTCTTTAACAGCTGCAATCATGGCCGAAGGAACGGGTGGATAGGCGCCGCTTCCTGCTTCTAAATAGATGAGCCGGTTGCCCAAAAGCGTTCCTGCAATGGCTGTGGCTGCTGCTATCGCCGGTTTTGTGCGTGGAATGGGGTGGGTGTTGCTGATGTATTCCACTGCGGTTGTGTGGTCGCTTTCCACCAAGATGTATCCGGTTGAAATGGTCTCAATGCCCGATCGTTTGATGGTTTGTGCAAGTACGACGTGTTGTCCTATAAGCAGATCGGGATTGCGTCCCGAGATTAATGAGAGTAACAACAGCCCGTCTGCCTCTGAGGTAAACTGAAACGCATTTCCCGGGAATAGGACAATCGGCAGCGTGCATCGCTCTTTAATTTGTCGGATAATGGTTGTTGTCGTTTCCACGGTGAGGCTTCCGCCGATCAAAATCATATCGGGTTGTGCCTCATTCATCTGCTCCACAAACCGGACTACCTGCTTTTCATGGGTAAAATGATCGGGGTCTATCAGGACAAGAAATAGTTTTTCCCCTTTGTTCATGGTGTCAACGAAGGTTGTGTAGAGAAGCTTCATGATGTTTGGCAATATTTGGATGTGAGGTTGATGTGGCAAAGTTACTATAAATGTCTTTGCAACCGATTGTTCCAATGTGCTAAATAAACCTGTTCGGTCTGGCCTGGCGTGGGTATCAGTTCGGTGGCTGTTCGGTTCAATACTTTTAGATCCATCAATGTGGAATAGCCTGAACGGCAGATAATGGATGGCGTGTCGAGGATATAGGCTTGCATCTCATGGGTTTCTACGTGCGAAACCACATCTACGTTTCCAATCGAATAGCGTTCTTGGTGCACCGAAGGCTTTCCTCTCACAATCAGCGTCGGTTCGTGCACGTCGCGAAAACGCTCAATCAGACTCTTTTCAAGCAAAGTCCGGTGGGGTTCAGGCCCTGAAAGCAAACAAAGTGTGTGGTAGTGCTTGAAGGGTTTGTGCGTGTCGGTCACCGGAAATCGCGATAGCCAGCCAATATAACGGGCATGTCGCGGCAATGGATATTTGTGCGACAGGTCGCCTGAGAGATTATTATTGCCTGCAACGTCAGGAATCCAGCATTCATCGAAACATGAAATCACCCAGTGATGCAGTAGCCGGAGCAAAGGCTCAGTCCACCGAATGCTTTTCGGAGCTTTAATCATCAGTTGATGGGTGATGTAAACCGACTTTATATGCTTGTGCCACAACCCGAAACGATTGTCTGAGACGACGATTGTAATGGCATGTTCTTTTACGGTTTGTTTCAGCAGGCGATGTTCTTTTGCTATGAAATAGATCAGTTTGGGAAACTGCAACAGCATGGCGGTCACCTGCGAACGTGAATGCGAATATCGGATGTTCCATTCCGGTAGTGCAAGAAACGGCAGAGTAGGGAACTCATTGTGCAGTAAATGATAGGCCTCTCCATTTGCCGCTAAATAGAGTTGATGGCCTTCCTCTTTCCATTTTCTGATCAGTGGAATACAACGTGCCGCATGGCCCAATCCCCAGTTTAGTGGCGCTACGAGAATGGTTTCCGGTTTGTCGAAGTTCATGCTGCGGAGTTGATGTTTGTAATGACAAAGATAGTTTATTTTCCCCTTACCGCGGGTTCGCGTGTGTCCGTCAGGCTTTGTTGGTTTCACGCAACTGGAAGTATCAGAGTAACATTAAAAATAATGAAACTATCTCATTGTGCTGCATTTTAAACTTAATTCGGGTAAGAACATGGGCTTGGCATGATACAAAATAGCTATTTTTGCAACTTGATGAATCAAACTTCTTATGAAACCTACATGACCGCTAAGGCGGACACCAAAGAAGATGAAAAGTACAGTACCTTTGTGCTATATAAAGCAATTAAAAAGGTACAACTATGGACAACGAAACGATTGAATTTGAACAAGTCGTAGCCAGAGGTTGCG
>DAHXOX010000071.1 GCA_027364655.1 Paludibacter sp. | reverse complement strand
GCAGCGGTAAAGTGTTGGATGTGAAGTAGGAATAGCCATCGTGACAAAGGATGCGTTTCACTTTTAGTATGCGGTCTTTCTGATGGCTGACTCTGTTGCTTTATGGTTTTAGAGGGACTGTGTATGCATAAAAAATGAGATTTTATTTGAAAAGAAATCGTCATTTGCTTGATTCAAAAATATTTTTGTACTTTTGAACGAGATTATTCTTATCGTAAACTAAAATATATTCACATGAAGAAATTGATCTATTCGGTACTATTGGTACTTTTTTGTTTATCAACGGGAACTACTTTTGCTCAAAAACAGGCTTTTACCATTGCGGATTTATATAAAATCCAGAATGTGGGAGCTCCCGTAGTTTCGCCTGATGGAAAGCATGTTGCGTTTACCATGACAAAATATGATCTGCCAAAAGGGAAAGCCATGACCGATATTTACGTGATGGATGCGGATGGTCGTAATCAAAAACCGGTTACCACTAATGGGAAAGGCAATGAAACCCCGCTTTGGACAAAAGACAGCAAAGGATTATACTTTATATCGAATGTTGGAAAAACGCCTCAGGTGTTTCTTTATACGTTCGGCAATAGACAAACCCGCAAAATCACCAACTTCTCCATGGGGGTTAACGATATGGTTCTATCGCCCGATAACAAGTTGATCGCTTTTTCGTCGGATGTTTATCCCGAATGTGGCGCTAACAGCAGATGTAATGCAATAGCCGATTCACTGGCGACGAATGGTCCGGTTCAGGCATATATGGCCGATCACTTGTTGTTTAGACATTGGACATCGTATGCTGCCGGAAAGTATTCGCATATTATCATTTATAATACAGATACACATACTTATACGGATGTTACACCTGGAAAATATGTTTCACCTACCTTTATGTTGGGCGGCGGCATCGGGTATAATTTCTCGCCCGACAGCAAAGAACTTTGTTATGTTTCGAACCATGAGGCACACCCCGAAGCAACTACCAATGCCGACCTTTTTACGGTACCGGTAACAGGTGGCCAGGCTAAGGATATTACGATTGACAACAAGGCTTGGGATGGTTCGCCGGTGTACTCTCCCGACGGGAAATATATTGCTTACCGCAAGCAGCTTATCCCGGGTTACGAGTCGGATTTGTTTCGCATTGCGTTGTACGACAGGCAAACGGGTGAATCGAAGATTATCACCAATGCGTTCGATAATTGGATTGATGACTTGAAATGGGATGCCGATTCCAAATCCATTTATTTCACCGGAGAAGTACTTGGACAGGAACCTGTTTACAAAATCGACATTGCATCAGAAACCATTACTCCGATAAGTGGGGCTAAATCGATATTTGGTTTTGATTTCGATCACCATGACTATATGTATTACACGTCCAGCACGGTTGGAAAGCCGGGCGCCATGTACCGTATGCCAGTGTCAGATAATAAAGCAGTTGCTCAACTGACCTTTTTTAATAAAAAAATAGAAGAAACTGTCGATATTCGACCGGCAGATACGATGTGGATAGAGGGTGTTGGTGGTCAGCAAGTGGAAGTCTTCCTTGTGAAACCACATAATTTTGATCCAAATAAGAAATATCCGCTTATTCTCAATGTACATGGCGGGCCGCAAAGTGAATGGATGGACTCCTTCCGTGGTGACTGGCAGGTGTATCCCGGTGCCGGTTATGTGTTGGCTTTCCCAAATCCGCATGGATCGACAGGATATGGTCAACCTTACACCCGTGAGATTTCCGGCGATTGGGGAGGAGAACCTTTTCAGGATTTAATGAAAGTGACCGATGCCCTTGCCAAACTTTCGTATGTTGATTCAACCCGCATGGGGGCCATGGGCTGGTCGTACGGTGGTTATATGATGAACTGGTTTCAGGCACAGACCAAGCGCTTCAAGTGTTTGGCTTCCATGATGGGGCTTTACGATTTGCGTTCGGAATGGGGCGCAACCGAAGAACTCTGGTTTCCTAATTTCGACCTGAAAGGACAACCCTGGAACTCGGAACTTTATAAAAAATTCTCGCCATCAGAATATGTAAAGAATTTTGCTACTCCTACGTTGATTATCACAGGACAACTTGATTTCCGCGTCCCATATACACAAGGTATTCAGTATTTTACAACGCTTCAAACATTGGGCATCCCTTCCCGTCTGATTATCTTCAAAAATGACGGGCATTGGCCTAATGTGGTAAAATCGATGCCGCTCTATTACGATGCTCATTTAGATTGGTTCCATAAATACCTTGGTGGAGCACCTGCCCCGTACGATGTAAAGAAATTAGTCGAAAATCAGGTATTTACCAATGTAAAAGGGAAATAAGATTCTGAAGTATGCAAGAAATAATCAAACCATTCTGACAAAAGAGTAAACGAAGGATTTGTCAATCAACTTAATCGGGTAAATCCGACTGGGGCACAAGGAGTTTGATTCACTGATTTGGGGAATGTTCCGAAATATAGGTTATTTCGGAACATTCTCGCATTTTAGGTGTATTTTTGTCAGGAAAAATAGTCGGCCATGAAAAGAGTTTGTTTCGGTTTTGTTTGTTTGTTTATCACTCATATTGGATTTGCCGGCAACGAAATGGATTCGTTGTTACGAGTGTTGGATCAAACCATAGACAATCATGCGATCTATGATAAGATTAAAGAGGCTAAATTACACCACCTAAAAGAGCTGTTGCAAATTACTTCTTCGGATGAAGTGAGATACAATCTTTGCGGTCAGCTATTTGACGAATATAAAGCGTATACATCAGATTCTGCGCTTAGTTATGCCCGCATCAAATTGCAAATTGCGGAGAAACTTCACGATAAAAATAAGCTGAATGAGGCTCGCTTGAATCTGGCTTCTATCATGGGCACCGTTGGCATGTATAATGAAGCCTTAGACATTGTAAAAAGCGTAGATATAAAGTATTCACCCAATTTAAGAGCCTATTATTTTTATATCTATCGAACTATTTACGGATATCTGGCTGATTATGCGGTTTCAAATCAAGAGAAAGCCCGATATGATTATTTAACTGCCAATTACCGTGACTCACTTCTTATAGCCAATCCTCCGAAATCCAGTCCGTACATTATGGTGAGATCGGATCAATTGATTGTCAATAAGAAATATGATGAGGCTTTGAAATTATTGCAGGCATATTACCCCACAATACCAAAAGATAATCATGATCGTGCGATCATTGCTTATAGCATATCGCAAGCCTATCATGGAAAAAGAGAGCGGAATCTTGAAGAGAAATGGCTTACCATATCGGCAATTTACGATTTACAATCGGACACGAAAGAATATATCTCCCTGCGTAGTCTTGCATTTATCCTATATGAAGACGGTGAAATTGACAGAGCTTACAAATATATAAAACGCTCGCTTGAAGACGCTCTTTTTTGTAATGCCCGTTTGCGCACTATTGAAATATCGCAGATGTTGCCCATCATTGAAAAAGCCTATCAGTTGGAAACTAAGGCGCGGCAACGGCAATTGATCGTTTTCTTGATAAGTATCAGTGTGTTGTCTTTGTTTTTGCTGATCGTTTTGTTTTTGCTATATAGGCAAATGAAGAAACTGAAGAAAGCACGGATGGATTTAAGTCGGGCAAATGAGCAATTGAATGGGTTGAATAATGAGTTTTTTTCAACTAATCAGCAGCTCAAAGAGACGAATAACACACTTTTTGAAGCCAACCTCATTAAAGAAGAATATATTGGTCGTTATATGGATCAATGCTCCCTCTATATTGACAAGCTGGATAATTATCGTCATTTATTAAACAGAACAGCTGCTGCAGGTAAAATCAATGATCTTTTGCTGGCCATCAAGTCAAATCAGTTTATTGAAGATGAGCTGAAAGAGTTTTACGCCAATTTCGACACTACCTTCTTGCAGCTTTTTCCCAATTTTATTGAAGAATTCAATAGCTTATTGGTGAAAGGCGAGGCTATTGTTCCTAAGTCAGGAGAACTCCTGAATACGGAATTACGGATTTTTGCCCTTATTCGTCTTGGAATCACCGATAGTGTCAAAATATCCCATTTTTTGCGCTATTCATTATCGACTATATACAACTATCGCACGAAAGCAAGAAACAAAGCCATAGGTGCTCGTGAAGAATTTGAAGCGCAAGTGATGCGGATTGGGACGAATATACAGTAGATTTTGTGGTATTCGAACGAAAAGTCCTATAAGAAAAAAAGGTTCTTATAGGACTTTTTTTTGAATTCTACTACATTCTTTTCCGTACTCATACATATAAATGTCTTGTTTGACAGCATGATAGCAGCTGTATACATGCTACGGTTACTACATTTACATTTCTGTGAAATTTACGCGAGTGAATCGTTTCTACATTTGCTGCATAAAAGCAAGCGATTGACTTGAGACCTTGTCTTCGATGGTTAACTATTTAAATTTGAAATCAATGAAAAAACAACTACCTTTTAAACATCCGCCTCCCTGAAATTTAGTAACTCAACCGGCCTAATTCTGTTGGCAGAGTTATTCTACGTGTAAATTATCAATCATTTAAAAAAACAACTATCTGGAAATGAAAGTAACAACCTTAAATTTCAAATCAATGGTATATCTAAAAAAAGTGTCATACAGCATAGTGATGATATGTTGTATGCTATTCATCTCGCAGGGATTAACAGCCCAGACTACGGGAATGATCACCGGCACGGTGGTCGATGCTAAAGGCGAGGCGCTTATTGGTGTCAGTGTTGTGTTTGAAGGAACCTCTATAGGTACAATAACCAATGCTGACGGAAAATTCACTCTTTCGAACAAAACGATTAAGAATCCTGTTCTTCGATTTTCGTATGTGGGATTTTCTTCACAAGAAATTGTTCCGAAAGGTGATGCTCCACTTCATATTGTAATGACCGAAGAATCCAAAGCACTTGATGAAGTGGTAGTGGTGGGCTATGGAACGCAGCGCAAAAAAGATTTAACAGGGTCGGTTGCCGTGATTGAACCCAAAGATCTGAATTCAATACCCGTTGCAACGATTGGTGATGCTTTAGAGGGTAGGGCTGCCGGAGTGCAGATTATTTCTTCCGGAGTACCTGGTAGCGATCCGACAGTTCTTATACGCGGGGTGGGGACTATCAATGACGCTTCTCCTCTTTATGTGATCGATGGTGTTCCAGTGTCAAGCGGATTGGGAGAACTGAACATGAACGATGTTGAGTCTGTTCAGATATTAAAAGATGCTTCCGCTACAGCCATTTATGGTTCTCAGGGTGCAAATGGCGTTGTGATTGTGACCACAAAACATGGTAAAAATGACTCAAAACCGCAGATAAACCTGAACTATTATTTTGGGCTTCAGCAAGCGGCAAAAACTGTACACATGTTGGATGCTGCACAATTTGCTGCATTACATAATGATATGATGGACAATGCCGGTCTGGCAAGAGATCCGGCTTATGCTAACCCTGCTTCTTTAGGGAAAGGCACTGATTGGCTTGGAGCGCTTTTCAATGTTGCGCCAATGCACAATCTTTCATTCTCGTACTCACGAGGCAATGACAAATCAAATTATTATGTTTCAGGTAATTATATTGATCAAAACGGCATAGTTGTCAATACCGGCTATAAGAAGCTCACACTGCAATTTAATGCAGATGATCAGTTGTTGAGCAACCTGCGATTTGGCAATAGTCTTACCTTGAACCATGATATCAGAACAAATGGAAATTATAGCATTCAGAATGCCATGCTGGCCTTACCAACTCAACCTATTTACAGAGCTAACGGATCGTATTCAGGTCCTGTTGCACAGCCGATATGGGATGGTGATCTTGTTAATCCGATTGGTTTGGCAAAAACTGTGGATAATGCTACAAATGGGTACAATATCATCGGATCGATTTATGGAGAGCTGGAGATAATTAAAGGGCTAAAACTGAAATCTACTGCAGGTCTTCAAGGGAATTTATGGGACAGCAGAACCTGGGCGCCAGAATATTCGTGGGATACCAGCATCAATCCAAATGCATATCTTAGTGAACAATATAATAAGAGTTTCACATGGAATTGGGATAACACGCTTACTTACGACAAACAGTTTGGACAACATCATGTGACCGCCATGGTCGGAACGAGCGCCCAGGAGAACCAATATAATTTCTTGAATGGCTCTATTCAGGGATTTGCCAGTGATCTAACCCAGCAAATGACTAATGGCACCACCAACCCAACCGTTGGCGGAGACGAAAGCAGTTGGTCATTATTATCCTACATGGGGCGTGTGAATTACAATTATGCAGAGAAATATCTTGTTACAGCAACGTTACGCAGGGATGGATCTTCCCGTTTTGGAAGTAGAAATAAATGGGGAATGTTTCCTTCCGGGTCGGCAGCATGGAGGATTTCAAAAGAAGATTTCTTCAAAAACATTCGTTTCGTGGATGATCTTAAACTACGTGCAGGCTTCGGTGTCACAGGTAACCAGCAAATCGGTAATTATTCGTTTGCTTCAGCTTTACAAACTATAGCATACAACTTCAACAATTCTATTGTGTCGGCTGTGGTGCCTAATGTAATGCCCAACCCTAATGTGCAATGGGAGGAACAAAAACAAACCAATATCGGGATTGACGCCATACTCCTGAATGATAGAATTAATTTCACGCTGGATGGTTATCTCAAGTACACAGATAAGATGTTAGTGCCTATGTCCGTTCCAATTACGACAGGTTACTCCGATGTATACGTGCCTTCCATCAATGCCGGTAAAATGGAAAATAAGGGAGTGGAACTGTCTGTAAATACCAAGAATTTGACCGGTAAATTTAAATGGTCTTCCTCTTTCAATATTTCCTACAATCAGAACAAAGTAATCAGTATCAATGACACTGTGCCTATGCCAACAGGGAGTATCGGATTGAATTATAACTTAGCACTGATACAGGCCGGACAACCTATTAATGAGTTTTACGGATATGTAACCGATGGTATTTTTCAGACTCAGGCTGAGGTGAATAGCCATGCATTACAAGTTCCAGGGAATGATCCGTATAATCGCACTTCTCCCGGGGATATACGGTTCAAAGATCTTAATAACGATGGAGTGATCAATGGTAAAGACCGAACTTTTTTGGGAAATCCAAATCCGACATTCATTTTTTCATTAAGCAATACGTTTTCATATATGGGGTTTGATTTAAGCATTTTCCTGCAAGGAGTTGCCGGAAATAAAATATTGAATGCCAATCGGCTTTATGATGAAAGTATGTATGCGGCATATAACCAGACAACGGCAGTGCTAACCCGCTGGACAGGACCCGGAACAAGCAACTCTATGCCTCGTGCCGTGTACAACGATCCAAATGAAAATACCCGCCCGTCCGACAGATATATTGAAGATGGCTCTTATTTGAGAATTAAGAACGTAACGCTTAATTATACGATACCGCAAAAACTCTTAAAGCCTCTTTCAATTGCTTCTGCCCGCATTTATATCTCAGCCGAAAACTTATATACATTAACAAAATACACGGGCTTTGATCCTGAAGTCGGGGCAAGTGGAATAGACAATAACGTTTATCCTGTTACGCGTACTGTAAGCATGGGCGTTAATCTTGGTTTTTAATATTCTAAACACAAATTCATATGAAATACATAGTGTATTTATCAATCTTTATTTTGTCTGTGACATTAATGGGATGCAGTAATGATTTTCTGAACAAAGCGCCGGAAGATTCTATCAATACATCCAATTTTTTCCAGACGGAAGGCGACGCTGTTTCTGCTATTAACGGTGCGTATCAGCCTCTACAGTGGCCGAAGTTGTACAACATGCGCATGTGGACATCCGATATCTATGCCGGCAACAGTGTTGTGGGCGCCGGTGGGGGAACGGATGGAATAGAAACACAGGAAGAAGCTAATTTTGTTACAGCACCTGACAATGCCGGTGTGCTCGATTTATGGCGGGGGCCATGGCCAGGCATACTCCGTTGTAACATTATATTACAAGAAGTTCCCGGTATGAATATTAATACAACATTAAAAAACAGGGTGTTAGGAGAAGCACATTTTCTTCGCGGTCTCTATTATTTCATTCTGGTACGATTTTTTGGAGATGTACCGTTAGTTACAAAACCAGTAACGCCCGGAGATAACCTACGTCCTGCAAGAACACCTAAAGCAGAAGTCTATAATCAAATTATTTCCGATTTTTCTAGTGCAATAACACTGCTACCTCCTCGTGAGAGTTATTCGGGTTCTGATGTTGGCCGTGCTTCAAAAGGATCGGCGGAAGGAATGCTTGCAAAGGTTTTTCTTACCCTTGGCAATTGGCAACGGGTAGTCACTCTTAGTGATTCGGTAAAGGGTTTAGGTTATGCTTTGGATGCAAACTATGCAGACAATTTTAATCCGCTTACAAAAAATTCGAAGGAGTCATTGTTTGAGATACAATATTCGGGAAGCGTAGCTTATAATTTCTGGGCAAACGAAAACCAAGCTTCCTGGACAAGTACGTTTATGGGGCCACGCGGCTCTAATATGGTTGCCGGTGGTTGGGGTTGGAATCAACCCACACAAGAGTTTGTCAATTCTTACGAGCCAGGTGATTTGCGAAAGGATGTGACAATTTTTTACCAGGGATGTCCACAATTTAACGGCATGGATTATTCAAGCAGCTATTCCACTACCGGATATAATGTGCGAAAATTTTTAGTACCCATGTCAATAGCATCATCATACAACAATAGTCCTGAAGATTTTCCTGTATTGCGTTATGCAGATGTTCTTTTAATGAAGGCTGAAGCGTTGAATGAAATGGGACAAACATCCCAAGCTGAGGAGCCTTTGAATGAAGTTCGCGCCCGTGCCGGATTGGGAGCCATAAGCGGACTTTCACAAAGCGATATGAGAAATAAAATACTGCATGAGCGTCGCATGGAATTAGCTTTTGAAGGGCAACGCTGGTTCGATCTGATCCGTGTTAACAATGGTCAGTATGGTATTGATTTTCTGCATTCTATTGGGAAACTAAATATGAATACTAAATTTCTTTTGATGCCAATTCCTCAGGTAGATATTGACGCGAATCCAAACTTAGTACAAAACCCCGGTTATTAATCAATCTCCACATTAAACACTAAAGTAAAATGAAAAAACACACTATAATGCACATTCGTGTGCAACATGTGCGCGCAAGCCTTGCATTTTGTTCCTGCAGCATTCTGTTTTTTATTATTGCTATGATGATGAGTTCCTGTCAGGATAATTTGATGAATAATATAGCTGTGGCTGGTCCATTAGCCATTACTTCATCGACTGACAATCTTGTATTGGCTCAGAAAAATGATAATTCAACTGCACTGACCTTGAATTGGACAACAGGAACAAATCATGGCACAGGATCTTCCATTGCTTATGTATTGCAAATAGATAAGAAAGGCAATAATTTTGCGACAGCGATTCAGTTTAATATGGGGAAAGGAATTTATACGAAGAGTTTCACCGTTGCCGAACTGAATGATTCTTTGCTCAATCACTGGAATTTTCAGGCGGGAGTTGTTGCACAGCTTGAAGCACGGGTCATTGATACGGTATATTCTGCACCAATGACAAATGATGTTTCCGGATCAGTGTATATGAACGTGACGCCATATCAACCGGTTAGCAAAACTTTGTATCTGCTTGGTGATGCTTCTCCCAATGGTTGGGATGCCAATACGGCTATTGCCCTGACTCCAAGTATTACAGATCCTACCGTGTTTGTTTATCAAGGGTCATTAAATGCCGGTGCCTTAAAATTCATTACAACCTTGGGGCAATTCTTGCCTTCTTATAACGAAGGTGCCGATTCCACTCACATTGTTTATCGTACTGACAATAGCCAACCTGATAATAAGTTTGCTATTCCGGCAGCAGGATTATATAAGATTACCGTAAGTCTTTTGGATTCAACTATCTCCATTGCCAAGGCGACAGCGCCACCTTACAGTACCCTATATCTTGTAGGAAGTGCCGCTCCGAACGGATGGGATATAGCAAACGCTACTCCATTAGTTCAGAGTATTAGCAATCCGTTTATTTTTACTTATCAAGGAGTTTTGAATGCAGGGACATTTAAATTTCCAGTCAATACAAGTACATCATGGGGGCAAAACATGTACATGCGGGTTAACGATTCTACCATGTATTTACACCAAGGAGGAGCTTCTGATGACAACCAATGGACAATAGCAAAGAAAGGATATTACACGCTAACGCTGAATCTGGCAGATAACACGGTCAAAATTCAACGTACTGAACTTTACATAGTAGGGGATGCTACTCCTATTGGTTGGGATATCGGTCAGGCAATTGCTTTAACAGAAGATGCTACAGATGGTTGTATTTTTACATATAGCGGTCCTTTAGTAGCCGGACAGTTCAAGTTTCCTGTAAACCGAAATACCGATTGGGGGCAGGATATGTATATGATGGTTGACAATACGCACATGTATCGACATGTCGGTGGTGCTTCCGACGATAATAAGTGGACAATTACTGCGGCTGGCAATTACGTTATTACAGCAAACGTGGAAACGCTATCAATAAGCATTCAAAAACAATAACATCATTGAAAACAGGGAAAGGGTTTTGTATGAGAATCAGACAACCCTTTCTCTGTTTTTTCTTAAATTAATTACTCATGAGACTCTCTCCGTTTGTGTATTTGTTTTTTGTCTTTTCGATGCTTACTACTTCGTGCAGCAAAGGCAATAATATTCCCTTATCTCCTGTTCAAAACGCAGCTACGTCTGTTATAATTGCTACCGATAAGGCCTGCTATTCTCCAAATGATGTGGTGACTTTTACTATTGACCATTCGCTTCCGGAAACGGCAAAAGTGCGATATCGTCATTTGTCGAATGTGGTTGCTGTGAACACTCTTTCGGGAACTACCTGGCAATGGACAGCGCCGAGTACTGATTTTACAGGTTACATGGCCGATGTTTTCGATACGGTAAATGGAAAGGAAGTAATTTATGGTAGTATAGGAGTGGACGTCTCATCTGATTGGTCACACTTCCCACGTTACGGTTTTTTGTCGGCTTATCCACAAATGACCACATCTGCAATTGATTACGTGATCAACGACCTGAATAGGCATCATATTAACGGGTTACAGTTTTATGATTGGGAATACGAACACCATCAACCCCTTGCAGGTACGGTAACAAATCCGGCCAGCGAATGGCAGGATATTGGTAAACGGAATACCTATCTTTCTACGGTAAAAGGATACATAGATGCAGCACATGCTTGCAACATGAAGGCCATGTCGTATAACCTGATATACGGAGCTTTAAGCGATGCTGCTGCAGACGGGGTTTCCGATACATGGTATGTCTACACAGACAAGTACCATGTCAATAAGAAAGTTTTTAAACTCGACCCTTCCATGTTCAAAAGTTACATTTGGGTGCTTGATCCTTTTAATACCGCCTGGCAGCAATATATTGCCGACAAAACCGATGACGTGTATAAAGTTCTGGATTTTGACGGTTATCATATCGATCAATTGGGAGATTTGGGCACGTTGTACAATTATTCAGGCCAGCTTGTAAATCTGCCTTCAGGATTCGAAAGTTTTATCAAAGCTATGAAAGTTGATCAGCCAAATAAACGATTGGTGATGAATGCTGTGAATCAGTTTGGGCAGCAAAACATAGCCGATTCTCCGGTGGATTTTCTTTACACCGAAGTTTGGAGTCCTAATGACGGATATGCTGATTTGGCAACTATTATTGCCAATAACAACGGGTACAGCAATAATACTAAGAAAACAACGCTTGCGGCCTATATGGATTATGACCTGGCTAATTCCACTGGTTTTTTCAATACTCCAGGAGTTCTAATGACTGATGCGGTGATATTTGCTTTTGGTGGTTCTCATCTCGAACTGGGAGAGCACATGTTAGACAAAGAATATTTTCCGAACAATAACCTGCAAATGAAAGGCGATTTACGGGACGCATTGATTCATTATTACGATTTTCTGGTGGCTTACGAAAACTTGTTGCGAGATGGAGGCATCACAAACACACCATCAGTTGCATGTTTGGACGGGAAAATGGTCCTTAACCAGTGGCCGCCTCAAATTGGAAGCGTGGCAGTATTTGGTAAGGATTTGGGGAATGAGCAAGTAATTCATTTGTTGAATTTCACCAATGCAAACAGTCTCAACTGGCGTGATACGAATGGTACGCAACCGACTCCCGATGCCATTGTGAATACAAAGGTGTCGTTTTCAACCACCAAAACAGTAAAGAATGTATGGATGGCTTCTCCTGATTATCAAGATGGTACGCCACAAGTATTATCCTTCACGCAAACAGGCGGGAACGTTGTGTTTACTTTGCCAAGCCTTCAATATTGGGATATGGTGGTTGTTGAGTACAATTAACCGCAAAATGAAATGCTTTTGCCCGAATTTTTTTCGGTATTAATCAACTAAAAATCCAAAAATGGCGCTACGTAATTTATTTCTGGCAATGCTTGGTTGTTGTTCGCTTCAGGTGTCGCTGGCACAGACTTCACGAACAATTTATGAGTCGAATGCTTATACTGTTTATGGAAATCGGGTGGAACAGGGCAAGTTTAGAGCAGAAGCTTTGTCAAACACTGCATTATCCTCAAATTATCAAAGCCCTGAATCCGAAAGATATAGTCCGACAATCTGTTTTAAATTCAGTATTAACTTGCGTGATAATGAAATGCGTTCTCAGGAACATCATTGGATTACGTTACAACCCAGGAATGGGGAATGTGTAACCACGGTTCAGTTTGGTAACCCGTCTATTGATACGATTCCGGTGACGAATGGAGTTAACTTGGCTCCTAATACCAGATGGATTATTCGTCTTGATATGCGTGAGGTGTTAAAGGCGTTTAATGAGAAAGGCTATTATACGCTTTACAATGGGGATAAATTGTACAGGGCTGATTTTAAAGGAGTATATATTGCTGGAGGAACGCGTCCTTTGTCATGGGATTTTAACAATCTTGGAAAGCAACCTGAATATCAATTGAAAGATCCTGACGGTGATGGTATTTACGAAACCACACTTGTTATGAATGCCAAAGGGAATGAGCAGAAAACCAAATCCCAATGGGCACTTTCAAAAGATGTTTCGGCGTTTCCGCAATACAAATCGGATTTCCCGCTATCAGATGCCTTATATAATCTGGCATTGGAGGAAATGACAAAAGCAATTGAACCTGACAGTACTTTTCGAACGGGAAAAGAGTGGGCTGGAGTTTGGACGCGTGATATTAGCTATAGTATTATTTTGTCAATGGCTTATTTGCAGCCCAAAGTAGCTAAATACAGTCTGTTGCGAAAGGTGAAGGATGGAAGAATAATTCAGGATACAGGGACGGGCGGCGCTTATCCGGTTTCAACCGATCGTATGATTTGGGCAGATGCAGCATGGGAACTTTACAAAGCTACCGGTGATACTGCCTGGCTTAAGCAATCTTATGCCATCATCCTCAATTCGGTGAATGACGATATGAGAAATGCGTATGATCATGTCACGGGACTTGTGCATGGAGAATCGACGTTTCTTGATTGGCGGGAACAAACTTATCCCAAGTGGATGCAGCCGGCTGATATTTATCAATCGGAAGATTTGGGAACGAATGTGGTTCATTACCGTGCAAATATTGTTTTGTCGAAAATGGCTGATTTGTTGCATAATGCAAAGGCTGCTGTTTTTTATAGGGAGCAAGCCGGGAAAATCAGAGCAGGAATAAACAAATGGTTGTGGATGGAGGACAAAGGATATTATGGGCAATATTTATATGGCCGAAATTATAGAATTCTTTCGCCAAGAGATGAAGCGCTTGGTGAAGCACTGAGTGTGTTATTCGATGTTGCCGATGCACGGCAGAAAAAATCGGTGATAGAAAATACACCGATTACCGATTTTGGCATTTCGTGCATTTATCCACAAATACCAGGTATTCCGCCTTATCACAACAATGCGGTATGGCCATTTGTGCAATCGTATTGGGCGCTGGCATCAGCAAAAGCAGGTAACGAAAAGTCAGTATTAGAGTCGATAGCTGCTGTTTATCGTCCTGCTGCTCTTTTTCTTACTAATAAAGAGAATTTTGTTGCAAGCAGCGGCGACTTTGCCGGTACGCAAATTAATTCCAGCAACATGTTGTGGAGTCTTTCAGGTAATTTAAGCCTTATTTATAAAGTAATTTTCGGAATTGAATTTAGAAAAGATAGACTTCTTTTCCATCCTTTTGTGCCAAGGGCGTTGGCAGGAACCCGCTCGCTAACTAATTTCAGATACAGAAAAGCTGTTCTGAACATCGAAATGCAGGGTTTTGGTAACATAATTAAGTCGTTTGAATTAGATGGAAAAGCAGCAAAGCCTTCGATTCCATGTTCACTGACCGGAATGCATACCATAAATATTGTGTTGGCAAATAGTGAATTATCGGATTCAAAAATGAATCAAGTTGCCAACTATACCAGTATTGATCTTCCTGTTGGAAGTATCTCTCATGGCATATTCTCGTGGCATGCCGTGAAGGGAGCTGTCAGTTATACTATTCTGAAGAACGGACATCCGTTAGTCCAAACATCTGGGCTGTCATATAAAATGAAAGGTTCAAACTATGCAGAATATCAGGTGGTTGCTTTTGATGCAAGAGGAATAGCCTCTTTTGCAAGTGAGCCTGTTGTTTATAATGATCAAAAATTCGCAAAAGAGTTTGAAATCGAGAATTATGCCCCTAAGGCTACTTGTAATTACAAGAATTATTGGGGTGAAGGTTATGTGGAAATAAGCAAAACTAAAAATAGAAATATTTCCATCCCTGTGGTGATGAAGAAAGCAGGCCTTTATGCAATTGATTTTCGTTATGCCAACGGTAATGGCCCAATAAATACAGACAACAAATGTGCAATCCGTACACTTAAGATCGATGGAAAACAAGCAGGGGCAATCGTTTTGCCGCAAAGAGGAACTAACGAATGGTCAAACTGGGGCTTTAGTAATGCTGTCCACGTACCGTTGAGTCAAGGAAAACATCTGATAACCCTTACTTTTGAATCCTACAATGAAAATATGAATGGCAAGATTAATCAGGCAATGTTGGATGCCATGATAATTAACTGGTTAGAGTAATTTTTTGCCTTGATATGTAACTGAAAATGCGTTTTATGTTGGCAAAAAAGCGATATGTACGTGTGAAACCCGATTATGTGAATTTTATGTCTATATTTGCATCTGCATAGAGATAATACACATTCATTCATCAACGAGTTTTTTGTAAAAACCCTGCCCAATTTGATTCTCAAAATGGGTAGGTTTTGTGTTAATGCTAAGATCGATTATTGCTCCAACACATTGTAATGGTCATCATATCAAAAAGATAAATCAATAAATCTACAACAGAAATATGGTAAGACAGCGATGGTGGCGGGAGCTTCGGAAGGTATCGGAGCTGCCTTTGCAACTTATTTGGCGACTGAAGGATTGGATATGGTGCTTATTGCACGCCGTCTTGAACCGTTGCAACAAATGGTCGACAAGTTGAAAAGCAGGTATCACGTTGAGGTAACGTGTATTCCTTGTGATTTGGCAAATGCCAATGCTACACAGCAAATAGAAGAAGCACTGCATGGGAAGGAAATCAATTTGTTGGTCTATAATGCTGCGCTGTCATATATTGGTCCGTTTATAGAAAATTCCGTAGAGTACCATGAACAGATGGCTCAGGTGAATATGCTTTCTCCTTTGAATTTCCTTCATACGTTCGGCGGAAAGATGCTGGCCAAAGGACGAGGCGCGATTGTGTTGATGGCATCGTTGGCAGGTTTTCAGGGAAGCGGTTTTTTTACGATGTATGCTGCAACAAAAGCCTATAATCGTGTGTTGGCCGAAAGTTTATGGTATGAGTGGAAAAACAATGGAGTAGATATCATTGCCTGTTGTGCAGGCGCTACGGCTACACCCAACTTCAAAAATACACTGCCCGAAAAAATAAGTATCTTTGCTCCCAGAGTGCAATTGCCGGAAGAGATACCTAATGAATGTTTCAAGAAATTGGGGAAGCGGCCTTCCTATATCATTGGAAGCGGCAATCGTGTAGCATCGTTTCTTATGCAAAAGATGATGTCACGCAAAATGGCGATTACGTTGATGGGTGATAACACGAAGAAAATGTATCGGTTATGATTTAGCATTTTAAGGGTACTACAACAGGGTATTTTATTACCGTAATTCAGTTTTGTCCTATGATTGATTTCGAAAGTTTTACGTTTCACAAAAGTCGCTTGCCCAAAGAATTTGGTGAGCAGGATGCTTTTTTCAAAGAACTTGAAAAATCATTTTATGCCGATGTGCGAAACTCGGAAAATGCAAAAGCTTATTTTGAGCAATTCAATGGCAGACATATTGAATATTTTATTGAAAGCTATGCACGGAAAAAAGTTGAATTAGCCAAATCGTATGAATATTACAATGAGATTCTCCGTCAAAAGGAAGACTATGAATTGATCTTTCATAAAAAAGCGGAAAACGCGTTACATGCCATTCTACAGAAGAAATTGTTTAACCTGCAATTGCTTTGGCGGGCTGGTCAAAAACAGATTGATGAAGTTGATATTTGTTATGATTTTCATTTTTGGGAAAATCATATTACTTCATGCCCGTTTATTCCATCTATTGAGCCACATGAAAAGGAGTTTATGAAAGAATATCTTCTCACGGCTAATGAGTTTGATAAAGCGATAGATGAGCCGATGTTCGGGTCGTGGCAGGATTACGAGGAGCTTACTCAAAAGGATGAGCATGGAAATATGGCAGATATGCCTGCCTGGTATGAATTTTATGATAGCCGAATGGGTACCGGAGTCTTACTTAACTTATCCAATTCGAAAGAGCAAAAAGAAACTTTTTATCTAAGACTCGTTCATGAAAATAATGGCGTACTTCCTACTCCATCTGAAACCCAAGATCATAGGCCTTTACTAATCGGAATGGGCGATGAACTCATTGCATTTGCCAAATACTTTGAATCGGATAAATATTTTATTCAACTCTTTAAAGGGTTTGAAGTTCAGTATAATAAAGAAAGCGTAATTCCTTTCCCTGAAGATGTTGAAGTGGCTATAGATGTTTTGTCATCGGCTGACAGACAAATATATCTTCCATCGCATCTCAACTGGAACGAAGCCATTGTATTTGCCGCTAAAAAATACAACAACATTAAAATTGCGGAAGCATTGGATGTTGTTTATGAGGAATATAGACTGTTTAATGAGTTGGGTTTGTCATCTAAAGAAAGCGCGGGAAAAGTCAAAAAAGCCTACGATGAAGATAATATTATTCAAATGATGCGAAAAATTATTCTTCAAGGAAGATTGCTAAACGGCGAACCGGAAGATTTTAATTATTGAGTTCATAACGTCTGATGACGGCAATTTTCTTCAAAATATTCAATTCTTTTGCTGAAATCAATAGATATAAGGAATGATTCGGTAAGGCACTTTTTGTTTGTATTCGTTCCATAAGGTGCCGTATTTCAGTTCACATCGCACGTCATCGTCTTTCTGACGGGGGAATAAGAGCGCCACATAATATAATGGATATAACCAAGGCCAGATAAGCATTGGATAGCCTGTGCAAAGGATGATGCCCGTGCCCATGAGTATCTCTCCTAAATAATTCACGTGCCGGCTAATTCCCCAAAAGCCATTTACTAACAAGGTTCGATTGCCATCGGTGATGGTTTTGGGCACAATGCCCAGAAAAGATTTTTCGGGATCCTTTTTAAAGAAATACTTTTGAAGGTTGGCACCACGCGATAGGCTCCAGCCCAAAAAGAAGATAAGGGCATAAATGCCAAATAACCAGGTTGTCGTATGAGGATTTGGTAGATCGACCGTTGACCACAGGGAGATTGCATAAAAATAGGGATAAAAGACAAGACATCCCCATGCTAATTTGAATCCAACCCGTTCGGCGAATAAATCGTATGTGTAGAGGTGTACTTCTTCAAAGGTCAGATAATCGATCAGAAAATAGGTGACCAATATGGTTGTGAGATAAATACCAGGCGAAGCGTGAATTCCATACAATATCCAGTGATGGGCGGCAAAGCTTAGTACATTCAGCTCTAATAGAATGGCTCCGGCTAAGTACAACCACATTTTTGCGTCAATACGTCCACCCAACAGTTGTAAGTTTTCTATTCTTCCCAAATAGAAATCAGACCAAAATGAATTTCTGATACGCGGGTAGGGCAAAACGACGACTAAACTAACCATGATGCCAAAAATAAAAGCGCCTGCCAATTCGTACCAACGATATTGATAGAGCCAATCGCAGGATATGATATGATAACATCCTAATAAAAGCCATAGCATAACCATGACGAAGAAGATGAGAATACCATTGAGGTGGTATCTCATTTTTTCTGACGAATTTACTTTCGTGACATAACCCGTTACCCAGCGTCCCGGTAATAATGCATTTAATGCAAAGATTACTAAGTAAATGAATGTTGGTACAAAGAAGGCAATCGTTTTGTCCATGGCGGTGTTTATTAAAGTGAAGCCTTCACGTTACGTGAGGGCTTCACTACTGTTGAATGGCAGGATTAAAACCCGAGTTTTTGGCGAATAGGTTCAGGTATAGCCGCTTTATTAATGGCAATATCAATGGTTTTGTAACGGACGTAGGCTTCGGAAACATACCAGATACCTTTGTATTTGTTTTCGGTGCCCCATGAGTTTTTCACCATGTAATATTTTGTGCCGTTTTGATCTTTGGCAATCCCGAAGATTTGCATGCCATGATCGTCGGTTGTTTCGTAGTTGTCAAACGCTTTTTGACGCATTTCTTGGGTAATCACTTTTTCGGGAACAGGTTTGGTCACTTTGTAAACTAATTCGTCACGCTCTTTTGGTGTCATTGCGATCCATTTGGCTTCGTCAGTTCCAGCTGGACAAACGTTAGGATTTACATCGGGTACTACGCCAATGCCCTGACGTGTGAATCCCTTTTCGCTTACATCGGCAGCCCAGCCTACCGTATATCCGTTATTGATAGCGTTGTCGATGGTTGCCATTAAGCTGTCCAATGGTATGTTGTATGATTGTGCCCAGCGCCAGTTGTCTTCAATTTCGATGGCAAAAGGTTTGTAAAAAGGGTGATGCGTAAACGAAGTGATGGAAACGTAGTCGTCCATGTTAAGCCCTAATGATGCCGCAAAAGATTTTGGCGTGTATTGAACCCCTTGGTAGGAGAACGTTTCGGGAATGGTTCCCAGATAGGCAGTCAGGATACCTTTAAAACCATTGAACCAAGCGGTTGATAAATGCTTGTTAGGATCGGCAACGATAGCGTCTACGTAGGCCAACGTGGTGGCATCCAATTCTCCATGGTTGTTGAGGGTGTCTCCGTAGTTAAGCCCTTCCATGACTGATGCAGGAACAATACCATATTTTTTGATGATATCGAAGACATCCCAAAACTCGCCACCGGCGCCAAAATTAAGTTTTCCGTGCATACGCACATATTTGACAGCTTTTTGTTGATATTCATGATCAACTACAAACATTTCCGATAAATCGTAGGCAGGTTTGCCCATACGCAGTAATTCTGATTCTAAAAATCCAAGGCCTGAGTAGTCCCAGCAAGTGCCTGAATTGGCTTGGTTTTTGACAGAAGTAATAGGGTTTGCTTTCACGGTGGTAAACACAAACCCTTCTTCTACAGGTTTTTTTTTCGTTTCGCGAGCCATTGTGACACTGACAACAAACGTCAGCATCACGAACAAGGTCATTTTTTTCATAAACAATTTGAGTTAAAATGAGATAAAAAACATTGATACTTATTTTATCAAGATAGTGTAACAAGTTTAGAATAGGTGCTTTAATTCTATGATTTGGCTTGTAACGCATGATATGAACCGACAAAGATAGAATTTCCTTTCGAAAAAGAAGTTTCTTTGTTCTTCTTAACAGTGTTAAGGCTCGGGGAGGCAATGGCTATGTGTTGTTAATCACTGAAAATGAGATAGTAATGTTCTATAGAAAAATGCTTATCTTTGCAATCAAATTTTCTCAGGGATGTGTGTAAAAAATTATGTTCGCGGTTAGGCAGTGTATAATTATTCCCTTAACTTTGTGCGCAAAGGAGGAATAAAGAAATTATTCCGTAAATACAATATAATTAATTGGTTAGTTATGAAATGATTCTCAAAGTTTCGGGAAGAGTTCTATCTGGCCTTGTTGTAAAAACAAATTGCACATGAATCCATCACACATTGAGCACATTGGCATTGCCGTCAAAGATCTTGACGTTGCCATTTCGTACTACGAGAAATTGTTAGGCAGCAAATGTTATGCTGTAGAAGAAGTTGCTGATCAAAAAGTAAAAACGGCTTTTTTCAAAATTGGGCAAACCAAGATTGAACTTTTAGCTTCCACGGATCCAGAAGGCCCTGTCGGTAAGTTCCTTGAGAAAAAAGGCGAAGGCGTACATCATATTGCCTTTGCCGTCGAAGGTCTTCAAGAACAATTGACTCTTTTGGCCGAAGAGGGAATGCAATTGATTGACAAGACTCCACGAAAAGGGGCAGAAGGTTTGAATATTGCCTTCCTTCATCCGAAATCTACTTTTGGCGTCTTAACCGAACTTTGCGAGCATCCAGAATAAGATAATAGCGGCATCAAATACAATAACGGAGGGTATTCCCTCGTTTTTTTACGAATCTCATTTCTAATCAAAAATTTATTTCTTATGAGCAATCAACTCAATAAAGTACAAGAACTCATTGATTTGCGTGCTAAGGCACGCTTAGGTGGCGGTCAAAAACGAATTGATTCACAGCATAAAAAGGGAAAGTACACGGCACGCGAACGCATCGCCATGTTGCTTGACGAGGGTAGTTTCGAAGAGTTTGATATGTTTCTCCAGCACCGTTGCACCAATTTCGGCATGGAGAAAGAGAGTTATCTTGGCGATGGTGTGGTTACTGGTTGTGGAACCATTGAAGGCCGTTTAGTCTATATTTTTGCTCAGGATTTCACTGTTTTTGGAGGTTCGCTCTCTGAAACCATGGCATTGAAGATATGCAAGGTAATGGATCAAGCCATGAAGATGGGCGCTCCGGTAATTGGTGTTAATGATTCGGGTGGTGCTCGTATTCAGGAAGGTATCAATGCATTAGCCGGCTATGGCGAAATCTTCCAACGCAATATTATGGCTTCGGGGGTAGTGCCTCAGATTTCGGCTATTTTTGGTCCTTCAGCCGGTGGCGCTGTTTATTCTCCTGCATTGACTGACTTTACGATTATGGCTAAAGGTTCCAGTTATATGTTTTTGACCGGCCCAAAAGTGGTAAAAACCGTAACCGGAGAAGATGTTTCGCAAGAACAACTTGGTGGAGCGAGTGTACATGCTTCCAAATCAGGCGTAGCTCATTTTGCTGTCGATGCTGAAGAAGATGGCGTAGCTTTAATTCGTCATTTGCTTAGTTTCATTCCTCAAAATAATCTAGAAGAGGCTCCGTTAAAACCATGTGAAGACCCGATTGACCGGATGGACGATGCCTTGAATGAGGTGATTCCTGATAATCCTAACAAACCATACGACATGTACGAAGTCATTGGTAGCATTATCGACAATGGGGAGTTTCTCGAAGTACATCGCGATTATGCACAAAATATGATTGTTGGTTTTGCTCGTTTCAATGGAATGTCTGTTGGAATTGTTGCAAACCAACCTAGAGTGCTTGCCGGTGTGCTTGACTCGAATGCTTCGCGTAAAGCGGCTCGTTTTGTTCGTTTTTGCGATGCTTTCAATATTCCATTGGTTACATTGGTGGATGTCCCAGGATTCTTGCCGGGTACCGGACAAGAGTATAACGGTGTAATTTTGCATGGTGCTAAATTGCTTTATGCTTATGGTGAGGCGACGGTTCCAAAAGTCACTGTTACGTTGCGCAAGGCTTATGGAGGTGCTTACATTGTGATGAGTTCCAAACATCTTCGCAGTGATATGAATTATGCTTGGCCAACTGCCGAAATTGCGGTAATGGGCGCTTCAGGGGCTATTGAAGTGCTTTATGCTAAAGAAGCTGCAACCACAGAAGACCCGGCAGCTTTTGTTGCAAAAAAAGAACAAGAGTATCGTGATGCGTTTTCAAATCCGTACAGCGCTGCACGGTATGGTTACATTGATGATGTTATTGAGCCGCGAAATACCCGTTTCCGTGTGATCAGAGCATTGCAGCAATTAGCTACCAAAAAGGTGGTTAATCCTTCAAAGAAACATGGAAATTTGCCATTGTAATATTTCTAAACTATTGAATTTATGAAAAATGTAGAAATAGAAGGTGCTGTTTTGGCTGCCATTGGGATAGCTTTACACGAAATGGCTGATGAGGTGCACGACATCGAAAGCAACGTGCTGACCATTCAATATAATAACTTTGGCTATTCTCCCTGGAGTTCCAAGGCATTGTTAATGCGTCAGCCTTTGCAGGTAAAAAAACATTGACTCGTGCATGAATGCTGTTATCAGCAAATGCAAATGGAATCGATTTTCATGTAATCACAATGATTCAATTACTTAACTAACTTATTTTCATGTAGCATGAGGCTATGTGATCTTAATGGTAAAATATAAGATTTACTCATGAAACGAGCATTCATTCAGGCTTCACTATAAAACCATGATTATTTGCGAGTTCCATATGTCTTTAGTGTAAACAATAAAAAATAATGGTATGAAAGAATATTCATATAAAATTAATGGGCAGGAATATAAAGTCAACGTTGTAAGTGTTGAAGATTCTGTAGCATCCCTCGAAGTAAATGGCGTTGCTTATCAGGTTGAGATGGAAAAGCCGGTTAAAGCTGTGCCTCAAGCTATCGTTCGTCCTGTTGTATCTGTTGCTTCAAAAGCATCCAATGCTGTAGCAGGCGAAATAGCAGAAGCTATCAAGTCTCCGCTTCCCGGTGTGATCCTTGACATTGCCGTGAAAGTGGGCGATGTTGTGAAAGCGGGACAGAAAGTATTATTGCTTGAAGCCATGAAAATGGAGAATGTCATCAATGCCGATCGTGATGGAAAGGTACTTGAAATAAAAGTTGCCAAAGGTGATTCTGTGCTTGAAGGTGTTGATTTAATGGTTATTGGTTAACTGTTTTTGATACTTTATCCTTTGAATCAGAATTTTAAATTCAGAACAAAAGAAAGAGGAACTTTGTGTCCTCTTTTTTTTGTTACATTTGTAGCCATGCTTTGATGTCAATTGTAAACTCAGCTTGCTAACAAATAGATCAGAGATATGAGGATTCTGTTCATTTCAACAAATAACTAAATCAATATGGTCAAGCCTTTTTTCAATGCGCTGATTGAGTGGGATAAACATCTTTTATTAGCTATCAACGGGTGGCACAGCCCGTGGGCGGATTCGTTTTTCTGGCTTATGTCGAGTAAACTGTTTCCGGTAGTTTTATCCATTCTGTTACTCTTTTTCTTATGGAAGAATAATGGGTTAAGAACCTTTGGGTATATTTTGTTTTTGGCCTTAACCATTTTAATTGCCGATCAGATCGCGTCAGGATTTGTCAAGCCTTTAGTAGCGCGTTTGCGTCCGACACATGATCCATCGATTCAATCGATGGTGCGTTTAGTCCATAATTACTCCGGCGGTTTATATGGCTTTGTTTCTTCGCATGCTGCAAATACAATGGGTGCTGCTTTTTTCGTTACTCTGTTGATACGCAAAAAGCTGCTTTCGTGGCTTTTCTTTTCATGGTCATTGATTACGTGCTATTCGCGCATGTATCTTGGCGTACATTTCCCGCTTGATGTAATCGGTGGAGCGGTTATTGGTTTGGCTTCAGGAGGCTTCAGTTATTTTTTAATGACATCGATTGCGCATCATTGGGAGAAGGTTCGCTGGATGGCATCTCCGGCTCGTATGTCGCCTAAAAATGTTCGTTATTTCTTTTGGATTGGCTTGGGCTTCTTTGTGGTAGTGGTTGTTGCCTGTATATTTTGACAAGAAAAAGGAAACCGGCAAAGTCATTTAATGTGGCTTTGCCGGTTTCCTTCTATTTATTTTGTGATCTTTAATTGCGAGGTAGCGCGTGAAAATCGGTTAGCTTTATAGGAATAATGTCCAATTTGACTGTCTCTTTGACGATGGCAAAAACTTTTTCATCTAACACTCGTTCAAAATATTTTTCAGCTTGTTCTTCTTTCTTGAGTGTGTCTTTTGCATATTCTACTAAAAGATCCTCAGGGAAGTTGGTGATGCCATATTGAGCATATTGGGCTTTGATGGATCGGATTGCATAGGCTTCCAAGTCTTCTTGACCAACTTTAATTTCATTTGTTTCGGCCAATTTATTCCGAATGAGTTGCCATTTAACCGTGTCGAGCATGGCGTCAAACTCTGTTTCGATAATTTCCTCCGTTACTTTTTCGTTGGTTGCCAACAGCCATCTTTTCAAAAAGGCTTCAGGAAAAGCTACATCAGCCAGTTTTTTCAACAAGTAAGTGTGTGCATCATCTGCAAAACGGTAGAAACTGTTTTCTTCCATGATGGTCATAATGGCTTCCTTTTCTTTTTCGCGAGCTTCTGTTTCGCTCGTCACAGTCTCTTTCCCATAAACTAAATCAAAAAGCTCTTGATCTAACGGATGAGGTTGAAAACGATTGATGTTTTGTAGAGTAAACGTGAAGTCTGATTTGAAGTTTTGAACCTCTTCTTTCGGCACTTTAAGCAAGGTAGCTATTTCAGTTTCATTTGTAAAAGCTACCGAAGGATTGAACGTCACAATATCGCCAACTTTCTTGCCGACAAATAACGCTTTTTGTTCCGGAGTCATGAGTGATGGAGTTAATACTGCATCAACAACTACATGTTTTGTCTCTGAATCGTTAACTTCTTCCAAAACGCCTTTTACCAAATCCTTTTCTTCCGTCATTTCGGCATCAACGTGGGTGCCTAAACGATCTTGAATATTCTTAATTTGGTCATCAACCATTTGTTCTTCTACTTCGATATCGTAATAAATAATTGAATCATCTTTGCTAAGTGACAATTCAAATTCTGGAGTAACGGCAAAATCAAAGAGAAGTTCAAAAGTTTCGTCGGTGTCGAAATTGATTTGCGCTTGTTCTGTCTCGTTTGGCAGTATTTCACCCATTAGATTCAGCTTATTGTCGCGGATATACTCGTTAAGAGCATCACTCACCACTTTGTTGACTTCTTCAACCGTAATGGTTTTGCCATACATTTTCTTGAGCAATCCGAGAGGAACCATACCTGGACGAAATCCTGGAATGTTTGCTTTGCGTTTGTAATCTTTCAATGTTTTTTCCACCTTTTCGGCATAATCCGATGAGGTTATTTGCACAAGAAGTTGTGCGTTTAATGCATCAATATCTTTTCTGACGATATTCATTGTGTTGTATAATTTGGAATTTGCATAAGTCACATATTGTTACAAAGTTCCGGATAGATTGTTGTAACAATATAGCTTTATTTCTTTTTTTGGGTTGTCATTTCTTCTCCATCATAAGCCCAGATGATGTAAGCTGCGCCCCATGTAAATCCACCACCGAATGTGGTAAGAATGATTTTATCACCTTTTTTTAGTTTAGGTTCCCATTCATTGAGGCATATTGGCAAGGTAGCGGCAGTGGTATTACCGTATTTTTCGATATTCACCATTACCTTTTCTTTGGGAACTTCCAAGCGTTTAGCGACAGCATCGATGATGCGCAGGTTGGCTTGATGAGGAACTACCCATGCAATATCATCGTGGGATAAGTTGTTGCGTTCCATGATTTCGGCTGACACATCGGCCATTTTTATAACTGCATATTTGAAAACAACTTGTCCTTCCTGATAAATGTAATGTTGTTTTGCGTCCACAGTTTCATGGGAGGCAGGGAATACCGATCCTCCGGCTTTCAGGTGCAAGTGAGGATAGCCAATGCCATCAGTATAGAGTTTTGCATCAATCAATCCAACTTCTTCTTCGGTAGGTTCTAATAGAACAGCACCTGCTCCATCACCAAAAAGTGGGCAAATACTTCTGTCTGTATAATCGACAAAAGAAGATAGCTTGTCGGCTCCAATCAAAATCACTTTTTTGTATTTTCCTGATTCAACTAATGCCGAGGCACTCTGTAATCCAAAGGTAAAGCCTGAGCAGGCAGCACCCAAATCGTATGCAAACGCATTTTTAATACCTACACGCTCAGCCGCTAAAATAGCTGTTGATGGAAAATTATGATCAGGAGTTACGGTTGCACAAACGATAGCATCAATTTCTTCCGGTTTGGTATTCGTTTTTTTGAGGAGTTGTTCAATGGCTTTGGCTGCTAGAAAAGAAGTGCCTAATCCTTTTTCTTTCAAAATGTGGCGTTCTTTGATGCCAATACGTGTCATAATCCACTCATCAGTGGTATCTACCATACGAGAAAGCTCTTCGTTGGTTAGCACATAATCAGGAACATACATTCCTAATCCTGTGATTTTGGCAAAAATCTTATTCATGCGGAATTTGGTTAGTTATTTATATAGAATCATTGAAATTTCATGCGTTTATTTTATCTTCCTACACTAAGGATGTATGGAACGCGCAAATAAGCATCTTCATGGGGTTAATCTTGATTTAATGCTCGGTTCATTTAAAGTCCTGAAGGATCTTTATCTGTTTGCAAGGGCAGGGAAGTTGGGTTTTAGGAGCAAAAATAGCAAAAGAAAAAAATGCCCTAAAAACAGTAGGGTTTTAGGGCAAATTCCTTATCTGTCAGCATAAAGAGCTAACTAAGCCTTAAGCACTTGCTAATTTCTCGATGGCCAATTTGCCTCGGTAGTAGCCACATGAACCACAAACGGTATGATAAATGTGCATAGAACCACAGTTTGGGCAAACAGTTAAAGTTGGAACAATTGCTTTGTCGTGCGTTCTTCTTTTTGCTGTGCGTTGTTTCGAATGTTTTCTTTTTGGATGTGCCATTTTATATCAGTTTTTAGTCGTTATCGATTATATCTTTCAACTTATCCCAGCGGGCGTCATGTTCAGGTTCTTCAGATTCTGAATACGTATCGCTTTCTTCTGTTGGTAGATTATCATCGGATTCTTCTGTCGTTTTAGCTGTGTGTTTGCGTAACTGTGATGTCATTGCTTTGTTGCATTTTCTGGGTAGATGTACGTGCTTGATGGGGATTGACAATACGATAAATTCGTAAAGAAACCAAGCAATGTTAATTTCACCTTCGTCTTCTGGAACAATCACAATATCAGTACCTTCTTCTGAAAAAGTTTTGCCTAACTTGACAAATAGTTTTTCTCGAATGGTTACTGGTTGTTCCATGTCATCCAAGCAGCGATCGCACGAGATAATAATGTTGCCGTTAATTTCAAAAATTAATTCATATCCGGTGCTGCTTTTTTTGACTGAAATAAGTGCATGAAGATTTCCTTTGCGCACTTCAGGACTGTCTATTTTTGAGAAATAATCATTGTTTAGATGATATTCAAAAGTTTGACTGCCTGTCGTTAACGCCTTTAATGGAATCGAATATGCATCAAATTTTCCCACAGTAAATGCTACATTAAAAACCGTGCAAAGGTATATAAAATTATCTGCAAATCACATCGAACCTGCTCTTTTTTTATGATAGTGTGCCATTTTAACAGAATAAGGTATGCTGTGCGCCACTGTTTTTTGTGTATCACACACACCTTGCTAAATTTAGCAAGAGTTATGGTGATTGAAGTATTTACATGTTTTCGGACATAAAGTTCTCTTTTGTAGCTTGCATGATAAGATGTGGTTGTTTTGCGAAGCTCTGAATGAATAGAATACGTTGTGAATTCTTGACTCACTGTTTACTTGATTAATGTATGAAGAGACTTAAATTAATTGAGAAACTTAGTGGATATAATGTTGCTAACAGAGGCTTTGATAGGGAGTGGCTCAAAGAAAAAATAATTTTTTGGTGATGTTGTGCATTTCAGATCCTTTCATTACCTTTGCAGCCATAATTCATCAAACATTTAACAAAACTTGATTTATTCACATGATTGTAGTTCCTGTAAAAGAAGGCGAGAACATTGAAAAAGCCTTGAAAAAATTCAAAAGAAAATTTGAAAAAACCGGGGTGGTAAAAGAGTTAAGAAGACGCCAAGCCTTCGCCAAGCCTTCTGTAAAGCGTCGTGAAGAGGTGATTCATGCTGCCTACGTACAACAATTGCAGCAAAATCAGGAATAAGATCGTCCTCAATTTGCTTTTTTAGGTTATCTTTGTAGCAAATACCTTTGCTTCTATGATCGACCGTTACTTGCAATATTTACGGTATGAGAAAGGTTCGTCTTCTCATACTGAATTATCGTATCGTACAGATTTAACCCAATTTGCTCGTTATATTTCAGAGGATGTCGCTTCTTTCGATCCGGCAACTGTTACTGCTATACAGGTGCGGGCTTGGATTGTTTCTCTTTTGGAAGCCGGGGATACTGCGCGAACTGTGAATCGAAAAGTGTCGGCATTAAAAGCATTTTATCGGTTCTTAAACCATAAATCACTATTAACAAGCAATCCGACAAAAAAACTCACGTCGCTTAAAACAAAAAAGCAGCTTCCCTTGTTTTTCAAAGAAAAGGATATTAATTTTGTCCAAAGCAATATGCTCGAAAATTCTTTTGAAGAGTCACGAGATAAATTGATCATCGAATTATTTTATCAAACGGGCATTCGATGTTCTGAACTGATTGGTGTCAAGGATTCTGATGTTGATTTTTCGCGTAAAACATTACGCGTACTTGGTAAGCGAAACAAAGAAAGACTTATCCCTTTTGGAGAAACATTAAGCACAGAAATGATGCGCTATCTTTCGACGCGTAATGATGCCATAGATCATCCTGCAGAACGATTGATCACTTTAAAAACCGGAGCGCCGGTGTATTCAAAGTTAGTGTATAATAAGGTGCATAACGCATTTAGTGGAGTAAGCACACTTTCGAAACGGAGCCCTCACGTGCTACGTCATACGTTTGCTACTACGTTGCTAAATAACGGAGCAGAATTGAATGCGGTAAAAGAATTATTAGGACATAGCAATTTATCGGCTACTGAGATCTATACGCATACAACGTTTGATCAAATACATTCCATTTATAAACAAGCCCATCCAAGGGCACAAAAAAGGAGGCATCCATGACTGTTAACATTCAATCCATCAAGTTTGAAGCTACACAAAAATTGGAAGAGCACATTACTAAAAAGGTAACGAAGCTCGAACATTTTTTTGATGAAATAATCACCGCTGAAGTTATTCTTAAGGTGATAAAACCAGAAAGTGCTGCTAATAAAGAAGTCGCTGTTCGTATTAATGTGCCTGGTCACGAACTTTTTGCCTCAAAAGTATGCGACACTTTCGAAGAAGCCGTCGATACAGCTGTTGAAGCGATTGAAAAACAAATTTTGAAGCATAAAGAAAAAGTAAAGTAAGAAAGGGAATTTGACTCAATATGTTGAGACATAAACAGAATCCTTCTGGTTGAATCAATTCATTTCAGATTAAAAATTGAGCATAATATTTTTTCAAAGAAAAGGGAAAGAAGATTTTGTACTTCAGAAAAAAACGTCTACATTTGCAAGCCGTTTTAGCAGTGAAAGTTAAAACGGCTTTTAAATGATGATTAAAGGGGATTTCAACAAGTTTTTCTTCATCATGTTTGAGAAAGATATTTGTGAATGAGCCACATTAGCTATCCTTTTCATTTGATTGCGAAATTGAATGTAATGGTTTTTGAAGAAGGGGTGCGAAAAGGAACAAAATAAAAGGGCAGTTACCAGAGTGGCCAAATGGGGCAGACTGTAAATCTGCTGGCGATGCCTACGGTGGTTCGAATCCATCACTGCCCACAAACAATTATTGCGGGAATAGCTCAGTCGATAGAGCATCAGCCTTCCAAGCTGAGGGTCGCGGGTTTGAGTCCCGTTTCCCGCTCAAAAGCAACTAAAGAGTTGCTATTATTGAAACAACAAAGCAAACAATGTCTTGAATAAAAGATATTGAGTAAACAAGAAACAGCGAGTTTGCTGTTGTAGCTCAGCGGTAGAGCACTTCCTTGGTAAGGAAGAGGTCATGGGTTCAAGTCCCATCAACAGCTCAAAAAAGAACGATGAGACCCAATCTATTTATTAATAAATAATTTTCTGAGTTATGGCAAAAGAACATTTTAACAGGACCAAGCCGCACGTTAACATCGGTACCATCGGCCACGTTGACCACGGAAAAACGACGTTGACAGCTGCGATTACTACTGTATTAGCAAAAAAAGGACTTTCTGAAGTTCGTTCGTTTGATTCAATCGACAACGCTCCTGAAGAAAAAGAACGTGGTATTACCATTAATACTGCTCACGTTGAATATGAAACTGCAAACCGTCACTACGCACACGTTGACTGTCCGGGCCACGCCGATTATGTAAAGAACATGGTTACTGGTGCAGCTCAAATGGATGGTGCAATCATTGTGGTGGCTGCCACAGACGGCCCTATGCCTCAAACACGCGAACACATTCTTTTGGCACGTCAGGTAAACGTACCGAAATTAGTTGTTTTCATGAATAAATGCGACATGGTAGATGACCCTGAAATGCTTGATTTGGTAGAAATGGAAATGCGCGAATTGCTTTCATTCTACGAATTTGATGGCGATAATACTCCTGTAATTCGTGGTTCTGCTTTAGGTGCATTGAATGGCGTTGCAGAATGGGAAGATAAAGTTATGGAGTTGATGGAAGCTGTTGATACATGGATTCCACTTCCTCTGCGTGATACCGATAAACCTTTCTTGATGCCAGTTGAAGACGTATTCTCGATTACTGGTCGCGGAACTGTCGCAACAGGTCGTATTGAAACAGGCCGTATTAAAACAGGCGAAGAAGTTCAAATCATTGGGTTGGGAGCTGAAGGAAAAAAATCAGTCGTTACCGGTGTTGAAATGTTCCGTAAGATTTTGGATGACGGTCAAGCTGGTGATAATGTAGGATTATTGCTTCGTGGTATCGACAAAGAAGAAATCAAACGTGGTATGGTTATATGCCATCCGGGCAAAGTAAAACCTCATACTCGCTTCAAAGCTCAAGTATATATCTTGAAAAAAGAGGAAGGTGGTCGCCACACTCCATTCCATAACAAGTATCGTCCTCAATTCTACATTCGTACGTTGGATGTTACCGGTGAAATTACCCTTCCTGAAGGAACCGAAATGGTAATGCCTGGTGATAACTTAACCATTACTGTTGAGTTGATTTATCCGGTAGCTTGTGACTTAGGTTTACGTTTCGCTATTCGTGAAGGTGGACGTACCGTTGGTGCTGGTCAGATAACTGAACTTCTTGACTAATGAAGTTGTGTTCGATTCAACTACTTTTTGATATGTGCATAAAGGTTGTTGATGAGAGCTGAATCAATAAATGAGGATCCTGACATGAGGAAATGCTTGTCAGGATCTTTAATCCTAATGAACAGTTTGAGATTGTCTATTTAGCTCAAGGAACTGTTAATTTACGGGTCTAGCTCAGCTGGTAGAGCATCGGTCTCCAAAACCGAGTGTCGTGAGTTCGAATCTTACGACCCGTGCATTTTAAAGAAAACCACACGCTATGAAAAAAGTGATTAGTTATTTTAAGGAGTCGTACACCGAACTCGTTCATAAAGTGTCATGGCCATCTTACAAAGAGCTTACAAACAGTGCAGTTGTTGTATTAGTGGCTTCCGTAGTGATTGCATTGATAGTTTGGGTCATGGATTTAGGATTCGAGAATATTATGAAGTTTATTTACAAACAGATTATTTAGGAGGTACTCATGGTTGAGACTGCACACAAATGGTATGTTCTTCGTGCGATTAGCGGTAAAGAGCATAAGGTAAAAGAGTATATTGAGGCGGAAATCAAGAATACAAATCTTGGTCAATTTGTTTCTCAAGTGCTTATTCCAACCGAAAAAGTGGTGCAAGTTCGCAACGGTAAACGAATTACCAAAGAAAAGAGTTATTTGCCAGGATATATCTTGGTGGAAGCTAATTTAATTGGTGATGTTGCGCATCGTTTAAAACAATTGCCAAATGTACTTGGGTTCCTTGGAGAAAGAAATGATTCTCCGACTCCGCTCCGAATCTCTGAAGTTAATCGCATTCTTGGTACAATGGACGAGCTGCAAGAGGCAGGCGAAGAGCTTGCTTTGTTGTATGCTATCGGTGAAAATGTAAAAGTGATCATTGGTCCGTTTACCGGGTTTAGTGGTGTAGTAGAAGAGGTGAATAATGAAAAGAAGAAGCTCAAAGTTATGGTGAAAATATTTGGGCGAAAGACTCCTTTAGAATTAGGCTTTTTGCAAGTGGAAAAAGAGTAGATGGTGGTTACGCACGCAGCTGCTCGGTTATTAATTATTAAATTTCAAAACAATGGCAAAACAAGTTGCAGGACTTATTAAATTGCAGATAAAAGGTGGTGCTGCAAACCCATCACCTCCTGTGGGTCCCGCATTGGGATCCAAGGGAATCAATATTATGGAGTTTTGTAAGCAATTTAATGCCAGAACTCAAGAAAAAGCAGGAAAGATTTTGCCTGTGGTCATTACCTATTATACGGACAAGTCATACGAGTTTGTTGTCAAAACACCTCCAGTTGCCATACAATTATTGGAAGCAGCAAAACTAAAAGGAGGATCGGCTGAACCAAATCGTGCTAAAGTGGCAGAAATCACTTGGGAACAAGTGCAAACCATCGCCCAAGATAAAATGGTCGATTTAAACTGCTTTACGGTGGAGTCAGCAATGACAATGGTGGCTGGTACAGCTCGAAGTATGGGTATTACCATTAAAGGGCAATTCCCCGGAACAAATTAAAAAACTTTCAACATGAGTAAACTAACGAAAAATCAAAAGTTGGCAAACAGCAAAGTTGAAGCCGGGAAAACCTACTCACTTAAAGAGGCTGCTGCTTTAGTAAAAGAGCTTACTTTTACTAAATTCGATGCTTCTGTTGACCTCGATGTGCGTTTAGGCGTTGATCCTCGAAAATCAAATCAAATGGTTCGTGGGGTTGTTTCGCTACCGCATGGTACAGGTAAACAAATTAGGGTTCTCGCGTTATGTTCACCCGAGGCTGAGGCGGATGCTAAGGCTGCAGGTGCAGACTTTGTTGGTCTGGACGAATATATCGAAAAGATTAAAGGAGGATGGACGGATATCGATGTAATCATTACACAACCGGCAATCATGGGTAAAATTGGTGCTTTAGGACGCGTGTTAGGCCCTCGTGGTTTAATGCCAAATCCTAAAAGTGGCACAGTTACGAATGACATTGCAACGGCTGTGAAAGAGGTGAAACAAGGTAAGATCGATTTCAAAGTTGATAAAAGTGGTATCGTACATGCTTCTGTTGGTAAAGTGTCGTTTGATGCGGATAAACTCACTGATAACGCGAAAGAATTTATTCAAACGCTTATCAAACTGAAGCCATCAACGGCAAAAGGTACTTACGTGAAGAGTATTTATCTTTCAAGTACAATGAGTCTTGGTGTGAAAATTGACCCTAAATCGGTTGAAGAAAACTAAAAAAGTTGTAGTATGAAAAAGGAAGATAAAAGCGTCATCATTGAATCCATCAGAACGACATTGGGATCATACAATCATTTCTATTTAACAGATAGTGATGGTTTAAATGCCGAACAAACGAGTAAGTTGAGAAAGGCATGCTACAACAAAGATATCAGATTGTTGGTAGTAAAAAATAAATTGCTTATCAAGGCACTCGAATCGAATGAAACAGATTTTAGCCCTTTGTTTGGATCGCTGAAAGGCTCTACAGCCTTGTTGCTGTCAAACACTGGAAATGAACCTGCCAAATTGATTAAAGAATTCAGCAAAACAAATAAAGCTGAGAAGCCAGTCTTAAAGGCTGCTTTTGTAGAACAAAGTTTCTATATAGGAGCTAATCAATTGGAAGCATTGATTCATGTCAAGAGTAAAAACGAGCTTATTGCTGATGTTATTGCTTTGCTGCAATCGCCAGCTAAGAACGTTGTGTCCGCCCTTCAATCCGGAGGTAATACCATCCATGGCGTATTAAAAACGCTGTCGGAACGATAAGAATATATAAAAAATTAATTGAAACATTTAAAAATAACTCATCATGGCAGATTTGAAAGCATTTGCAGAACAATTGGTTAACTTGACCGTAAAAGAAGTAAACGAGTTGGCGGAAATTTTGAAAAACGAATATGGCATTGAACCAGCAGCTGCTGCTGTTGCTGTTGCAGCTCCTGCTGCTGCCGCTGCAGCCGTTGAAGAAAAAACTTCGTTTGACGTTATCTTGAAAGCACCGGGTGCTAACAAGTTAGCTATTGTAAAATTAGTAAAAGAGCTTACCGGCCTTGGATTGAAAGAAGCTAAAGATTTAGTGGATGGTGCTCCAAACCCGGTTAAAGAAGGCGTTTCTAAAGATGAAGCTGCGGCTTTGCAAAAGCAATTAACTGACGGCGGCGCTGAAGTTGAAGTTAAATAGTATCTCATTGGTAGATAGCAAGTTGGTTTAGAATCTCATGATCGTGAGATTCTAAACCTTTTTGCGTATTAATGTATATTTGAGGGGAGTGATTCACGCTCACCCGGCAAGGTAAGATCTTTTAATAGCTGTCGATAGACTGAAAGGTTTTGAGGTTTTCACCAAAATGCTTTTCGTCAACTGCATTTGACTCGGCTGATGCAGGTATCAACGAATGAATCCTATTTCTTGTCATTTACACTTTACTCGATAAACGCCTAAACGAGAATTGGCTTTTCAAGTTCAACCAAACTTTCCTTCCCAATGATCTCCAATAAACCAAACCAAAGAATTAACTTTGCTTCATTTAAGAGTCCCTTAGAGTATCCTGATTTTCTTGAAGTGCAATTGAAATCTTTTCAAGATTTTTTCCAGTTAGATGCTCCTCCAGAAAAGCGGAAGAATGAAGGTCTTTTTAGCGTTTTTGCAGAAAACTTTCCCATTTCGGATACGCGAAATAATTTTGTGCTCGAATTTTTGGACTATTTCATAGACCCACCTCGCTATACTATCCAAGAGTGCATTGATAGAGGTCTCACACACAGTGTTCCGCTTAAAGCGAAACTCAAGTTGTATTGTACTGATCCCGAACATGAAGATTTTGATACTGTAATTCAAGATGTTTATTTGGGAACAATCCCTTATATGACTGAAAAAGGTACTTTTGTCATCAATGGGGCAGAACGCGTTGTTGTGTCGCAGTTGCATAGGTCACCTGGTGTGTTTTTTGGTCAAAGCGTACATACGAATGGAACAAAACTTTATTCTGCTCGTATTATTCCATTTAAAGGTGCGTGGATTGAGTTTGCCACTGACATCAATAACGTGATGTATGCATATATCGACCGGAAGAAAAAGCTACCTGTCACAACATTGTTACGTGCTATTGGATACGAAAGCGATAAAGACATACTTGAAATTTTTGATCTTGCAGAAGAAGTAAAGGTGAATAAAAGTAGCCTTAAAAAAGTTGTAGGAAGAAAATTAGCAGCTCGTGTTCTTAAATCTTGGAATGAGGACTTTGTAGATGAAGATACCGGAGAGGTGGTTTCCATTGAACGTAACGAAGTGGTCATTGATCGTGAAACAATTTTAGATAATAAGCATATTGATGCCATTGTTGATTCTGGAGCACAGACTATTCTTTTGCACCGTGAAGAACAAAATCAAAATGACTTCTCAATCATTTATAACACACTTCAAAAGGATCCAAGTAATTCGGAACGGGACGCTGTTTTGTACATTTATCGACAACTGCGTAGCGCTGAACCAGCTGATGATGCGTCTGCACGAGAGGTAATCAACGGTCTTTTCTTTTCAGAAAAACGATACGATTTGGGCGAGGTAGGCCGTTATCGGATTAATCGTAAGTTAAACCTGAACACAGAAATGGATGTGCGGGTTTTGACAAAAGAGGATATAATTGAAATTATAAAATATTTAATTGAGCTGATCAATTCAAAAGCTGAGGTGGATGATATTGATCACTTGAGCAATAGACGTGTTCGGACAGTTGGAGAGCAACTTTACAATCAATTTGGCGTTGCTTTATCGCGTATGGCAAGAACTATTCGTGAACGAATGAATGTGCGGGACAATGAAGTGTTTACGCCTACGGATTTGATCAATGCTAAAACTATTTCGTCGGTAATCAATACTTTCTTTGGAACCAATGCGTTGTCGCAGTTTATGGATCAAACGAATCCTTTGGCTGAGATTACGCACAAACGACGCCTTTCAGCGTTAGGCCCTGGCGGTCTTTCGAGGGAAAGGGCTGGCTTTGAGGTGCGTGACGTGCATTATACCCATTATGGCCGTCTATGTCCAATTGAAACGCCTGAAGGTCCGAATATCGGACTTATTTCTTCTTTGTGTGTGTATGCTAAAATTAATAATCTCGGGTTTATTATTACCCCTTATCGCAAAGTTGAAGAGGGGAAAGTAGATTTAGATGCTACAAATATTGTCTATTTAACTGCAGAGGAAGAAGATGGGAAAATTATAGCTCAAGGGAATGCTCCATTAGAAGAGGATGGCTCTTTCATTAAGGCTAAAGTCAAAGCACGAAAAGATGCTGATTATCCTGTTGTACCGCCAGACGAAATCAATTTGATGGACGTGTCGCCTACGCAGATAGCTTCCATTGCTGCTTCTTTGATTCCATTTTTGGAGCATGATGATGCTAACCGTGCGTTAATGGGATCAAACATGATGCGTCAGGCCGTTCCATTGTTACGTTGCGAAGCACCTATTGTTGGGACTGGCATTGAAGGCCAAATTATTCAGGATTCCAGATCGCAGATCACCGCTGAAGGCGAAGGCGTCGTTGAATTTGTAGATGCGCAAAAAATTGTAATCCGTTACGACCGTACGGAAGAAGAAGATTTTATTCATTTTGAAGACTCGGTAAAAGAATATCTTATTCCGAAATTTCAGCGTACAAATCAAGAAACGACTATCGACTTACGGCCAATTATTGAAAAGGGTGTTCGTGTGACAAAAGGTCAGATTCTGACTGAAGGTTATGCTACTGAAAATGGAGAATTGGCTTTAGGGCGAAATCTAAAAGTAGCGTTTATGCCTTGGAAAGGGTATAATTTTGAGGATGCTATTGTGATTAACGAACGTGTCGTAAGAGAAGATTATTTTACGTCAGTGCACGTTTCGGAATATTCGTTGGAAGTACGGGAAACAAAGCGGGGGATGGAAGAACTAACAGCTGATATTCCAAATGTTAGCGAAGAGGCAACTCGTAATTTGGATCAAAATGGAATTATCCGTGTTGGTGCTCAAGTGGTACCAGGCGATATTCTTATTGGAAAGATTACTCCGAAAGGAGAGTCTGATCCTTCTCCGGAGGAAAAGTTATTGCGCGCTATTTTTGGTGATAAGGCCGGTGATGTGAAAGATGCCTCCTTGAAAGCTTCCCCTTCGCTGCGGGGAGTTGTTATCGGGAAAAGTTTGTTCACGCGTGCTATGAAGAATCGTAAATCAAGTCTTGCCGATAAGGCCGTGCTTCCAAAATTGGAAGAAGAATTTGACAAAGAAGCACTTCTTTTAAAGAATCGCTTAATTGAGAAATTGGTAGCGTTGACACAAGGTAAAACGTCACAAGGAGTAAAAGACTTTTTAGGTAATGATTTGATTTCCAAAGGAAGTAAATTTACCCAAAAGGCGATGAACGAAATTGATTACACCACTGTTCATGTAAGCCGTTGGACAACAGATACGCATCGTAATGAGCTTATTCAAGCTGTTATCGTGAATTATTTGAAGAAATACAAAGAGCTTGATGCGCAATTAAAAAGGAAGAAATTTAATATTACGATTGGAGATGAACTTCCGGCGGGTATTGTGCAATTAGCAAAAGTGTATATCGCTAAAAAGCGAAAAGTCAGAGTCGGTGATAAGATGGCAGGACGACATGGTAACAAAGGTATCGTTTCTCGTATTGTAAGAGAAGAAGATATGCCTTTCTTAGAAGATGGAACTACTGTTGATATTGTATTGAATCCCTTGGGTGTGCCTTCTCGTATGAATCTTGGACAGATTTTTGAAACTGTGTTAGGATGGGCTGGTCAAACTCTTGGCGTAAAGTTTGCAACACCGATTTTTGATGGAGCAACTTTAGAGGATCTTAATCTATGGACAGAAAAAGCAGGTGTTCCAAATTATGGCAAAACGTATCTTTATGATGGTGGAACCGGCGATCGTTTTGACCAACCTGCAACTGTTGGAATCATTTACATGCTGAAACTTGGTCACATGGTTGAAGACAAGATGCATGCTCGGTCTATTGGGCCATACTCGCTTATCACACAGCAACCGTTAGGTGGTAAAGCTCAATTTGGTGGCCAACGTTTTGGAGAAATGGAAGTTTGGGCGCTTGAGGCATTTGGAGCTGCTCATATTTTGCAAGAAATATTGACTGTCAAATCCGATGACGTGGTAGGGCGCGCTCGTTCTTACGAAGCTATCGTCAAGGGTGAACCGATGCCAACGCCGGCACTTCCGGAATCTTTGAACGTTTTGTTGCATGAACTACAAGGATTAGGGCTAAGCGTCCGGTTGGAGTAAGTAACTAGTTTGCATGAATGAATTGGAAACATTCGAAGAAACGTGATCCGAAATAAATCTTCAAACAATGAGCGCTTGCAACGTTCTTTTGAGAATAGAGCAAGTAACTAAAATACATTCAATATGGCTTTTATCAGAGAAAATAAGATAAAGAGCAATTTCAGTAAAATATCCATCGGGTTAGCATCACCGGAAGAAATTTTAGAGATGTCGCACGGCGAAGTTTTGAAACCTGAAACTATTAATTATCGTACGTATAAACCCGAACGTGATGGACTCTTTTGTGAAAGAATTTTTGGTCCGGTGCGTGATTATGAATGCCATTGTGGCAAATATAAGAGAATACGCTACAAAGGCATTGTCTGTGATCGATGTGGTGTTGAAGTGACAGAGAAAAAAGTTCGTCGTGAGCGAATGGGACATATTGCTTTAGTCGTTCCCATTGCGCACATTTGGTATTTCCGTTCATTGCCAAATAAAATTGGTTATTTGCTCGGAATGTCTACCAAAAAGTTGGACTCTATCATTTATTATGAGAAATATGTGATTATTCAACCTGGTATCTTGGAAGGCAAAGAGAATATGGTAATCGGTGAATTATTGTCCGAAGAAGAATATCTCGATATTTTAGATACACTTCCTCGCGAAAACCAGCAATTGCCTGATACTGATTCTACTAAATTTATTGCCAAGATGGGGGCTGAGTCTATTTATGATTTACTTAAAAACTTGGATTTAGACACCTTATCGTATGATCTAAGGCATATTGGCAGCACGACGAACTCACAACAAAAGAAAACAGAAGCGTTGAAACGGTTGCAGGTAATTGAGTCCTTTAGAGCCTCGCGTCAACGCAATAAGCCAGAATGGATGATTTTGAAAGTTTTGCCGGTTATTCCGCCGGAGCTTCGTCCATTAGTTCCATTAGATGGCGGTCGGTTTGCAACATCTGATTTAAATGATTTGTATCGTCGTGTTATCATTCGCAACAATCGCTTAAAGCGCTTGATTGAAATTAAGGCTCCTGAGGTGATTCTTCGAAATGAAAAGCGAATGTTACAAGAATCGGTTGATTCGCTATTCGATAATTCACGCAAGGCCAGCGCTGTTAAAACAGATTCTAATCGTCCGCTTAAATCACTTTCTGATAGCTTGAAAGGTAAACAAGGACGTTTTCGTCAAAACTTATTGGGGAAACGAGTTGATTACTCAGCACGTTCAGTTATTGTCGTTGGGCCAGAATTAAAGATGCACGAGTGTGGATTGCCAAAAGATATGGCTGCTGAACTTTATAAACCGTTTATTATTCGTAAACTGATTGAACGTGGTATAGTTAAGACCGTTAAATCGGCTAAGAAAATCATCGATCGTAAAGAACCTGTCGTCTGGGATATTCTGGAGTATGTTATGAAAGGTCATCCAGTTTTGCTAAACCGTGCTCCGACACTTCACCGCTTAGGTATTCAGGCTTTTCAACCAAAAATGATTGAAGGTAAGGCGATTCAGCTGCACCCGTTAGCTTGTACTGCGTTTAATGCTGACTTTGATGGTGACCAAATGGCTGTCCACTTACCTCTTGGTAATGAGGCAATTGCCGAGGCACAAATGCTGATGCTTGCATCACATAATATTTTGAATCCGGCTAATGGTGCTCCTATCACTGTGCCATCGCAAGACATGGTGTTGGGTTTGTATTATATCACAAAATTGCGTCCAGGTGCAAAAGGCGAGGGCATGATTTTTTATGGTACAGAAGAAGTAGAGATTGCTTACAATGAAGGCCGAGTAGCGCTTCATGCCCAAATTAAAGTCCGCGAAAAAGATTTGGATGCTAATGGTGAGTTGACAGAACAACTAATCCAGACAACTGTTGGTCGCGTGATCTTTAACAAAAGCGTACCGAAGCAAGTTGGATATATCAATGAAGTACTTTCAAAGAAATCACTTCGCGATATTATTGGAAACATCATCAAAACATGTGGTGTAGCTGTTACTGCTAAATTTTTGGATGATATTAAAGATTTGGGCTATCAAATGGCCTTCAAAGGTGGATTATCATTTAATTTGGGCGACGTGATCATTCCAGCTGAAAAAGATGCTTTGGTACAAGAAGGATATGATGAGGTAGAAGAGATATTGAACAATTACAATATGGGCTTCATTACTTATAATGAACGCTACAATCAAATTATTGACACGTGGACACACGTCAATTCTAAATTGTCCAATATTTTGATGAAGCAACTCTCGAGCGACAATCAAGGCTTCAACTCTGTTTACATGATGTTGGATTCAGGAGCGCGTGGTTCGAAGGAACAAATACGTCAGCTTTCCGGTATGCGGGGGTTGATGGCTAAACCACAAAAATCAGGGGCTGAAGGCGGTCAGATTATTGAGAATCCGATTTTAGCTAACTTCAAAGAAGGATTATCTGTATTGGAATATTTTATTTCAACGCACGGTGCTCGTAAGGGGTTGGCCGATACAGCATTAAAAACAGCTGATGCTGGTTATCTAACACGTCGTTTGGTTGATGTATCACAAGATGTGATTATTAATGAAGAAGATTGTGGTACTTTACGTGGTCTTACTGCTGTTGAGTTGAAGAACAATGAAGAGGTGATAGCATCACTTTATGAAAGAATTTTAGGACGTGTTTCACTTCATGATATTCAGCATCCGCTTACGGGTGATATTATTGTTCGCTCGGGTGAAGAAATTACAGAAGACAGCGCTAAAATAATACAGGAATCTCCTATTGAACGAGTTGAAATTCGTTCGGTGTTAACTTGTGAATCGAAAAAAGGCGTTTGTGCAAAATGTTATGGTCGCAATTTAGCAACAGGGAAAATGGTTCACAGAGGCGAAGCAGTTGGAGTTATTGCGGCTCAATCGATTGGAGAGCCTGGTACCCAGTTGACATTGAGAACATTCCACGTGGGAGGTATTGCATCAAACATTGCTGCTGAATCTAATATCAAATCTCGTTATGACGGGATAGTTGAATTGGAAGAATTACGCGTTGTTGAAGCGGTTGATGAGTTAAATAATCAACATCAGGTTGTTGTCGGTCGTCTTACCGAATTGAGAATAATTGATCCTCGTACCAAAATTGTATTGACAAATCAACATATTCCTTACGGCTCAAAATTATATGCTAAACAAGGAGAACTGGTCAAAAAAGGTCAATTAATATGTGAATGGGATCCTTTTAATGCGGTGATTATATCTGAAATGGGTGGTAAACTTGAGTTTCAGGACATTCTTGAAAATATAACGTTTAAAGTTGAGTCTGACGAAGCCACTGGTTTACGCGAAAAAGTAATTGTGGAATCAAAAGATAAAAATAGAATTCCTACAGTGCATGTTGTAGGAGAAGATGGGGCGATGTTACGCAATTACAGTTTGCCTGTTGGTGCTCACTTAGTCCTGGATGAAGGAGATACAATCAAAGCAGGTCAATTGCTTGTTAAAATTCCACGTGCTGTCGGTAAAGCAGGCGATATTACGGGAGGTCTTCCTCGCGTAACTGAATTGTTTGAGGCACGTAATCCATCAAATCCTGCAGTAGTGGCTGAAATTGATGGAGAGGTTTCTTTCGGTAAAATTAAACGAGGGAATCGTGAGATTGCTATTACTTCAAAAATGGGCGAAATTAAGAAGTATCTCGTTCCTCTGTCAAAGCAAATTTTGGTGCAAGAAAGCGATTATGTTCGTGCCGGTATCCCTCTCTCAGATGGAGCTACCACTCCATCCGATATTTTAGCTATCAAAGGGCCGACTGCAGTACAAGAATACATTGTGAATGAGGTACAAGATGTGTATCGTTTACAAGGAGTGAAGATTAATGATAAACACTTCGAGGTGATTGTGCGTCAAATGATGCGCAAGGTATTAGTTGAGGATCAAGGAGATACTCGTTTTCTTGAGCAACAAATTGTTGATAAAAATGATTTTTTTGAAGAAAATGACCGTTTGTGGGGCAAGAAAGTGGTGATTGATCCCGCAGATTCACAAACTTTAAAAGCTGGACAAATTGTAACAGCTCGCAAATTGCGCGATGAAAATAGTTCGTTAAAACGTAAAGATTTGCGATTGGTTGAATCTCGGGATGCCGTGCCAGCTACTTCAAGTCAGGTTTTACAAGGTATTACCCGTGCGTCGTTGCAAACCAACAGTTTTATGTCTGCTGCATCTTTCCAAGAAACGACAAAGGTGTTAAATGAAGCGGCGATCTCTGGTAAAATAGATAAATTAGAAGGCCTCAAAGAAAATGTTATTTGCGGTCATCTAATTCCAGCCGGAACTGGTCAACGCGAATTCGATAAACTGATTGTTGGATCAATTGATGAGCAAGATCGCATTAACGAAGCTCGCAAAGCTCTTCTTCCAGAAGAAGTTTAAGGGTGTTGTAAGGGTTCACGTATAAAAATCATAAAGAGGTTGTTTCATCTTTTCAGATGCGGCAACCTCTTTTTATTTTTGATATATTGATAGTGGTGTCATTCCCATAGGGCATTTGAAAGTCAAGAAAAGGAAAACAAAAACCGCTGTGCAATCAACTGCACAGCGGTTTTATTGAATAAATCTAAGATAAATTATTTCCCTTGAGCAACGATTACATCATGCCGCCCATTCCTCCACCCATTGGAGGCATCGCAGCTGCAGGATTTTCTTCTTTCTTTTCTACAATGACACTTTCGGTAGTTAACAACATGCCGGCAATGGAAGCTGCATTTTCAAGAGCAATGCGAGCTACTTTTGCAGGGTCAATTACTCCGGCTGCGTACAAAGCTTCATAAACGTCAGTGCGGGCATTATAGCCGAAATCATCTTTGCCTTCTTTTACTTTTTGTACAATTACAGCGCCTTCTTTGCCTGCATTTACAACAATTTGACGTAAGGGCTCTTCAATGGCACGTTTAATTATTTCAATGCCAGTTGTTTCGTCCTCATTTTCGCCTTTTAGACCCTCTAAAGCAGCGATAGCACGAATGTAGGCAACGCCACCGCCAGGTACAATCCCTTCTTCAATTGCAGCACGTGTAGCACTCAATGCATCGTCCACTCGGTCTTTCTTTTCTTTCATTTCTACTTCCGAAGCAGCACCAACATATAATACAGCAACACCGCCGGCTAATTTAGCCAAACGTTCTTGCAATTTTTCTCGATCGTAATCGCTGGTTGTTGTTTCGATCTGAGCTTTAATTTGCGCAACGCGAGAGGCAATAGTTTCCTTAGATCCTGCACCGTTAACGATGGTTGTATTGTCTTTGTTGATTGTTACTTTTTCTGCAGTTCCCAACATCTCGATGGTGGTTGCGTCAAGTTTCATTCCTTTTTCTTCAGAAATAACGACGCCTCCCGTGAGGATTGCGATGTCTTCCAACATCTCTTTACGACGATCACCAAAGCCGGGAGCCTTAACTGCGGCAATCTTCAAAGAACCACGTAGTCTATTTACCACTAATGTTCCTAAAGCTTCTCCGTCAATATCTTCGGCAATGATTAATAAGGGACGTCCACTTTGAACCGTTGCTTCAAGGATTGGGAGGATTTCTTTGAGAATGGATATTTTTTTGTCATAAATCAAAATGAAAGGTCTTTCTAAGTCAGCTTCCATTTTTTCGGTGTTTGTAACAAAATAAGGAGAAATATATCCACGATCAAATTGCATTCCTTCAACTACTTCAATAGTAGTTTCTGTCCCTTTTGCTTCTTCGATAGTAATTACCCCTTCTTTTTTTACTTTTTTCATGGCGTCTGCAATTAGTTTGCCAATTTTGGCATCATTGTTTGCAGAGACACTAGCTACTTGTTCAATTTTGTTGTAATCATCACCTACTGATTTGGCTTGTGATTTAATATGACCCACGACGGTTTCTACTGCTTTATCTATTCCGCGTTTCAAATCCATTGGGTTTGCGCCTGCAGTTACATTTTTCAAGCCAACGGTGATGATTGATTGAGCTAATACTGTGGCTGTTGTTGTTCCATCTCCGGCATCATCGCCTGTTTTCGAAGCAACTTCTTTAACTAATTGCGCTCCCATATTTTCAAATGGATCTGTTAAATCGATCTCTTTTGCAACAGTAACACCATCTTTGGTAATCTGTGGGGCACCAAACTTTTTTTCAATAATGACGTTTCTTCCTTTTGGCCCTAATGTTACCTTTACGGCATTTGCCAATTCATCGACTCCTTTTTTCAAAAGGTCGCGTGCTTCCATTTCAAATTTAATTTCTTTTGCCATAGCTTGATAATTTATATATGTTGATTGATTATGAACAAGTTAAATGTTCTATTTGCTTCTCATAGCTTGATTAAATGACGGCTAAAATGTCTGATTGGCGCATAATGATGTATTTTTCATTATCAAGCTCTATCTCAGTGCCTGCGTATTTGCCATAAAGAACCTGATCTCCTACTTTTACTACCATTTCTTCATCTTTTGTGCCTTTCCCTACAGCAACAACGCTTCCTTTTAATGGTTTTTCTTTAGCCGAATCCGGAATGATGATTCCGCTTGCTGTTTTGTCTTCGGCTGCTGCCGGTTGAATTAATACTCTGTCCGCTAATGGTTTAATATTCATAACGTCAACTATTTTAAAATGGTTAAACATAAAATCTATTCGTACTTTGTCCTTGCATTTTCTGTGCCATGATTGAGATGTTTTGATGCAAAAGGAATGGATTTGTTATTTATCTATTTAATATAGAAATACATAACTGAATAATAGGAAGATGAATAAATGCACTTTCTATTTTCATGAAATTTTTTTACGAGAAAGATATGTGTCAAAATTTCCCATTATGCAATAAAGAGGAAAAGCAGCACTGTCAAGTTGTCAGTTATAAATAGAGAATAGCAAGGAAATTATTTTTTCACTATTGATCTTATTTCCAAAAGTTTTGTCTAATACAGCAGCACGATTCAGAAGCTCTCTTTTGGAAAACGTTTCTTTCATAAGCCGAGTGACAGCCATTTTCATATCGAAGGCAGATTTTGTAACAATGCAAAGCTTCTCTAAGTCAGTTCCCCATAACATTTGATTGTTGCACAAACAAAATCTACCAGAATACAAGACATTGATCAATTTCAACTTAAACCCTGTCCGTTGAAATGTTATCATCGTGTGAATATGAGCATTATGGATAAGCTCGCTCATGGTTTCTTCATTTGGTGAATCATACAATTCAACATGCGGATATTTTGCTATCAATGTTTTGAGTTGCGTGGAAGGATGTAATCCCGCAATTACAAAGCGAACCGGCAGATCGTTAAAGACATCCTTCAACAGAAAGATGGCAACCTTTTCGTTTTCTTGTACAGATAAATTGCCATGATAGAGAACATAATCTCCACGTCCTTCCAATGCCGTGATGTGTGTATTGGCATGAAAAGAAGGCAAGTAAACAACGTTTACTTTTGGGAAAAATCGCTTGAGATAACTAGTGTCTTTTTTTGAAACTGCCAGCATTAAATTGGCCGCTTGCAATCTTCTTTGATAAAAATAAAGACGAATTGATTCTATTAGAAAATAAGCAGATTTAATTAGGTTTCTTTGAGATAGAAATAAATGAAAATAATAAGTATGTTCAATGTTGCTTTCTCGGTATATTTTTAGCCGCGATTTCAATCGTTTGTCGTTTAAATAGTAACATGAATGGATTCCTTCAAACAGTATTGGAGATGGATCAATCAACAAATTGTCAATCAGGCTTTTGTTTTTACGACTTAGAACAATATAAGGCAGCAGGCTTAGATTGGAAAGAATTCCTGTTTGTCGTTTATAATAATAGATTTTTTCGCAATATTCGTCTAATTCAATGGCATGACTACGATTGTATTCAAAGCAATGAAGCGTGATCTTAATGCCGGATTCACTAAGCGATTTTATTTTATAAAAGATATCGATAACACCACCGTAATTAGGAGGATAGGGAACGTCAAAGGCAATTATATGTAGGTTTCTCTCCATGAAAAAGATTGTTATCGCTCTATTTGCGACGCATATACGAATCGAATTTCGCCAAAACATCTTTCACGTAGCGAATAGTTTGTGTGGCATTTACATACCCATTATGGCACACCGGATCATTGTAATATTGAGGTTCGGATTTTAATTTCAAAAAGGTTTCAACATTTCCAACCCAAAGATGGGCATTTTTGCCAAACTTCTTCGCTAAAGCCATGGCGTCTAATACGTGTCCCGGTCCGGTATGATAGGCTGCCAGAATAAATTTTATGCGTTCTTCTTTGTTTTGGATGTTGTGGAAAATCATATTGAGCATTTTGAGATATTGCACCGCGGCGTCAGTATTGCTGGTGGGATTGAAGATAGCATTGCCATCAATTCCGAACCTCCTTGCTGTATTGGGCATAAGTTGCATTAACCCTGATGCACCCGACCAAGAGACGCAGTTAGCATCAAAATGGGATTCATTGTAGGCTTGAGCAGCTAATAACCGCCAATTCCAGCCCAACTGTTTGGCGTAATGTTGGAAAATTCGATCATAAGGGGAAATTGCTCCTCGTGGCACCCTTATCGTTTTATCGGCAAAAAATTTATTTTCAGAGGTGTATTTGCTATACAAATCTTGTGTGGTACCTAACGCAACGGCTTGTTTGTACCATTCATTGATGCGGTCAACTAAGGGTTGGTTTGAAACTAAAGTGACCCACGAGGAACGTTGCGGAAAACTGATGACTAAATGAAAATCGACGCCCGTAATATTGTTTTGATTCAATTCTGCTATTTTATTCGAAGTAACGGTGTATTGAATCTTCCCTTTTGCTACCATTTCAATCAAAGCATCCATACTGACAGAATCAGCTACCTCCCTTATTGTAAATGTGTTGCCTAATTCGTTGTTAAGATCGCGTAATCTTTGTGCATATCGGGAGTTTGATTGTACATAAATGGTTTTGCCTGCCAACTCGGTAACATCATTCAACGCGTTTTTCCCCAAGGGTTGCACAAGCACCTGCGTGCTTTGTTCGCCAACGTCAGTAGCGGCTAATTGGTTTTTATGATAAAATGTTGGATCGATGGGCGCTGCAATAAGATCGCCTTTCCTTGTTTGCAAAAGTCTGATTGCTTCCTGAATGTTTTTTGCAACAATCACATTGAGTTTTACGCCAAGTGTATCGGCTAAATTGTGGCAAAGATCATAATCATAGCCCATTGGTTGGTCTTTGTAGATGAAATAGGTTGACGAACCATAAAGCATGATAGCGTTCAACGTGTCTCGCTTGATAATTGTGGAAAGAGAATCGGATGGTTTAACTGATCGAATTTTTCTTTGGCATCCAACTGACAGAAGCAGAAATATAAAAAGCAAGGCAAGAAAAAAATGTCTTGACAGTGTCCTGATAAGATTCTTTACTATGAGCATGTCGTACAGTTTTGGTTGTGCGTTGCCCTCATCGGCTGTTAATTAGTTCACACGTGTTCAATATTATGTAATTGTATCATAGGTATCTGGTTAAGCCGCAGAAAGAGTTGAGTTGTCGCTATGACATCTTTTTCACAATAGGTAGATATTCGTTTTACATCGTTCTCTTCGTAATATACGCCGGTTACCTGACTTCCGTTAATATCGTCCTTTGGCGTTGGTATATCGAAAAGAGCTGTCAATAAATTGAGAGAAGTATAATGCTTGTAATCACCAAATTTCCACATTTCCAACGTGTCTAATAAGGGCACTTCCCATGGTTTTTTTGCTCCTATATTCAAAATTTCAGGTAGTGGCAGATTATTTATTAGTAATCTTCTGCAAATATAAGGGATGTCAAACTCCTTGATGTTGTGTCCGCAAAGATTAATGTCGGCGGTATTTCCAAAATGGGAAAGCATAGCTACAAATTCCAATAGAATGGCTTTCTCATCATGGCCATAAAATGATTTTACTCTAAAATGATCTTCATTTTCTTTGTGATAAATAAAGCCTACTGAGATGCAAATGATCTTCCCGAATTCTGCAAAGATGGCGGCTCCTTTGGCAAAAATGGATTGGGCATCCATCTCTTTTGTGTAGGAGTCAGGAATGCGTTGTTGAAGAGAAATAGCTTTCTCCTCCCATAAATGGGCAAGTCGCGGGGGAAGTTCATGGTAATCTCTTGTTTGAGAAACTGTCTCAATATCAAGGAATAATATTCTTTCTTTAGAAATTGTTGCCATAGCAAAGGTAAGTGTGAATGTGACAAATAATGGCATGCAAATCAACAAACTTCGTGTGTGTGATGGGCATATTTTATTGACAAAGGTAGAATTTAAACGTAAAAGCAACAAATACCTGCTCATTCAAAAGATATTACCTACTTTTGCATTTCATTTTTTATTCCTGTTTAACGTGTATATTGGAGAAATTTCCGCCCTTGGCGTTGCTTTTTGCTGGACAGTGAGTGCTCTTTTTTTTGAGATGGCAGGGAGTCGTCTTGGATCGTTGTCTGTGAATGTGATTCGGCTGGTGATGGCTGTTGTGTTGTTGGGAGTCGCCACATGGATCACACGTGGCCTCTTTCTGCCGTTGGATGCTACCCCATATCAATGGTTTTGGCTTTCATTGTCAGGCTTTATCGGGTTTTTCTTAGGCGATCTCTGTCTTTTTTACTCTTACACCATCATTGGGTCGCGTATGGCACAATTAGTGATGACATTGGCTCCTCCAATCACTGCTTTTGTTGGCTTTGTCTTCTTAGGCGAAAGACTCTCTTGGCTCAAAACGATCGGAATCTTTGTCACTGTGTCAGGAATTCTCATTGCTATGTTGGGCAAAGAAACAGGCGAAAAACTCAATTTTAAAGTGCCATTAAAAGGCTTTTTATTTGCGCTGGGTGGAGCTGTTGGCCAAGCATTAGGATTGGTGATCAGTAAAAAAGGCATTGGTAATTACGATGCAATGGCAGCTACACAAATTCGGGCGTTGACCGGCGGGCTTTCCTTTATCATTTTGGTGACTTTTTTGCAGCGTTGGGGAAATGTGCGCATTGCTTCAAAAGACCGAAAGGGACTTCGTTCCGTTTTTATTGGTTCTTTCTTCGGCCCTTTTGTAGGCGTGGCGCTTTCATTGTACGCCATTCAACATACTTCTGCCGGAGTGGCAGCTACCTTAATCGGCTTAGTGCCCATTTTTATCATCGTACCGTCTGCGATTATGTTTAAACAACGAATTACTCTTTTTCAAGTAGTTGGTGCATTTGTCAGTGTGGGCGGCTGTGTATTGCTTTTTTTGACTTAAAATTCTTTTTCGCGGTGACACATATCTCGTTAGCGAAAAAGCTCTTTCCGGCGTTCAATAAACAAATTATTTTTGGATGAAAGGTTCCATTGTGATATTGTGCGATGTTCGATATTTTCCGACACAAGCTTTTCGTTTGGCTCTGGAAGTGGCAAACTCTTTTGATAAACCGCTTTGCTTGCTTTCTTTGGCTTCGAATGCGAAAGATGTGATTGACATTGAACCCATTCATCTTCAGTGGAAAAGGCAAAATGAACAACCCTTTTTAACGCATTGCGCTTTGGGGTCGTTATCTTCTTTATCGACTGTTTTGAGTGAGATGGAAGCTGTCATGCTGATTATGTCTTTGACACAAAAAGTACATTCTTATCGCATTATGCCTTTGCTTCGAGCTTGTCGCGATTTGCGAATTCCCTATGTTTTTACGAAAGAAGAAATTTCTCCGTCGTCGCTCAAACGTTGGTTGGTTCCTGTTAGTTTTTTGCCTGAAGAAAAAGAAAAAGGAGTCATTGCCTCATCGTTTGCTCGTTTTCATGGATCATCCGTTGATTTGTTGTTAGCCAACGATTATGGAACTCGGGCAGCAAGCAATTTGGATGCCATTCAATCTCTGTTCTCAAAATTCTCTGTTTCTTATCAGATTGTGAAAGGGGTGAAAGATAGTTTTAGTATTCAGCAAGAGGCCGTTAAACGAGCTTCGCGAGGAGAGGCTGACGGTGTGATTTTAACTGCTTCCAGAGAATATGGATTAGATGATTTGATATTTGGCCCGCCGGAACGCAAAATGATTGCCACAAGCCGTGTTCCACTGTTGTTTCTCAATCCTCGATCTGATTTGTATGTTTTGTGCGGGTGATTACGATATTGTTGTACTCAAATGTAGAAAAATTCATCCTCATCCGGTGACTTCAAGCCAACTGATGAGGATGAATTAGTAGAAGAAATGTGCGTTGTGAATGTGGTTTTACTTATTTATTGTACAAATAATTAAGTACAATGGCAAGATGATCGCCGGCATCAGTTAAACGACTTTCCAATAATGAAAGATACCGATAGTCGTAATAAAATGGATTTTTCAGTTGATCTACTGAATTGTACACAACTTGAGCTGCCTGGTAGGTTCCCCATGCCCAATCGAGTACCATCGAGGGTTTGAAAGGTGGTAAAGCGAAAGTGTGTGTTTTGAACAAATAATGGGCATATTCCGTGTAGCTTAATTGTTGGAAATCTATTAATCCGCTGTCCCATAGTGAATGCAAGTTGGTTTCTCTTCCCATCCATCGGATTTTAATCATGTTTCCGCCTTTGTCTTCAGGATGCCCCATATGTAGCGGTTGGTGCATGTCGCCAATCAAATGAATCAACATTTTCAGGTTGTTCGCATTGTCCGGTTGCTTTTTTAGTTCTGCAATAAGTTGTAAAACGCGATATACCACTTCACCATTATCTAAGGTAATGGCTTGTTTGTTAAATTCTTCACGCGAAAGGCCAGAGGGTAAATCCTTGTAGTGCCATATTGCAGTGTATGCCAAAGCTGAGTCAGACTTGACAAAATCACCCCAATTGGAAACCATTGCCACACTGGCGTTATCTAAGACTTGATTTAAGTTTTTTATGGTATGTTTTCCAAGATTCATCTCAGCAATTTTTCCAATGACACGATGGCCGGTCATGCCCCAGCCAAAAGCCATCTGCGGCATTATAAAGCCAGCAAGGACCAATAAGAATGAAAACGTTTTCTTCATAGTAGATAATAAATTATGATTGTAATGAAAGGGGTACAAAAATAGCTATTTTTACATCGTGAAATAGGAGTGATGAAGTTTTGTTAGTTAAAAAAGAATAACCGCTGTAACCTTTTTCCGGCGCATTCGTCATCTATTATGTAATGGATTTACACCAATTTGAAATAAAAATCCTACCGCTAAAGAATAACATTTATCGATTAGCAAAAGCGCTGCTCGGCAATGCAACGTATGCAGAAGATGCAGTGCAGGATATTTATTTGAAATTGTGGGCGCAAAGAGATCAAATTGAGAAAGCTGAGAATGTCAGAGCTTTTTGTTTGCAGTTAGCACGAAATCATTGTTTGGATCAATTGAGGATTCTAAAAAGAAATGATTTTCAAGAAATAACTGATGACAACTTCTCTTCGGAGCGATCTCCTTACGAACAAGCTGAACAGCAAGATTTAGTTGATAGAATAAAAAAATTGATGGCTTTATTGCCGGAGCAGCAGCGGACGGTCATCCATTTACGAGATGTTGAAGATTTGGAGTTTGATGAAATAGTCCAGATTACAGGATTGACAGAAAATGCGATTAAAGTAAATCTTTCACGGGCAAGACAACGGATAAGAGATTTAATTAATGGAAAATGAATATGAACAACGTTGAAACACTTTTGCAAAAATATTTTGATGCAGAAACTTCTTTGCAAGAAGAGGCGTTGTTAAAAAAATATTTTTTGACAAGCGAATTACCTTCATCATTGGAAAAATACCGCTATTTGTTTGTCAATCTAAGCGATCAACATAATGAAAGTTTATTAGATCAACATTTTGAGAGGACCATTCTTGCAAAATTGACACATAAACGCCATTCATTTGTGCATCATCTTGTATTGTGGAGTACGGCGGCAGCGGCATCGCTTTTCCTCACCTTAGGAACTGTTTATTACCTTGAACGTCAAAATAATTATATGATTGTCAATGGTCAGCGTATCAATGACCCTGAAAAAGCGTTAATGATGGCTGCTGCAAAACTTCATCTGGTAACGGGGAATTTCAATACAGGCCTTGCTCAGGTTGAGAAATTTGGCCGTGTCGAAAAGCATTTAAGCCTTGTTTCTTTGTTTCAAAAACACGATACCCTTTCAAATGATTCTGCAACTATAAACGAAACGATAACTAAGAATGAAAACTAAGCTTATTTTGGTACTGTTAGCGTTAGCTACTCTAACAGTAAATGCTCAAACAATTGATAAACTGATAGATAAATATTCAAACGATAAGGATTGTGAGTATGTCTCCATTCAAAAGGGGTTGTTTAATTTGACTCAATGGTTTGGCGGTGCGAATATCGACAAGGAAACAAAAGAGGTGTTATCACGCATCAAGACGATGAAAATTTTGACCATTAATCTTGATAATAAAGCTGTTTTGCGGAGAAATTTTCAAATGGAATTGGACAAAGTGCTAACGAGAGGCAATTTTGAAAAAATGATGGTAACACGTAACAAGACAGATCACTCAACAGTATATGGTTCAACAGATACAAATAATGGTTCCGAATTAGTAATTGTGGCTCAGAATGCTGATCAATTGAGTCTTATTATTATGAAGGGAAATTTAACACACGACGACTTAGAGAAAATAGCAAAATAACAGACAGTGCTTTTACAACTTGATTTTTTTTCATCTTTTTTTACCTGAAATTGATTACTTTTGCCGGTGTTTGTGAAAATACCGGCAAAACTTTTTTTATCGGGCAAGCATGTAAAAATTATCTCTTCAAGAATTTGATATGGAAATTGTAATCATAAAATATAACGCAGGCAATATCCGTTCTGTACTTTTTGCCTTAGAGCGGCTTGGCTATCATGCCGTGGTAAGTGATGATCCTGCTTTAATTCGTAAGGCTGACAAAGTGATATTTCCCGGAGTAGGAGAAGCTTCTTCTGCAATGAGTTATTTAAATGAACACGGATTGGCACAAGTGATCCAATCGCTGAAACAACCTGTTTTGGGCATATGTTTAGGTATGCAGTTGTTGTGCAATTTCTCCGATGAGAATCAGACCGACTGCTTAAACATCATTGATCGACCTATCAGGCAATTTCCTCAGTTAGGTTTGAAAATTCCACAAATTGGTTGGAACGATATTTTTGGTTTGAAAGGACCTCTTTTCAATCAGGTTCCTGAACATAGTTACGTCTATTTTGTTCATGGATTCTATGCCCCATTGAGTGAGTACACGTTGGCTTCTGTTGAATATATGATTCCATATAGCGCTGCTTTACAGAAAGATAATTTCTTTGCAGTGCAGTTCCATCCAGAAAAATCGGGGAAAGTCGGAGAACAAATTCTGACTAATTTTTTAAATCTGTAGGTGTTAGCTTAAATACCTGAACGTTCTTTGAGATAACTTACCTGTTTATTCCAAAGCAATGCAACATCTGTTTTTTCTTCAGGAGTAGCAAAATCGGTGATAATGAGAGCAATGCCAGGGACTAATTCGTCCACGACGAGTTTAAATTCGAAGTAGGTATGCTCCGTGTCGTCTAACCATCGAAATCGAATAAAAGATCCATTATGGAGTTGTATCATTTCTGCCTGTTGGCTGTGATCGCCCCAGCTAAAATTAAACAAACGTCCTTCTACATGCACTTTGTCGGCAAACCAATCAGATAAGCCACTTGCAGTACTTATATTATTCCACAGAACATTAAATGAAATGTTCGAGAATACATATTCTAACTGAATCTTTTCTTTTTTCATGGCATCCTTCATTAGTGGCGCAAAATAGGCATTTTAATTCATCTTTGCAAGTTTTGAGTAACAATTTTGGTGCTTAGGTGTTTTATTCATTTCTTCAGTGTGTTATTTTTCAATTCTTTATGTAAAAAACCGATAGTGAAGGTCATAGCCGTGTCGAACCACGGATGAAATAGCCAAAATGTGTGTGGTGTGTCAGGTATTTCGTGTGTTTCATTGTAAATGCCATATTGATTGAGTTTAGCAATCATTTCATCTCTACCGGCATGCATTCGGGCAAGGCAACTATTAACAAAAAGAATCGGTGCGCTTTTGGCATTGACATGTGTCAGGGCAGATGCTTGTATTGCCGGAGCAGGATCGATATTCATAGGAGCGCCAAACCAGCGGGTAGCGGCTGATAATTTGCCGGGTTCATCGTGCCCTTCACCTGAGCCATGACCAATGAAAGTCAAAATACCATCCATGTCAACCACGGCATTAACGCGAACAGAATTGTGCGTATATGCAGGAGTCTCAAATGCCGGGTATGGGGCGTTTATACTTCCAATGAGTGCCGCAAGTTGACCTCCTGCTGACGTCCCCAAAATTGCAATTCTGTTTGGATCGAAATGAAATCGTTTTGCTGAGGCTCGTATCCAACGCAATGCGGTTTCAACATCTTGAACAGCGGCTGGATACTTGGCTTCCGGCGACATACGATATTCCGGACAAACGGTGGCAAATCCATGACGAGCTAATTCATACGCAATAGTTCGATCCATACTTTGATTGCCTGAACTCCAACCACCTGCATGTACAATGAGCACAACGGGTTGTTTTTCAGATGTCATCCCCTTGGGTTGTGCCACATCAAGATGAAGTTTTCTTGCTCCGTAATGAGTGTAAATAATATTGTTTTCGATTGTCAATCCCGTTGTATCGCCCACTTCTACCACCGTGATGAAAGAATATTTTTTGTGGTTCTGTGTCCATTCATGAACTACAGAATAGGAGGTATCAATGGGTATGATGGCCTCTTTGTGTGAGCGTTGTGCAAAAGCAGTATTGAAAAGGAAGCAGCAGATACCTGTCAGTAATAAGTTCTTTATTGTCATCATAGTGGTGTTATTCAAATTATTACAAGTAGAACATTATTAGCATCCAATGATACGCTTTTTTCTTCAAAAGAAAGTGAGAAAGGTCAGATTGAATGACGGTTCTTAACCGATGTTTTCCTAAAAATAACTGAAAGCCAAAAACATCGGTCGTAGTTTGACGTTCAATGCCTATCTTTGTACCAATTTTCATACACAATAAACAGCAATAAAATGACAATTGAAGAAAACAAAATGGTTTCAGTTACTTACGACTTGTATGTAGGTGGTAGTGAGGAAGAACCAGAATTAATGGAACAAGCGACTGCACAGAATCCGTTGACCTTTTGCTTTGGAATAGGAATGATGTTGGCCGAGTTCGAACAAAATTTGCGCGGTTTAAAAATCAACGATACGTTTGATTTCAGCATTGACAGTAAGAATGCTTATGGAGAATATGACGACGAAAACGTTGTGGCACTTCCACGTTCTATATTCGAAGTAGATGGAGAATTGGATTCAAATACGATTTTTGAAGGAAATGTAGTGCCTTTAATGGACAGTGACGGCACTCGTTTGAATGCTCAAATTGTTGAAATTGGTGATGCTACTGTTACAGTTGACTTTAACCATCCGTTAGCTGGTGAAACGTTGCATTTCAAAGGCTCAGTGCTTGAAGTACGAGAAGCTACAGAAGAAGATTTGGCTGCTTTTCAAGGCGGTGGCTGTGGCAGTGATTGCAGTTGCGGATCTGACGATGACAGTTGTAATAGTGGTGGTGGCTGTAGCTGCCATTCATAATGAACAAACGCGAAAAGGGATGTGTACATAAAACCATCTCTTTTCCTTTTTTTAGTTGTCTATGTCAAATACTTTTGGAACCATTTTTCGTCTGACTACCTTTGGTGAATCTCACGGCGTTGCCATTGGTGGTGTCATTGATGGATGCCCGGCAGGCATTTCTGTTGATATAGATTTTGTACAACAAGAGATGAATCGGCGACGTCCCGGCCAATCGGATATCGTAACACCCCGTAAAGAAGCCGATGAGGTAGAATTCCTTTCCGGCATTTTTGAAGGTAAAACGACAGGCTCTCCAATTGGATTTATCATTCGAAATGCTGATCAACATTCTTCCGATTATGAGAATTTACGACAAACATATCGTCCTTCTCATGCCGATTATACCTATCAAACGAAATATGGAGTCCGTGACCATCGGGGCGGAGGTCGAAGCTCTGCACGCGAAACGGCAGTAAGAATTGTCGGAGGTGCTATCGCCAAGTTGGCTTTGCATACTTTCGGTGTGCAAATCACTGCTTTTACATCGCAGGTTGGCTCGATTTGTTTGACAAAACCATATCAATCCTATGACTTTTCGCTAATTGAATCCAATGCCGTGCGTTGTCCCGATCCTATTGTAGCAGAACAAATGGAGCTGTTGATTCGTGATGTTCACAAAACAGGCGATACCATTGGTGGTATTATCACTTGTGTTGTTCGTCATGTTCCCGTAGGTTGGGGTGAACCCATTTACAATAAATTGCATGCTGCTCTGAGCAATGCGATGCTTTCCATCAATGCAGTGAAGGGATTCGATTATGGGAGTGGATTTGAAGGCGTAGCTTTACGTGGTTCTGAATCAAACGATGAGTTTGTAATGCATGATGGGGAAGTAACTACATTGACCAATCGTTCAGGAGGCATTCAAGGCGGCATTTCAAATGGACAGGATATTTATTTCAGGGTGGTTTTTAAGCCTGTGGCAACTTTGTTGCAAGAGCAGCACACCGTTAACACACTTGGAGAAGAAACGACGATTAAAGCGCGTGGAAGACACGATGCTTGCGTGTTACCACGTGCGGTACCCATCGTGGAGGCCATGACTGCTATGACATTGCTCGATCATTATTTGATGGCAAGAGCTTCCGCTCCCTTAACTTTCTGAAATTCTTACTTCGTCTATTTCCACAATGCAGCAACCTCAGCAAGCGATGGATAGATAAAATCAGGAATTGGTTGTTGCCAGATTGGCGCTTCCTTTCTAATGAGTATGGTGGTCATTTCAAGACGCTTCCCAAATTCAATATCAGAACGACTATCACCGATCATGACGCTTTGGTGAAAATCAATTTCCGGAAATTCGTTCTTTGCTTGGAGCGCCATACCACCGTTGGGTTTACGATAAGGATGGTTATCGTCAAGATGAGTACTGTAATAGATAGCATCTATTTTTCCTCCTGCTTTCTCAACTTGCTGCATGAGATAAGCATGGACTTCTTTCAAAGCAGTTTCACTCATTTTGCCTTTGCTCACTCCTCTTTGGTTTGTCACTATCACCACGCGTTCGAAATACTTTGACAATTCACACAACGATTCGAGCGCTCCAGGCAAAAAAGTGAATTCATCGACTGTTTTTACATAATCGTTCTGACGATGTATATTAATCACGCCGTCGCGATCTAAAAAGAGAAAACGTTTTGTTTTAAGAATATCTGAAGGAAATGTCATAAATTTTCTCTGTAAATTAAGGTCATCAGATGTTTTGCTTTTATTTCTGAGGCTGTTTTTCTCTGATTTTATCCAACAGACGATTTAGTTCCTGCACTTCCTCTTCCGTTAAATTTTTCAATAATCCATCGGTATGTTTTTCGCAATCGTCCATTTTGTCGAGCAATGACATTCCTTTTGACGTAATTGTAATTTCTTTTTGGCGTCTGTCAGAAATATTCTCGACGCGATCTACTAATTTTTGTGCAAACAACCGATCAATGATGCGACTCATATCCGATTTTTTATCAAGCATTCTATTACGCAAAAAATCTATTGAGCGCGGTACATCGCCAAATCCTCGCAGTAGCTTTAGTACATTATACTGCTGAGAAGTAAGCCCGTGTGTGCGGAGATAACTCAGAAACTCGAAATGGATTTCGTTGGTAGTATAGATCAGATTGATCAATCCTTTGTGAAATTCATTACGAAAATGGCCGTCAAGTTCTTCTTCAATGCTCATATTATTATAATTTCAACCAATCAGGATGTCTGACAAAAGCGCCAATCCAAATAATGATTAAGACTATCGATGGTACTAAAATGCTCCAATTGTTGGTCATGCTTAATAAGATAGCTCCACCCATATACGAGCTTAGCAATAATGTTCCGATTAAATTAGTTCGTGGAAATAAATACAACAAGGCAGAAGCAATTTCGCCGATGGCAATAAGGATCCGCCAGTTAGCTAATCCTACGTGATCCATCATTTGTGGATGGAGTATCTTTCCGCTTGAGCTATAAGCATATAAAGCAGTAAGCATGCCGGCAATAACCCAACCAATAATTTTTCTCAACGTCGATAATGAAGTTGCCATAATGATTTGTTTTGAAAGAGTAATATAAACGAAAGCATAAAACATATTACTCACAAAATAATTGTTTGCAATACGTTATATGTTATTTATGATCGAAATGAGGTTATGATGGCTTATTTATTTTAGCTTCAATTTCATCTAATCGATCGTTTGCAGCATGTACCATCATCGTTACCCGAATAAAAGGTAATCCTAACAAAAAGATTGCTAATGAGGTTAATAGCCCCATAAGATTAAAGGTAATCAGGTTTACAACGATACCAATTAATCCGATTAGAACTGCAACGATTGCACCCGGAACGCCCAGAGGGCATCTTAATTTCTTTTTTGTCTCCATTTTAATAGCTGTTTAATGTGTGAATAAGTTCTTCTTTTGAAGGTACTCTTTTGAAAATTATCTGATTGTCAATCAGCAATGTTGGAACTGTTTGAATGCCTAACTTTAATGTTTTAACTATGCCTATAGGTGAGTTTGCCAATCGATATTTCAGTTCAAATTTATGACCAAATTGTGGCAGAATTTCTTCCAACATGCGTTTAAGTAATTTGCAATTTGGGCAAGTTAATGTGTAATACAATTCAATTCGTTTTGGTTGCTCATGTGATCGTGATTCATTCATTGGAAGTCTGTTATTTATTATACGAGAGTTGTAATATCATTGAAAGCACGTCTTGGTCTTCTGGGATAAAGCGTTTTTGACTGATCAACATAACCTAAAGCGATGGTCATAACGACTGTTTCATTTGGTTTTAGAGTGAATGCTTTATGAATGCCTTCAAAATCGATGCCGCTCATCGGATGAGAATCCACACCCAGTTCTTTGGCTGCAATCATAATTGACATGGCCAATAAACCGGCATTGCTTTCGGCAAATTTCAATGAACGTTCTTCACTTGAGCCATACAAAAATGCCGCTGCTTGTTTTGCCCCTTCCACCATGTCCGTGTTATTTCCTACGCTTTGGAGCATCTCTTTCCATACCGGATTTGACTCGTTCCATCCACTTTTGTTCCCTACAATGATCAGTGTAATAGGAGCTTCTGTTATTTTTGGTTGATTGTTTGAAAGCGCTTTCAATTTTTCTTTGGCTTCCTTTGATTCGACTGCTATGATGCGCCATGGTTGCAAGTTGTACGCGGAAGGAGCAAGCACTGCCAAATTAATGATTTCTTCTAATGTGCTTTTTGATAGTGGTTTGTTTGCATCAAAATAGTTGACGGAACGTCGTTCATGATAAAGTGCTTTAGTTTCCATAATTTTTTGTTTGAATTATTTTCCACAAATATACGTTACGCCATTAAATGTTGCAACATATATAAGTTTAAATAATAGTTTTATTCAAACATTTCAAACATAACCCCATCGATAAAAATGGGTAACTTATAGATATGAAGATGTTTAGATAAATATTTGAAAAAATGATACATACAGAGAAGTCTTGAATTTGGGGCTGTGGTATTGAAGGGTCAAAAAAGTCCCATGATATTTCCGTCATCGTCGAAGTCAATATTTTCGGCTGCGGGAATGGCAGGGAGTCCGGGCATTCGCATGATGGCACCGGCAATTGGGATCACAAAGCCTGCTCCCGATGCAATTTCAATTTCGCGAATATTCAAGACAAATCCTTCGGGACGTCCACGAAGATCCGGATTGTCAGAAAGTGAATTTTGCGTCTTTGCCATACAAATGGCTAAGTGTCCCATTCCTAATTTGTTGATCAGTTCAATGTCTTTATGTGCTTTTAGTGAATATTCTACTGCCTTGGCGCCATAAAGCTGCGTGGCAATAGTGGCAATCTTTTTTTCAATTTCCCATTGAAGATCATAGAGCGGATTAAAGCATGAAGGGCAATTAGATATAGATGCTAATACCTTTTCTGCCAAATCAATGGCGCCTTCTCCGCCCTTTTCCCATGCTTCGTTGATTGCGATGCTCACTTCAAGTTCTGCGCATCGTGCTTTAACAACCTCAATTTCTTCTTCACTGTCAGCTGAAAATCGGTTAAGTGACACCACCGGAGAAAACCCGAACTGTTTCATGTTTTCAATATGTTTCTCCAGATTAGCTAACCCTTTTTTCACAGCACCGACATCGGGAGTGGCAAAACCACTCTTATTAATTCCTCCGTGATATTTCAGTGCTCGGATGGTGGCGACGATCACTACAGCATTTGGACGTAAATTGCCATATTGACTTTTGATGTCAAAGAATTTTTCGGCGCCAAGTTCAGAAGCGAAACCGGCTTCCGTCACCACAATGTCGCTCAGTGAAAGCCCCATTTTTGTGGCAATCAAACTGTTAGTTCCTTGGGCAATATTGGCAAAAGGACCACCATGAATAATGGCCGGCGTGTTTTCAATGGTTTGCACCAGATTGGGTTTAATGGCATCTTTCAATAAAACCGCCATAGCTCCTTGTGCTTTCAGATCACGAGCAAATACAGGTTCTCCTTCATACGTTTGTCCGATATAGATATTGCCTAACATTTCACGCAGATGTCTCAAGTCTTTTGCTAAACATAGAATTGCCATCACTTCGCTCGCGGCTGTAATGTTGAAGCCTGTTTCGCGTGGAATTCCATTGGCAATGCCACCCAGTCCAATGACAGTGTTTCGCAACGAACGATCGTTCATGTCCATGACCCGCTTCCATGTGATGGTTCTGGGATCAATGTTAAGCCCTCGTTTTTTGTTTTGTAAGGTGTTGTCAATGAGTGCTGCTAATAGATTGTTTGCTTTTTCGATAGCTGATAAATCGCCTGTAAAATGCAAATTAATATCTTCCATTGGAATGACTTGGGCAAATCCTCCCCCAGCAGCGCCTCCTTTAACTCCAAACACAGGCCCCAAAGAAGGTTCGCGAAGAACAACAGTGGCTTTCTTGCCAATTTTGTTGAGTCCCATTGCTAAACTAATGGACGTAGTAGTTTTGCCTTCGCCGGCAGGTGTTGGCGTAATAGCAGTGACTAAAATCAGTTTTCCTTTTTGAATCTTTTCTTCATCTATTAAATGCAGTGGGAGTTTTGCTTTATATTTTCCATAGAATTCAAGGTCCTCTGCATCTACTTCGAGTTGACTTGCAATTTCTTGTATGGGCAACATGTTAGCTGCACGTGCAATTTCTATATCACTTTTCATGGGGTTTGAATTTGAAGGTCTTATGAACTAAGCCCAAACATAAGCCGTTTATCCGTTTTTAGAGAGATACGGAAGACGCATCTACGGGTAAAAGGTAAATGCGTCTATAATTATAAAATGAATTTGATTGTCATTGAATTACATTGGGATATACCGTACAAAAGCTTCAATAGCTTCATAAGCAGCAAGTCCCAACTTGTTATAAAGTTCAGCGGTAGCTTTGTTACGTGCTTCAGATCGTTGCCAAAAAAGCCGATCGTCATTGCCCAAATAAGGAGCACTTTCCATTTGCGATTGGTGTTTCAAAATAGCATTACGTTTGTAGCGCAATTCTTCAGGACTTATGGGAACTGCCATTTCAATGTGGTCAATTTCCCATTCCATCCAAGCGCCACGATACATCCAAACGCGACAATCTTCAAACCATGTTTCATGTTTAAGATCGTCGAGGGCAGCTAAAATAGCGTCTAAGCAGACTTTGTGTGTGCCATGTGGATCGGCCAAATCGCCGGCAACATAAATTTGATGAGGATGCAATTCTTGCAAAAGTTGTTTTACAATAACGACATCTTGTTCGGAAATCGGCTTTTTCTTGATCGATCCGGTTTCATAAAATGGCATATTGAGAAAGTGCACATTTTTGGAAGAAACACCCACATAGCGACAAGCTGCTTTTGCTTCCCCTCTTCGAATTAATCCTTTCAATGATAACACAATGGAGTTGTCAACTTCATTTTCTTTTATATTGGTTACTAAGTAGCTGGCTAATTCTTCGTATTGTTTTTGAAGCGGTTGATTTGTCGGGTCAAACATGTCTTTGAATCCTTTGACAAAAGCTAAAAAGCGAATGATTTCTTCGTCATTGACTGCAATATTTCCCGATGTCTGATAGGCGACATGCACTTCGTGATGTTGATCAACTAAACGTTTCAATGTGCCTCCCATCGAAATAACATCATCATCCGGATGTGGACTAAACACAACAACTTTTTTGGGGAAAGGCAGGGCGCGTTCTGGACGATGCGTGTCGTCTGCATTAGGTTTTCCTCCAGGCCAGCCGGTTATTGTGTGTTGTAGATCATTGAATATTTTGATATTAGCATTGTAGGCAGACCCAAAGATAATCAAGAGTTCGCTTAATCCGTGTTCATTGTAATCCTTGTCGGTGAGTTTAAGAATGGGTTTATCTACTTTTTGACACAACCACACAATAGCTCTCCGAATAAGTTTATCATCCCACTCGCACGACGATACAAGCCATGGTTGGCTGATTCGAGTCAATTCGCCGGCGGCATGAATGTCGATAACAAACGATGCATTTTGATGCAGTTGGAGAAATGATGCCGGACAAGATGCTGAGGCAAGGCTTTCGATGGCTGTTTTGAGAATTTCCGATTTATCTTCACCCCAAGACAATAAAATAATTTGACGGGCGCTTAAGATGTTTTCTATTCCAAGACTGATGGCGCTCACAGGAACTTGGTCGGTGATGCCTAAATGGATGGAGGCTTCTTTTCGAGAATCGCTGTTAAGCATGATGAGCCGGGTGTGCGATGTGGGTTGAGAGCCGGGTTCGTTAAAGCCGATATTGCCGCCACGACCGATTCCTAATAGTTGAAGGTCGATTCCGCCAATTTTTTCAATGCGTTCTTCAAACTCTTTGCAATGGTTCATAACGTTGATGCGATCGACGGTTGCATCTGGTGAAAGAATATTGTCGGAAGCAATGTCGATGTGATCGAGCAACATCTCTTTAATGCGTGCCAAAAAGCTGGCTTTCATTGGATGCGAAAGTGGATAATATTCGTAGAGATTTACTACTGCTACTTGTTTGAAACTTAAGTGTTCTTCTTTGTGTATCCGAACCAACTCGGCATAAAGTTCCATCGCAGCTCGTCCACCGGTCAATCCTAATACAAAAAGCTCACCTTTTTTGTTTTTTTTACGAATTTGAGCAGCAATTTCGGCTGCTACTTTCTTAGAGCCGTCGTTGGCATTTTCGTAAATTTCAACAGGCACTTTCTCAAAACGGGTCAATGCTGCTTGTTCGAAGGCATCGCGCGGCCTGTAAAAACGTTCCGGAATACGGTCTAATGTGATTTGTGAACTAAGATCTTTTCTCATAGCTTTCAAATGGATTGAATAGATTGAACTACAAAAATAGTCAAATCCTCCGGTAATGTGGATAATCGCCGGAGGATTTGCATAACATTGTCAAATGAGTTTTTAAACAACTCCTTGTGCCATCATCGCTTTGGCAACCTTCATAAATCCTGCAATGTTGGCGCCTTTCATGTAATTGATATAGCCATCGGGCTGACGTCCATACTCAACACATTGATCGTGAATGCTTGCCATAATTTGGTGAAGTTTTGCATCTACCTCTTCAGCCGGCCATACCAAGTGCATAGCATTTTGTGACATTTCAAGTCCTGAAGTTGCCACACCTCCTGCGTTCACCGCTTTGCTTGGACCATATAAAATTTTATTCTCGATGAATAAGTTTATAGCTTCGGGCGTACAGCCCATATTGGAAATTTCACCGATACATTTAACGCCGTTTTTGATAAGAAGTTTAGCGTCATTGATGTCCAATTCGTTTTGTGTTGCACAAGGTAAGGCAATGTCGGCTTTGACTTCCCAAGGCCTTTTTCCTGCAACAAATGTGGCACCAAAACGTTTTGCATAGGGTTCCACAATGTCTTCACATGTTGCGCGCAAATCGAGTAAGTAGTCAATTTTTTCACCAGCGATGCCTTGAGGATCGTAAATATATCCATCAGGCCCTGAAATTGTAATGACCTTTCCGCCCAATTGTGTGGCTTTTAATGCAGCACCCCAAGCTACATTGCCGAATCCCGATAGGGCAATGGTTTTTCCTTGCAGTGTATCTCCATTAGTTTCAAGCATCTGTTTCATAAAGTATAATCCCCCAAAACCGGTTGCTTCTGGTCGAACTAATGACCCGCCAAATTCAAGACCTTTCCCGGTTAATACGCCGGTGCAAGTGCGGGTCAATTTTTTATACATGCCGTTCAGATAACCTATTTCTCTGGCACCAACGCCAATATCACCGGCTGGTACATCCATGTCAGGGCCAATATGTTTCCACAATTCCAACATAAATGCTTGACTAAAACGCATCACCTCGGCATCCGATTTTCCACGGGGATTGAAGTCGGATCCTCCTTTTGCACCGCCCATAGGAAGTGTCGTAAGTGCATTCTTGAAGATTTGTTCAAATCCTAAGAATTTCAGAATGGAGAGATTTACTGATGAGTGAAACCGTAAGCCTCCTTTATAAGGCCCAATGGCATTGTTGAATTGGAGACGATATCCAATGTTTACCTGTACGTCACCTCGATCGTCGACCCAAGGAATTTTGAACGTAAAAATACGATCGGGTTCAACCAATCGTTCGACAATTTTAGCTTTTTCGAACTCGGGGTGCTGGTTATATACCTCTTCAATACTTAGCAATACTTCGCGTACTGCCTGCAAATATTCGGACTCGCCGGGATGTTTTGCATCGAGTGATGTCAGTAGTTTTTCAATGTTCATGGTGTAATTTTTTTTCTGCAATGTTACACTCTTTTGGCATCAAATCCAAACTAACTGGCGCCTTTTTCTGGTTTTTGAAGTTAAATAACAGAAAACAAAGTTGCTGTATATCAAAACGTAAGAATATTGTTCATTAAACGATAATGTCTGATGTGTCAAAAATTTTGTATTAGAAATGATTTTGTGTCGGGATGAAAAGTCAATGAGTTGAAAGGTTTCAAAGCGGCAGATTTGCATCGGGAAGTGTGTGCAAAATGATTGACCGGCAAAAGAGCTATGTAAGGAGTAATAAAAGGGTGCCAATAATGACTCCCGATAGGCAAATGGCTTTCACGGTAATGTTTTTTTCGCGAAACAGGATGGCTCCGATGGAAAATGAGACCACAACACCCGATCTTCGGACAACAGTTAACAAAGAAATCATGGCATGTGGGTCAGAAAGAGCGAAAAAATAGAGAAAATCGGCTAAGCTTAGAAAAATGGATATGCCGATAATTGAGTATCTCCACTTAAAGGGTGTCGTTTCTTTTCGTTTCGGATACCAAAGCAAGAGCACGATGATACCCATAATGATAGCTTGATAAAAAACATAATAGGCTTGAACGGCAACTCGGTTGAAATGTTGCATCAGGAATTTATCGTACAGTCCACTTCCAGTTCCTAACAATGAGGCTGTTATGCTAAACCATATCCATTTATTATGGCTAAAATGCAATCCTTCTTTTTTGCCTGTTAATGAAAAAATATAGAACGAAACCAACGTGATGATGACCCCTAACCACTGGATTGGCGAAAGTTGTTCGGAGAAGATGATTATAGCTCCAATCAATGTCCAAAGCGGGCGGGTCGCTTCAATGGGAGTAATGATGGTTATAGGCAAATGTTTGAAGCTAAAATATCCGAATATCCATGAAGCCAGCACTAAAAGTGCCTTGAGGAAGATGAAGAAATGGGTTCGCTCATCGATCGGCGGTACATAAAACCACGTATGTTGCATTTTACTTGGGTAGAAATGCGATAAAATGGGCAGGGGTAATAAAAGAATGCTAGAAAACAACGTTGCGGCAAAAAGAACAGGAATCACTGCGTTGTTTTGCAATGCCAATTTTTTAGTGACATCATAAAAACCCAATAAAATAGCCGAAAACAGTCCGAGGAGAAGCCACATAAGCTAAACAAATAGAAGAGCTCGTTTTAAAAAGAAAGAACTGCCTTGCGGGTTGCGAGGCAGTTCTTTATAAAGTCCATAATCAATTATTCATTGCTTGCGAAACCGCAACTGCTACAGCAACGGTAGCTCCAACCATCGGATTGTTACCCATGCCAAGGAATCCCATCATTTCAACGTGGGCAGGTACGGATGAAGAACCGGCAAACTGGGCATCAGAGTGCATACGTCCCATCGTGTCGGTCATTCCATACGATGCAGGCCCTGCTGCCATGTTGTCGGGATGGAGTGTCCTTCCTGTTCCTCCGCCTGAAGCTACTGAAAAATAACGTTTCCCTTGTTCTACGCACTCTTTTTTGTACGTTCCGGCAACCGGATGTTGAAAACGAGTAGGGTTTGTTGAATTTCCGGTGATGGAAACATCTACACCTTCTTTGTGCATGATGGCAACGCCTTCGCGAACGTCGTCAGCACCGTAACATTTTACAAAAGAACGCAACCCTGTTGAGTATGGTTTTTCCATAACCACTGTGAGTTCACTGGTGGCGTAATTGAATTGGGTTTGCACATACGTAAACCCATTGATGCGTGAGATGATTTGGGCGGCATCCTTGCCTAATCCGTTGAGGATAACCCGTAATGGATTTTTGCGTACTTTGTTTGCCATTTCAGCAATTTTGATGGCGCCTTCGGCAGCGGCAAACGATTCGTGGCCGGCAAGAAAAGCGAAGCATTGTGTTTCTTCGCGCAGTAACATGGCGCCTAAGTTACCATGACCTATCCCCACTTTGCGGTCTTCGGCAACAGAGCCTGCAATACAAAATGATTGTAAGCCAATGCCAATTATTTCGGATACTTCGGCAGCGGTTTTACATCCTTTTTTGATAGCCATGGCAGCTCCAACCACATAAGCCCATTTGGCATTTTCAAACGCAATGGCTTGTGTCTCTTCACAAATCTTATAGGGATCGATTCCTTTGGCATCGCAAATTGCTTTTGCTTCGTCGATGTCTTTTATGTTGTATTGATTGAGCGTTGCATTGATTTGATCAATACGGCGCTCGTAACTTTCAAATAAAGCCATAATTGGATAGTTTTTTTACTTGTTCTGTTGAACAAGGAATGAATAATATTGTTTTGTTTTTTATAGGTTAATCTGCCATATTGCAGACGGCTATTCCTGACGGGGATCAATGTATTTGGCTGCTTCTTTGAAACGCCCATACGAACCTTTGGCTTTTTCTAAAGCTTCATCAGCGTTGATGCCCTTTTTGACCATGTCCATAAATTTTCCCATGTGAACAAATTCGTATCCAATGATGGTTCCTTCTTCATCCAATCCCATGCGGGTGCAGTATCCTTCTGCCATTTCAAGGTAACGAGCGCCTTTAGCTAAGGTGCCATACATGGTGCCTATCTGGCTTCGAAGTCCTTTCCCAAGGTCTTCTAATCCCGCTCCGATGGGCAATCCGCCTTCTGAAAATGCTGATTGAGAACGGCCATAGACAATTTGGAGGAATAGTTCACGCATGGCAGTGTTGATGGCATCGCAAACAAGGTCGGTGTTGAGAGCTTCTAAAATGGTCTTACCGGGAAGAATTTCTGAAGCCATTGCGGCTGAATGGGTCATTCCTGAACAACCGATTGTTTCCACCAATGCTTCTTGAATTATGCCTTCTTTGACGTTAAGCGTCAATTTGCAGGCTCCTTGTTGGGGTGCGCACCAACCAACTCCGTGCGTTAATCCTGAAATGTCTTTGATTTCGCGGGCTTTAACCCATTTCCCTTCTTGAGGAATGGGCGCCGCTCCATGATTGGCTCCTTTTTTTACAACACACATGTGTTCAACTTCGTGCGAATAGGTCATCTTTCTTTGTTTTAAAATGTTGAATATCAATTATTGACTGTAATTATAAGAGAAATGCAAAGATACAAATTTCGTTTTATCGGGCAATTTTTTCATGTTTGAAGATGTCAAATTTCTTCAATAAAAAACAACTATCGAATGAAAGGATAGTTGTTTTTTATTGGAGAAAAACCGCTAAACAAGAAGATGCTTCTAACGATGTTCCGGACGTAAAAGATCATTGACAGTTTTCACTGGGCTAAAGGTCGCCAGTGGTACATCTACAAATAGTGTGTTCCAATCGCTCATGGCTCCATTCCATAAGCCCGGGAGTTCAAGCGCTTTGAGTGGTAGTCCGTTTTTTGTTTTTTGCGCTATGAATCCTGTATTTGGATCGACAAATCGGCGCAAATCAAATTTCCCCCCTTTATAATTACGTACGGCACAAACCAAATCGACCGGATTAAAATGAGTAGCTTTTTGTAGCAAAGCTGCCTGATCGGGTTTATTAGTGTCTATTTGAGAGCTTTCCATGATTTGTAATGACGTGCTGCCATCTTGGTTACGCACAAAATAGGGACCACCTCCTGGTTCACCTTCATTTGCCACCATGCCGCAAACTCGAATGGGACGATTGAACGTGCGGAACAAAAAAGCGATCAGCTCCGAACGGTTATCTTGTTCCATGATTGGATGTTGTATGTTAAGCTGTTTTTTGCAAAACTGCTTCATCTCTATCAATCGCTCAGTTGACACTGCATCAGGATTTTCTAGCTCATTCAAAAAAGCAAAGATTTGATGTTTCGTTTCAACTAGAATTCCGGCCAATAGCTGTTTGTAGGTTACGGTTGGTTTTCTGAGTTTATCAGTAGTGATGTTGTCAATATTTTTGATGAAAATAATATCGGCATCTATTCCGTTGAGATTTTCAATAAGGGCGCCATGTCCGCCGGGGCGAAAAACGAGCGTGCCATCTTTTTCTCGAAATGGTTCATTCTGCAGGTCAACAGCAATGGTGTCCGTTGCCGGTTTTTGTTGAGAAAAAGAGACTTTATAATGAACCTTCATCAGTTCTTCATAATATGGTATCTGTCCTTTTAAATGGGATTCAAATAGCGATTCGTGGTCAGCTGAAATGGTGAAATGCAGTTGCACTTGTTGTGCAGCATTTGCAGCATAATGCGCTCCTTCTACTAAATGTTCCAGAACAGGAGTTCGCGTTTCAGTAGGGTAGCGGTGGAATAATAACAGAGCCTTGGGTAAATTCCCGTAATTCAAGCCTTCAATGTTTAAGAGTAAGTCTATGATGGGCTTAAAATTGTGCTTAATAATCAATTCAGGGATGGCTTTTCCGGTGTGTTGAAAGCAGATTGCATTGAGATGCTCGTAGAAAGCAAAGTCGGCGATATGCTGAAAGAACTGAACGAGATGGGTTGTGGATGGTTCGTTTTCATGGCTGTTTAGGAAGGCAAACAATTCGCCGAACATGCGTGTGGCAGCTCCCGAGGCCGGAACAAATTTAACAATTTGTTTGTTTTGTTGCTGATATTCCTTCCATGAGAGCAGGCAATGATCAATTTCGTGTCCTTCGACATTAAGAATGCCATCGCCGATAGTTGCTGCCTTTTCGATATCTAAAGGCGGAAATCCATTGACAAAAGCACGTAATTGGTTCTCAATTTGCTCCAAAGTGATTCCTTTTTTCTTGAGCAATTGTAAGTCTGCTGGTGATAAAGTTTTCATAATGATTTAACTTATAGTAGTGATAGCCAATTTTCAAGTATTAGTGAGTGTGGAAGTTTAGCGAGGTGCATTCAAAGATTATTTAAATCAAAAAAGTATAATCAGTCCCGATTGTCCATGAATAAAAAATTATCTTTGCCGAGCTAAAATCGAATTAGTTCAAAAGAGGCTGCAAGATACCTCTTTTTTCCAAATCACCAAAATATAAAACAAATTCTGATGTTTAACAAAAAGTTAACCGTTTATACTTCTGGTACCTTTGATATGTTCCATGTCAATCATTTGCGGATGATAAATTATGCGCGTGGATTAGCCGATATTTTAATTGTTGGCGTTAGTACCGATGAATTAGTCTCTTCGTATAAAGCGTCGCCGGTAATTCCTTTTGTCGAGCGCATGCAGATTGTTGAAGCGCTGAAAGCTCCGGATATCGTCATCCCGCAACATACGTTGGATCATACGGAAATTGTTAAGAAATTGAACATTGATGCGTTTGTTGTCGGAGACGATTGGTATGGTAAATACGATTATCTGAAAGAGTTGGGTGTTGAAGTGTTCTATTTTCCGTATGGAGATGGTGTGTCATCGTCGTCATTGAAAAAAACAATTTTCGAAAACTACGATCAACATTTGAACGCTGAGCGACAAGCTAAACCGAAATCCATTATGCATTCACCGAACATGTAATTTTTTTACATACAAGGATATGATAATGTCTGCATGCGAGT
>DAHXOX010000068.1 GCA_027364655.1 Paludibacter sp. | reverse complement strand
GAAAATGTGCTAATATGATGAAGATTGAAAGGAGTTAAAGTTGAATGATTCTGCTAATACAGTTTGATTCAATGCCAATTACTCTGTACTGTCGGCAGGTTCTTTTTCCCGTTTGCAGATAGCCGTAAAGGGACAATAGGTACAATGTGCCGGATCGTCAGTTTGTCTGAAAGGAATCGCCGGATCGAAAATCTCATCTAAAACTTGTGTTAAGAAATCGGCAAAACGTTCTTTTACCTCCGAGAAATTAGAAACAATCGATTTTTGTTTGTTTTCTTTGCTCAAAACATGTGAGGCAAAATCAGCTTTGAATAAAGAGCTAAGCACCACAATGCCAGGTTCAATAGCAGAAACTTCATGTTGCATGAGAAACGCTGATGAATAAAGAAACACCTGAAAGACTGCTTTCGGGCGCTTCTTCCCCACTTCACACCAAAAGAGATGCTCGATATCATCAAACTCCACCTGATCATTGCCTGATTTATAGTCCACAATCCGTGTCACACCTTCTTTGCGATCGATGCGGTCGATAAAGCCTTTGACGTTGACCTCTCTTTTCTGGTCGGAAAGAGGCAACCGTACCAAAAAAGGTTCTTCCGAGGCCAAGTACTCAAAAGGAGCATGTACCCGATCTTGCCGCAGCAATTGCATCATGTACTGCCGAATCACGGTAGCCAAGATAAGGTGCTGTCCTTCGGGATAGACAATGCCTTTCTCTTTTTGCAGGAAAACACGGGTATAGACCAACGCGACGATCTGATCTATTGCCGCGACATCTTTCAAAAGTGCATCCACCGTAGCTGTCGTAACCAACTTTCCGAGGTAAGGTTGATAGAGCATTTGCATGGCTTCGTGAAACAACAAGCCAAACGTATTTGCCTCGATGGTTTCTTCCACCTCTTTTCCTTCATTCAATTCCTCAACGGCTGTCAGGTAAAATCGCAACGGACAATCTAAGTAAGCATTTATGGAACTTGACGAAAGCGCCTTCCCACTTTCAGGCATCAGGTACAATCGCAGTTTTTCTTGAATAAAAGCTTGTTTTTGCACTTCAATACGTGCCGATCTTTGTGGAGAAACCGAAAAGGTGGCAGTTGCTTCATGAATAGGAACCCGATAATGATAACGCAATTGATACAAGTAGCGACTCACTTCGCCCGACTGTAATCCATCGGAACGGGTATCATAAAGCAAATACACCTGTTTTGCCCGATGCAAGAGCCGATAAAAATGATAGGCAAACACGGCATCCTGATGTTCGCCGGTGGGGAGTCCGAATCCTTTTCGCAAATGATAAGACACAAAAGATAGCGCCGTTTGTTTTTGAGGGAAGACACCTTCATTGAAAGAGAGAATAATGACATTCTCGAAATCCAACGCACGCGTTTCCAAAAGTCCCATGATTTGCAAGCCTGACAACGGTTCTCCTTCAAAAGGAAGAATCAACCCATCCATCAACTGTTTGAGCAACCGCCTGAAGGTTTCGTTCGACATATCGGTGGTGTAGTCGGCAAAAAGCATCTGTGCACGGTTAAGCATCCCATACAAACTGAAAAGCAACTCTTGCTCCAGTTGCCGTTCCACCGGATCATCCGCAGTCGGCTGCATATATTGAAGAAGTTGCTTCACAACAGACACTAAGTAAGCAATGGTTTCCTGCGGCGTTTCGCAAACCGAAAAGATGGAACTAAGCAACTCATTTTTTCCTAACTCCACGTGTGAGATAAAAATCTTGTTATAACGCGTAATCTGCTCCGACAACGCATTCACCGCCTCATCCATGAGAAATAATAAATAGGGATGATGCAAAAGTTGCTGAACCGGTTGAAAATAGAACAACGTATCATTGCCGTTCTGTTTTGCATAACGTTGTAACAAAAGCAACTGATCGATGAACACCGCAGCAGATGAAATAGAGACAGGATAACCCATTGTCACATTCACGTTGCGAACCTCTTCGGGCAAAGCATAAATAACGGGTAATAACAGATTTTCATCGGGAAGCAGAATCACCGTTTTCATTAAAGCTTCCGGAGATTGTTCCGTATTAGTTTGAGCATAAGACTCGCGCAGTAAGCTTGCCACATACTTAGCCTGACCGACAGCCGAAGGAATTCCCACTAACGAGATATTTCGCTCAACAGAAAAATCGTTCTCCAACTCATATCGGGAAGGAAATTGATGCAGGTTCTCACGGATAAAATCACTGCCGCGATTGACGGGATCTTTTAATTCCGGTATGTCGTAATCCCAATAAAAATCGGCCAGACCTATCTTCTTGAAATAAGAAAAAAGCTCTTTTTCGGCTGGTGTGAGTGCATTAAAGCCCACGAAGACAATGCGGGTGCAATCAACCGGAATCGATTCACGTCGCATCATACGTTCTGCAACATCGCGAAAGATCATTCCCTGATATCCTTCATGGCGTTGCAATAATTCATTTCGCAACGTGTCATACAACGGATAAAGAATCTCCCAAGTAGCGCGGAAATCTTTCTGTTTGGCACTCTCTTGCGTCGGTTCGAATGTTGACCAAAACCGTTTGATAGCTTCAACCTGGTTTTCGCTGAGATAACTAAACAAATTGTCGATCTCTTTTAGCTCCGTCACATTGGTAAACAACTGTTTGGCATCTACCAGATATTTATCAACATCGTCGAAATCATTGATCAACATTTCGCCCCAATAGACAAAATGATCAAACGTTTCTTCCTTTTTGCTCACCCGTTGATAAATGGCATAGAGACGGAACAACAACCCCACTTTGTCGATGGTTTGCAGTGACGAAAGCTGCGAAAACAATTCGTTGATGGTTATTGTCGCAGGAGCAAAAACAGGCTGACGAACCATTTTTTTCAGGTAATGTTGAAAAAAGAGACCGGCTCGCCGGTTGGGAAACACAAAGATAACATCCGCAAGTTCGGAAGCATGATGTCGATAATAAGCCGAAGCAATCTTCTCTAAAAAAACCATTTATACAAGATTTACTCTTAAAAAGGATATCCGATAGCAAAGAAAAGCGCCGATCGTTGAGAAAAATGGGTGACAAGCGGAATCCATGCCTTGTTGCCCCTGAAAGCCGGATTATAAAGTTGATGCCCCAAATCCATTCTCAGCACAAAATAGTTCAAATTGAAGCGAAGACCAAAGCCGTAACTCATGGCAATTTGCTTATAAAACTGCGAGAATGTGAACGTTCCATCCGGTTGTGTGCTGTAATTGCGTATAGTCCAAATATTTCCTGCATCGTAAAACAAGGCGCCTTCAAATTTCCAAAACATTTTGAATCGATATTCGATATTTCCCTGCAATTTAATATCACCCGTATGGTTGACAAAATCGATAACGCCACTCGACAAAGGATAGCCGCCCGGCCCCAACGTGTAGGAAGACCATCCGCGTATTCCATTGGCACCGCCTGCATAATAACGTTCTTCAAATGGCACCACGTCGGCATTTCCCAGCGGACAAGCCAACCCGAAATTGAAGTGATAAACCATCCGATTGTCTTTACTAAGATACTGATTGTAGGCATAATCATAGTCAGCCTTTACATATTGTGCAAAACGAATGTTGGAAATGCGATAAGCGCCATCCGCACTCGGTTCCACATGAAAGAGGTGAAGCGCTCCATCTAACAGATTGCCGGCTTCGGAGACATCCCATCTCCAGTTCGCGTAACTACTTTGAGACGTATTGACGCGTTGACCCATGTATTGCATGGAAAAGCCGGTTCGGAGAATCATCTGATTTTCATAGCTAAACCGCAAAGGAGAAGAGTTGCTCAGATAGGTAGCTCTGAAGGTGGAGTCGATACGCGGCAAATAGATATAGCTCAGGTCGAGCATATCATACGAGAAAGTGGTGTTTTTATTTAAGCTCCACGTATATTTAATACCTGCGTTGGCCAATGTGCGCACAAACTCAGGGCGCACCTGATAATTGTACCCCAACGAAAAGGTAGTGGAAGCATTTAAACCCCGTTTAAAATCGCGACTCAGAAAAGGGAAAAGAAAAGTCGGATATTTCAGAGAAATGTCGCTGCTCAATTCGGTAGCATGATAGGCAAAAATATTCGAGAGATTGCCTAACGACTCATACGATGCCCTCGCATGAAATTTAAACAATTCAGCCCCCCGAAACAAGTTACGATGTTGATACGAAAAATCTTCAGCAACGCCCAAATTACCGCCTGAATTGGTGCCTTCCACATCATTGGAAAAAGATTGCAGCTTGTCGGGAGTAATTTGTACGTCGCAATTCAACGTATCAGGCGCTTGTTCATTGAACTGAATATTTACATACTTCACCGGAGGTAACGCATTGAGAGAAGCGTAAGTTGACTTCACCGCTTTTTCGTCATAATAAGACCCTGGATATATGAACGTGTTAGAAACCAAAGGCTTTATGTGGATAAATGGCTTCTTATTATAAATCATACCATATCCTTCGTAGGCAACAGAGTCAGTTGTATTCTCATCAGACGCAGATTCAATAAGTGTCGGACTCGTTTCAAAAGTAATGTGCCCGATTATTTTACGCGTAAACGTTTTATGCAAAAGGGTATCATTTGCCAACAGATCGGGTCGCAAGCCCAGTTCAACTGTTGCTTTATTTTGCGCAAACGATGTGTCGGCAGTAAAATGGAATGCCTCTTTCGTTACATTATAGTATCCGTTATCCCGCAGAAACGAAGCTAAATCCGTTCGTTCCTGATCTAAGTCGTTAATGTTGAAATTCATTCCCGGTTTGATCAGATGCGTAAAAGCAATCTGAGGCGATTTCTTGATCTTGAAAAGGGAATCGAGCGATGGAGCTATTGTGAAGGAACTTATTTTATACGGATCACCAAGCACGATGTGATACAAAACATCGATTTTCTTTTTCTTTTTCTTTGTAATAACCTGCACTTTTGCATGTTGGAATCCCTCATTCTGTAACTCTTTTTGTATTTCGATTTTCGAATCCACCATGGCTAATGAGTCGTAAATAACCGGTTTCTCGCCTGCACGTCGCAACCAACGACTGAGCCATTTCGTGGAGTCTCTGCCGGAAAGGTTGTAGACAGCTAATTGCAAACGAAAGATGCTAAAGATACGTTGATTGGGAACCTGGCGCAAAAACGGACTTAACATATCGGCGTTTACATCTTTGGAATGCACCTGAATACGCTCTGTGTTCAACAGATACTGACCATTCGGCACATATTTGGTGCTATTGCAAGCAACCACCAGACCCGACAAAACCAATAAAAACAACCAACGGAAATTCTTCATAAATTTATATAGCAATAGGGAACTACCCAGGCAATAGGCAACTGCAGAGGCAATAGAAATCTGCTAATCTACCAATTCATTGACAACTGTCAATTCCCTTCAATTCCTCAATCCTTCGACCCTTCAATCTATTTCTCATCATTTGAACGTCCTCTAATATCTTTTCATGATGGAAGCGCCTCGAAAATAGTGTAATAAAATATCGTGGTAATTATATCCCTGAGCACCCATTACAGCGGCTCCTATTTGGCAAAGTCCCACGCCATGCCCCCATCCGGCGCCTGTCAATAGAAATTGTTGGGGAACCTCATCCTTCAAATCGAAAGCATCGACTACAAAAGCAGAACTATAGAGATGAGATGTCGAAAGCGCTTTGCGAATCTCCAACTCTTTGCCGATTGTCATCGTCTTCTTGGAACCGACAATTTTCAGACGGATAATTCGCCCTGAGGGTCCTCTTTCTACGGGGATCAACATCAAAATATCACCAAAATCAATACCGGTGCGCATGGCAATCAACTGCGACAACTTTTCTTGCGAATAAGTTACCGTCCACCGATAAAAGTCGGTTGTCTCCTGATCATAGTTATTCAACACCTGATCTAAAATGGCGTGATCGTGTGTGTTGCAAAATGCCGGCGGTGCACTGCGAATCCATTTCTCTGCATTTGCTTCAAGGGTTAAATCCACCACGGCATCATTATCAGCATCATCGCGAAGAGCGACTAAATAGGGATGTGCAACCGGTTCCCAACAGTTCTCAAACAGTTCGGTAATACCGCCGCACGACTTTGAAAAACGGGCATCGCAAATCTCCCCGTCATATTCCAACACTTCCCCCCAGGTTGCTTGCACGGCTTTTTCGACGGCTTTGTTCTGACGAATAATTCCCTGATAACGTTGGCAGTGATCGTCGGCACACACATCAAACAACGTATGATCTTCGCGGTCGTACCAGCGCATCAAATTATCTTCTGTGCGTTCCATCGAAACATACTGCGTATCTTTCACCATGGTGGCCTTCTCTGTTTGAGCCAAAAGCCAGCTACGTGAAATCACCGCATGAGCCTTCAGAAGTTCGAGCGAACTGGTAGCACTCATTTCTGACGAAATAACGCTGGCAAGATACGCTTCGACACCAAGTTGATTGATGGCAACCAAATTATCACCATCGACCACGAGTTTCAATCCACCTAAGAATCGTTGATCTTCTTTGCGCTCCCAATGAAAATTGATGCCAATAACGACCTCTTTTATTTCAAAAAAGGTCTTGTCCGGATCAATGGGAGAAAAAACTAATTCATCATAGAATGCACCTTCCCACTCAATCATTCCATCTTGAAATGAGGCAGTTGAAACTCCTTGAACTTTAGGGGCAGCAGGCGTACAGGCAAATTCACCATGAAACGCAAACGTAATGGATGGTTGGATCAAAATTCCCACGCTCACAATAGGTTCGTCCATAAAATTGAAATAACGGATTAGTAAGGGAGCAAAGATAACAATTTTTGAGAGGTGGTAAAAGCAAAGAACAACAATAATCGCACCGCATGCAAATGTTCCAATAGTTAGGCCTTCAATCTCATTGTCCATTGTAGTAGGGAATAGGGAACCGTAAGACTAAAGGTTGAAGGCGTTAAGGTTGAAGGAATCGGAATAGGGAACCACAGAGGGAACCGCAGAGGTAATAGGGAACTGCAAGGCAATAGCAATATGCCAATCCTTCAATCCTTCAATCCTTCAATCTCATTGTCAATTGTCAATTGTCAATTATTCAGGTGGTTGTAGGTTCCGATTCTTTCCACCCCTAAATCCCCTAAAGGGGACTTTTAACCTCAACACAGTAAACACAACGACCGAAATACTATAAAATCAATTGTTTGAGCCGATTTAGCCCCCTTTAGGGGGTTGGGGGTAGCCGATTCTCAATCCGCAGAGGTAATAGGGAACTGCAAGGCAATAGCAATATGCCAATCCTTCAATCTCATTGTCAACTGTCAATTGTCAAAGGAGGGTGACAACGCCCGTTTTTTGGTCGCTGCCGTCAGCGGGAAGGTGACAACGCCCGTTTTTGGGCCGCTGCTATCGGCGGGAAGGTAACAACGCCCGTTTTTTGGTCGCTGCCGTCGGCGGGAAGGTATTGTAGATGAATTCCGGGTTGCCGCCGATCAGCGACAAAAAATTCACACCGCTCAACACACCGAACAACCATTTCCCTTCGCAGTCTCAAAGGCTTCTTTCCCTTCGGAAACAGAAAAATAAACCAATCCTGCTGCGCCAATTACATCGGCATACACAAAGCCGGTAAGTTGATAAATAAGACTCGCGACAAGCAGCACAACGGACATGTAAATGCAAATCTTGGTGCAATTGCTGTCGGCAAGAATCGGCTCGGAATGCAATTTTTTACCTATCGCTTTTTTAGCAAGCATAAGCCAAAACATGACGGCAATCGACAATAACGAGATGATGACGCCCCACAAAGTAGATTCCGGCTTTTGATGATGGATAAGATTCAAAACGATACCCGCCAACAAGCCCGCAGAAAGCAGGTAGAAGGCTGTTCCCGTTATTTTCAACGCTCTTATTTCGAATATGCTTTTGGGACTGTCTGGGTTCTGCTTCATGCGTACAATCATAATAGCAATGCCTATGCCCGACATGACTTCGATAAAACTGTCGATGCCAAATCCAAATAGAGTCAGCGTTTTATCATGATAGCCCAGAATCATGGATACCATGCCTTCAAGCAGGTTGTATCCAATGGTAAACAGGCTTAACCAGTAAGCTTGTTTGTAGAGTTTTATTTCGATAATTTCCATATTTTGGTAATTTTTATTCACAGGGTGACTGACAGTCACCCTGTGAATAGGAAAAGAACATCTTGGTTTACATTCCCGGCATTCCGGCCATGCTGTTTGATTTTGGTGCAGCCGCTTTTTTCACATCCGAGTTCATCATGCTGGGTTTTCCTGCCAACTGAGCAGCAGCATCGACACTAAAAGTTCCGTTGGTAACAATGGTATCTCCAACTTGCAATCCGTTTAAGATAACGTATCCATTTCCTACCGAAGGGCCTAATGTTACTTCGCGCATTACAAAAGCAGGATTGACTGTATCGGGCGTTTTTACATAAACAAGCGAACGGGTGCCTGTCCATAAAACCGCCGATTGAGGAATCACAATGTCGTTTTGTCCTCCTGATAACTTGGAACGGGAATTTCCGGTGACAAACATCCCGGGTTTAAGACTACCGTCACGGTTGTCAACTTCCACACGTACATTAGTTGTTCGCGTATCGGGATTCATTACAGGATCGATGAATGAGATACTACCTTTGAACACTTTGCCCGGAAAGGATTCCGAGGTAAACGAAATAGCATCGCCAAGTTTCAGCCATGGAAGATCGGTTTCGTAAGCATCAAACAATACCCAGACCCGCGATAGATTGGAAACTTCATAAAGAGGATCGCCTGCGGCAACATAATCGCCCACATTGACCCGCTTCACCAATACCACACCGGACACGGGCGACTTCACTTCAAAGTTATTCTGAATTTGTCCCGATGATTCAATGTGTGCAATTTGAGCATCGGTTAAATTCCATTCTTTGAGTTTTTCTTTGGCTGCCGGTAAAATGTTTGGATAGCTCTTCTCCATCTTGACCGCTTCCAAAAGTTCTTTTTGAGCAGTAACCAAGTCGGGTGAATAGATTAAGGCAATGTTTTGCCCTTTTGTTACGGATTCTCCTGTAAAATTGAGATTGAGTTGTTGAATTCTGCCTGAAACATAAGCCGGAAGTGTTTGCACCAATCGTTCGTCGGGCGCAACTTTTCCATACAACTGAAGTTCTTTGACGGCATTTCCACGCATCACCATCGTTGTTTGAATATTGGCCAACTGAATAGCATCCGGTGTCATAACAATGGCATTGGAATCGACTTTGGCGGTGTCTTGTTTCAGCGGTATCAACGTCATGCCGCAGATAGGACATTTACCGGGATGATCCATCCTGATTTGAGGGTGCATGGCGCAAGTCCAGATGGTTCCTCTGGGATAACCGGCATCCGTGTTTTGTTTCGCATTTGAAGGTGTTGAATGATGGAAAAAGAGCCATCCTAAGAAAATTCCAGCCACAACCAAAAGGCCGGTTCTGATATATGAATTCGCTATTAATTTTTTCATTGAATTGAATCGTTAGGATATTATCAAGTCGTTATATTTTCAATTTCTTGTCATTTGTCATTTTCAAATTCCTCTTATGGCTCATCGACCGCCATCAAGTTTTCAAACATCGCCACAGCCGAGTTCTGATCGACAACTGCCTGTATCAGTTGAAACCGATAGTCTAAGAGTTGTTGCTCCATGCGGAGAAGTTCGTCATACTTGCTTCCTGACGTGGAAAAACCGGTGATAAGCAATGACAAGGTTCTTTGTGCAAGATCGATTTGTCCTTTATACAGAATGATACGTCTTTCAGCATCATTGAATGCGGTAAGCGTTTCCGAGTAACTGACCAAAAGATTGTTCGTCACATTCTGCTTGGCCTGCGAGGTTGACAAACGGCTTAACTCGGCCTCTTTAATCATGCTTTTGTATTTATTTCGGTAAATAGGCAGCGTGAGGGTAAGCATTGGCATAATCATGTCATTCCCATTCATCATGGAGGTATTCCCCGGTCGTTTATCAATCACGGAATAATCAACGCCGATGCCGAACATCGGATATCCCATTTTTGTTACCATGCGTTTTTTTGCCGTGTATGCCGCACCTTCTGCATCAAGCATCTTCACCATGGGATTGTGTTGAACGATGCTGTCGGCAATCATGGATAAGTCGACCGGCAATAACCGGCTTTGAAGAGTATCAGCTACTAAAACCGGCGTTTCGGGTTTGCGGTTCAACAAGCTATTAAACACAGTCATCTGAGTTGTTTTTTGATCCTTCAGAAAAGCAAGTTGATTTTCAAGATCACGAATTGACATCTTTACTTTCAGTACATTAACCAATCCTCCTGAGTTGGCAGCATCGCTCATGCCGGTTGCAGGCTGATTCATGCTTTGAGATGATTGCGATGAGGAGTTATTGCCTGATGAACCCATGCCTCCCCCACTTTGATTATTCGATGAACCGGAAGCAATTTGTTGAATGGCGCTATTGGAACTAACCCCTTTCCCGGTGGAAGCAACGCCGAAATTGGTCAAGGCTAACTGTTCCAATGAATGCGTGAATTGGAGATTATCTTCCACAAGCGTTATTTCCTTATCAATCCGATATAAATCATACCATGCTTTCTTTACCTGATACGACGTCTCAAAACCGGCTTGCCGGAATTGTTCGTACTTGGCAAGAGCCATCTTAGAAGCCTCATCTTTCGCCGCCTTCAGTTGCCCAAACCATGGAAACATCTGCATCAATTTAATATCGGCACGTTGATTACCTCCAATCAGCTCCATTGGAGAGAGAAAATACCCCATAGTCAATTGTGGATCGGGAAGCGATCCTACCTGTGGCATTTTTTGCAACGCCGCCAGATAATCATTATAAGCAGATTGAACCATCGGATTGTGCATCGTCGCATAGTGGATGTATCGCTTCAACGAATCATTCGTTGTTTGCGCCTTCGTGCCAACATGAACCATGATGAGTAATCCGAACAGCAGCAAGAAAGATTTTTTTGTGCGTTGTATGTTTGTGCTAAACAAAGTTTCCATAATTTTCTCGGTTTATTCGGTTACAGGTTGAGATTTAAGCCCCTTTTTGATCAGACCTTCACGCCATAAGCACTGAAGGATAGGAACTACGAACATCGTCATGATCTGAATAATCATTCCCCCAAACATCGGGATGGCCATGGGAATCATAATGTCGGAGCCTTTTCCCGTTGAAGACAAGACCGGCAGCAAAGCAATGATGGCAACGGCAGCAGTCATCATGGCAGGACGAACACGTTGTTTTCCGGCATGAACCACGGCTTCGCGCACTGCCAATACAGTAGTTGGCTTTTCCCGTTCAAACACCTGATGAATGTAGGTTCCCATAATAACGCCATCGTTGGTTGCAATCCCAAATAGGGCAATAAATCCTACCCAAACCGCCACACTCAGGTTAATGGTGTGCATCTGAAACATATCGCGCAGGTTGATGCCGGCAATCGGGAAATTCATAAACCATGGCTGGCCATAGAGCCAAAGCATGATAAACCCTCCGGCAAATGCCACAAACACGCCTGAGAAATGGATTGACGAAGCAGTGACCGTTTTGAACTGAAAATAGAGCAAGAGAAAAATTAAAATCAAACTGATGGGAACCACGAGTTCCAA
>DAHXOX010000051.1 GCA_027364655.1 Paludibacter sp. | reverse complement strand
TATTCGTATGGCCGTTTTTAGTCAACTAATGGGAAAAGGAGTCAGCAACATCTATTCGTCGCCCTATTGCACCTACTCCAACCCGGAACTCTTTTTCTCCGCCCGCCGGCAAGGAATCAGCTCGGGAAGAATGTTAAGCGGGATTGGAATAATTAAATAACTGAGTAATGGAATAATGGAATAATGGAGTAATGGAGTAACTGAGTAATGGAATAATGGAATAATGGAGTAATGGAGTAACGGAGTAATGGAGTAACGGAATAACTGAATAATGGAGTAACGAAGTAACGGAGTAACGGAGTAACTGAATAATGGAGTAACGGAGTAATGGAATAATGGAGTAATGGAGTAACTGAGTAATGGAATAATGGAGTAACTGAGTAATGGAGTAATTGGCGCATTATCCAACTTTTACACTATATGCACTATGCACTATGCACTATACACTGATTTCCATCACCATATTATACTGAACCGATGATCAAACGTCACCGATTCCGTCGTTTTTTGCCTATTGTTGACGCGTTATCTTTTTGCTACATTTGCATCGAGCATGTTCCTTTTAATATGTATAACCTGTGAAACGATTGCTGCTCTCTTTTTCTGTTTTATTGTCGTGGGGCATCATAGCTCAAACGACTTTTTTTACGCATCCTGTCTCCGATCAGATCAAAACATTGCAAGTGAATGTGGACGGATCGCCTATGTCGCTTCCCATCATTTCGCTGAATGATCAAAAAGTGATTGTGATTCAGTTCGATGAGATGTCGCACAACAGCAAGAATTACTATTATTCTATTCGCCATTGTGATGCTGATTGGACACTGTCAAATGTTTCCGACATGGAAGCTATCAATGGCTATTCAACCGGTACCATCTCCGAGTCGGCGCTTTCCATCAACACCACCTTTCTTTATACACACTATTGGTTACGATTTCCGAATGACAACACGCAGATGAAACTCTCGGGAAATTATGTCGTCACCATTTATGAAGACAACGATCCTGATAAAGTGGTTGCGTATGCGTGCTTTTCCGTAGTGGAACCTCGTGTCACCATTCAAGGCACCGTGCGTGGAAATACCGATACGGAAATGAACGGGAGGTACCAACAGCTTGATTTCACCATTGACAATAGCAATTTTCCCATTCGTGATGTCTTTTCGGAATTACACGTAGTGGTACGACAAAACGATCGTCGCGATAATGAAGTGAGTAATATAAAACCGACTTACACCACACAATCTCTGCAAACCTATTCCAATAATAAAGCATTGATTTTTGAAGGAGGTAATTCGTATCGGCAATTCGATATTTCGTCCGTTTATCTTGCCGCAGTTGGTGTGCATAACATTCGGTTCGAGTCGCCTTACTATCATGCCACGCTATATGATGATGCCATAAGAGCAGGTCTTTCGTTTGAAAAAGAACCCGATGTGCATGGAAATTATTTGATCAACATTCAAAATCATTCGCAAGCCGAGGTAGAAGCCGATTATATGTATGTACATTTCACGTTACCCGACGATCATCCGTTATTTGAAGGCTCTTTGTATCTGAGCGGTAATTTTGTCTATAATCAATTCAACGACAGCGATCGACTTGATTACAACGGTCAACATCAGGCTTACCAGCAAACCTTACTGCTCAAGCAAGGCGGATACAACTACCTTTATCTTTATGTCCCAAAAGGGGATTCAGTTGGTTCTACGTTTCCCATCGAAGGAAGTCATTGGCAAACCGACAATCAATATGTCATTTACGCCTATTATCGACCAATGGGTGATCGGTACGATCGATTAATAGGATTTACAACGATTGAATAATCTTTGTGATGTAAAACGGGCTATATCAAACAAAAAAAACAATAGATGAAGTCAGAGGAAGAACAAGACGAGATGACGTTTTGGGATCACTTAGAAGCATTCCGTTGGATGCTGATGCGTTCCGTTGTGGTATTAGTCATCATGATGGTGGCGGTGTTTTTGGCCAAAGAGTGGGTCTTTGATGCCATCTTTGCACCGAAAAGTTCCGATTTTTTTGTCTATCATTGGATTGATAAACTGGGTACTCTCTTTTTTGTCGACTCGTTGCGCATCGTTCCGTTTAATCTCCACTTAGTTAATTTTGAATTGACAGGACAATTCATGGTGCACCTTTCCGTTGCCTTTTGGTTAGGCCTGATTCTTTCGTTTCCTTATTTTTTCTACGAACTTTGGGGGTTTGTGAGTCCGGCGCTTTATGCACATGAACGCCGCCCCATCGTTTGGACGTTTATTGCCGGCGGCCTTTTGTTTTTCGTTGGCGTGGCCATCTCGTATATTCTGATCTTTCCGGTAGCCGTGCATTTTTTCTACATGTATCAGATCAGTCCCGACGTACAAAACCTGATTTCGCTGAGTTCGTACATCAGTTTATTCACCACCACGTTGATTTCCATTGGCGCTGTTTTCGAACTACCAATCTTGGTTTATCTTTTATCGCGATTAGGCATTCTGAAACGCAGCTTTATGCGAAAATATCGTCGCCATGCCATCGTGGTCATCTTTATCATCGCCGGCATCATTACGCCAGCCGATCCTTTCACCATGCTTGCCGTTTGTCTCCCGTTAGTGCTACTCTACGAAGCCAGCATTTATGTGTGTAAAAAATAGATTATTGCCAACCCTGCAATGCCAATCGACATGATGTTTCCTGACGACAAACATAAACAATTCATGGCAGCGCATCGCGATGACGAGTTGAATTCATTGCTGCTTCATGCCTCGCGTTATCCTGACATTGACGTACCTTTTGCCGTGCAGCAAATGGAAGGACGACGAAAAGCTGCATTGAAATTCCCGTCGTTGCTCCATTTCGATGACGCTGTTTTCCCGCCGCAAATCAATATGGAACAAGCATCTTCCGAAACCACTGCCCGTTACAAAGCATCATTGATAGCCGGATGCGAAGTAATCGACTTGACCGGTGGGCTGGGAATCGACAGTTTATTCATGTCACAAGAGGCTCGTCATGTAGTGTATTTGGAACGAAATGAGGCATTGTTTGCTTTAGCGCAACATAATTTTCAGATCATGGGCATTCCGATTGAAACGCTCTGCAACGATGGATTGGCTTTTTTACAAAACACACAACGTCAGGTTGATTATTTGTATGTCGATCCTTCGCGACGCGATCATAATCATCAACGAGTGGTGTCTTTGGAGAAATATGAGCCGAATGTACGAAGTGCGCTTCCTCTTTTTTTTCAACATGCATCGCATGTATTGATCAAGGCTTCTCCCATGCTGGACATTTCGTTGACTTTGCGTGCGTTGCAACATGTGGCAAAGGTGCACGTGGTGGCTGTAAGAAATGAATGCAAAGAACTGTTGTTCGATTGTGTCGATGAACCATGCAACACCGAAATCGTGGCAGTACATTTCGGCATGCAGGATGAAGAACGTTTTGCGTTCTCCTCTCTTGATGAGCAAAAAGCGACAGTAAACTATAGCAATACGGCAAAAAAGTATCTTTACGAACCCAATGTGGCACTGTTGAAAGCCGGTGCTTTCCGGATTCTTTCCGAACGCTTTGATGTGGAAAAATTACATCCCGCATCACATCTCTACACTTCCGATCAATTAGTGTCAAATTTCCCGGGTCGTATTTTTAAGGTGATTGCCACCTTTCCACTAAATAAAGAGGCTATAAACCAATGGATTCCAACCCGAAAAGTCAATGTCACCGTCCGTAATTTTCCTTTCTCAGTGGCCGAAATACGACGTAAGTTTCGATTAGATGATGGCGGCGATGATTACCTGTTTGCCACCACCTTTGCCGACGATAGCAAACGGATGATTTTGTGCAAAAAGAAGGTGAGTTAATACGCTATCACCATTCATTTCCTACTGTAGATCGCTATTTCAACTAAACCCAGTCTTGTACCAAAAGGGAAAAAGCAGATGTTAAATAGAATTGGAAAAGGAATAAAGAGCAATCTATTGGCTTTGTCGAAGTTTGTTTATCAGCTCCTTGATTGGTATCTCTTTTTGATATAAAGATATCAGGTTTCCCTTTTTATCATACAATGCAGCAAAAGGAATGTGTTCTATCCGAAAGTATTTCATAACCGAAAGCGAATGCTCCTCAGTGCCAATAACCATATTCTTATAATTGTCGATGTGATACTTTTGGATAAATCCGGTTGCCTCTTTGATTGGCAAATAGGTAATCATGACGATGGAAGCATCATTGAAATCAGCGATATGATGAAAGAAGAGATGCATGAAAGCAAGGCAATCATCACATTCGGGCGAAAAATAAAGGATAAGAATCGGTTTATCTTTCGCTAAACTTTCAGACTGAAAGGTTTCACCATTTGGTTCCACGATACGAAAAGAGGGCATTTTCGCCATTTGCGCATTTA
>DAHXOX010000046.1 GCA_027364655.1 Paludibacter sp. | reverse complement strand
CGCTCAATGCTAACATTGAACGACCTTCATAGTATAAAATATTTTTCTAAAATGGTGTTTTGTGATTATAGCATCTTTTTTGCTTTCATTTCCATTGGCAACAAACAGCTATACACAAATTGATTCACGGGTGTTTCAACGCCATATTGCTTTCCTAAACGCACTACGGTACCATTCTGATATTCTAATTCAGAAGGTTTTCCTTCCCAAATATCGCGTGCCATTGAGGAATTGGATTCAGGAGGTAATGAGTCGGTGATGGCAAGGGTTTTTTCCACAAAGTTTGCAGGCAAGTTTATGTGGGCACCTTGCGAAACGTTGTATACTTCTGTGACCAATTGAATCATCAGTTGACGTGTTTCTGGAATAGTTCTTAGCTCACCATAGTTTGTCTGCGTGATGGCTAACAATCCACTGATACAAATGGAGATGTATTTTTTCCATCTTTCAGCTTGAATGTCTTTGGCAAGGTAGGCTTCGATCTCGGCATCATCGAATGTTTTCTTAAGTTGAAGCACGGTTTCGGTGACTTGATTAGTGAGTTCACCAAAAGTGATGGTTGGATTAACTGCAACATGTACAATCACACCAGGCGATTCTATTTTGCTGATAATGCGGCACAGCCCACCCAGTACATGATTTTCGGGGAGTATAGCCTGAAGCTCTTCGGATGATAAGACCCCATTTTGAAGCGGAAGAAGGATCGTTTTTTCATCAATCACTGCTTTGAGTTGCTCTGCAATCTCCTTTATCTGCCATGCTTTCACTCCGAAAATGATAAGATCGACACCGCGTAGTTCTTCCAAACGATCGGTAGCATAAACAGGATGTATGGTGAAATCACCCTTGATGCTTTTTACCTGAAGACCGTTTTGTTTCATGGCCATTAAGTGTGCGCCCCGTGCAATGAAGATTACTTCATGCCCTGCCTGGGCTAACTTTCCTCCAAAATAGCCTCCGACGCCACCTGTACCAATAATTCCTATTTTCATTTTAGTTTGTTTTGTTTTTTATACTACGGTTGTATGAATTCGCTTACCAATTAATTCGAAAGAATTGATTTTGTGATGTTTTACCTGAATATTATTCTTCTATGACGTCAATTGGTGACTTCAAGATTCCTTGCTGAATATAAATGGGATGTATTTGGGTTTTGAGCTTGGGAAGGTTATGTGTAAATGCAATAGCTCCTAAAATACAGGAAACGCCTCCAATGATTAAGGTATTTGGCGCTCCGATCCATTGTGCTAACGAGCCGGCAAGCAAACTTCCAAAAGGAGCTGTTCCCATCAGCGCCATTGTGTAGAAACTCATCACGCGACCTCGTTTATCATCGTCTACAATGGTTTGAATGATGCTATTGCTTGATGCCATTTGCATCATCATGCCCAATCCGGTGAAAACTAAGAGGAAAAGCGAAAGTGACAGGTTTCTGGAAAACGAAAAAGCAATAAGTCCGCTACCAAACAATGCTGAAGCCATTGGAATAAGCCTCTCCAATCCTACTACATTTTTGCGAGTAGCTAAATAAAGAGCGCCGGAAAGTGCACCAAATCCCGTGGCTCCCATCATAAATCCGAATGTGTGTGCCCCGCCATGAAGTATTTCTTTGGCAAAAACCGGCATTAACACCGTATAAGGCATTCCCATCAGGCTTATCAGCGCAAGAAGTAAAATAACCGCTTTAATAGGTGCAAATCCAAACGTATAGGCAAATCCTTCTTTAAATTGTGCAATGAATTGTGGTTGTTTGGGTTTCTCCACTTTGGGTTCCAGTCGCATACGGAGTAAAGAGGCGATTACTACTAAGGGTTCACTCGTTAATCGTGTGATATAAGGATAAATTTCCATTGAAAAAGAGTATGGCCGCTCTCAGATTATCGAAGTTATGGTATCCTTGAGCCATGCGCTGAATCTTGGCAATTTTGCTGTTCGTTTGTTCGGCTCTACC
>DAHXOX010000014.1 GCA_027364655.1 Paludibacter sp. | reverse complement strand
GCATTCAGTTCTGCCACGCATGATATTGCGGCTGACGGATTTTACATGCTGGCACTTTCGGAACACGATCAAGCAATGTATGTTGGGATACGGAATACGTTTTACCGCATTGCAATGATCACCGGACAAGGCGCATTGATTATTTTGGCAGGAGCTTTAGAACTTTTCACAGGATTACAACCTGTGACGTTGAAAGTTGATTACCAACCTTCTTTGGCTGTTCAAACGCAAACTATGGCAAAAAGACAAGTTGCAAACACTGATTTTATAGTCGAATCGTCACTTCTTACCTTTCGTCAAACGTCCATTGCATCAGATAGTGTAAAGAAAGCCGAGTCTTGGGCAACGGAACAGAATTTGAGACATGGCTTTGTATTTGCTGACACTGCCCACTCGTTAAATGCTTCGCAAGAATCATGGTGGAGCAGAGATGTATCAAAACCATTAGGACACTGGATTCATCATCATTTTGGTGAAAGGAAACAAGTATCAGTCAATGTAAAAGGGAAAGAGGGGAATGTGGCAATTTTTGTCATCCGACTTGCTCACCCGCCGAAAGGAGGCAAATCAATTATTTTGAACACATCATTTAAGAGAGGTGACAACAGCTTTTCATTACTTCAAGGAGAACGATTGACTTTCACAAATCGCAATTGGCAACAACCGGCCTATGTGGTTGTGCAAGTGGACCCAAAACTGACAAAGGCAAGCAGTGCTACATTTCAGGGGCTTTCGGGAAATATACCGTTGGCTTGGTCAATCACTTTTTTTGTCTTAGCCGGCATTTTCCTAATGCTTTTTGGTTACCATAAAATAGTATTACCACACACACTACAAGATCACGGCAGTGCAAATATACAATCGGCATTGTCTATCGTCAAGGAGTTTCTCAACACGTTCGCTACATTTTTTCAAAAAAAGGAAGTGGGCATTGGTATCTTTTTTATGTTAACATACAGACTGTCAGAGTCTATGTTGGTAAAAATGGCCGTTCCTTTCTTGCTGGATTCCCGCGAGATTGGTGGGTTGGGATTGACAACCGGAGAAGTAGGCTTGGTTTATGGCACTGTTGGCGTGCTGGCATTGACTGTTGGCGGCATTGTGGGTGGTATTTTATCCGCTCAAAAGGGGCTGAGGTATTGGTTTTGGCCTATGGCGTTAAGCATTTCCTTGCCTCATTTGATGTATGTTTATTTAGCTTATTTTCAACCGGATAATTTTTGGTTAATCAATCTATCGGTAGGCATCGAACAGTTTGGTTATGGATTTGGATTTACTGCTTATATGCTGTATATGATCTATTTATCACAAGGAGAACATCGTACTGCTCATTATGCAATATGTACTGCTTTTATGGCTTTAGGCATGATGTTGCCTGGGATGATAGCAGGATGGTTGCAAGATTTGTTAGGCTACAAGCATTACTTTGTATGGGTGATGATCTGCATTTTACCGACTTATCTTGCCGTTGCGTTGCTCAATATCGATTCTAACTTTGGCGTTCGAAAGAAAGAGAAATGATTTCATTCACAGAAAGGACTCTGACACTTGACATCTAACTCATTGACATGTGAAATGATAAGACTCATTTTTTTGCCATTTCAATGATCACACTGATGAGTGAACGAACCATGTTGCCATGAGATGCTCGATTGTTTCGTCCCAACAATTAAGTTGTTTTCGTTTTTAATGTGGTGAGCTTGATGAAGAAAGGAATGGCAGCCAATTGAATTATCATCGAAAACAGAATTAACCAAGTGATTGAAACATCGTACAGCCAACCCATTAACGCGCTTCCCAGAAACCATGCAACCCCAAAAACAGCATAGAACACACCAAATCCGGTAGCGCGTTTCCCTGCAGGCAGAATGGTTGCAAGCATCGCACTAACAATCGATTCCTGCGCACCCATGCCCACTCCCCAGCAAATCATGCCTGCAATAGCCGTGTAAAGATTCCCCTGAAACACAAGCGGTGCAAATAACAACGAAATGATAGTGCTGAAAATTAAGATACGAATGCCATATTTATCAAACAGTTTGCCAAGTAGCAAGGCTGCTAAAGCATCCACTCCCATTGCTAACGCATACATCGCCGGAATCCATTCTGCCATCACCTGTCCACTTTTGTCAAAATGATACGCAATCAGTGAATAATCGGCAAATCCAGCTCCAATCAGCGACAAAGCAATGAGATATATCCAATAAAACCGTTTAGACGTAATAGCCTTTTTTGTTTGATCCGACACTTCGAGCACTTTGGTGTTAGGAAAATTTATTCGTGCCACCGCTAACACAGATAATGCCAACAAAGCGGGAATAAATAACGCGGCAAACGAATGATGGTAATCTTTGGAAAAGAAAAACACAACGGAGACAATCAATGGTCCTGAGACAGCTCCGATTTGATCGAGTGCTTCGTGCACGCCGAACCCTTTGCCATGACCCACGGAGGAAGTGGCATTCGACAGCATGGCATCGCGTGCCGGCTTACGGATCGCTTTGCCTGTTCTTTCCAAGATCATCAATACAGCAGCCATTTGCCAGCTCCCGGCAAGAGCAAGTAGAGGCACAGCCAATAAATTAATAAAGTAGCCTGTGAATGTAATGGTCCAATATTTCTGCGTTTTATCGGCTACCCATCCCGAAACCAACCGAAGCGCATTACCCAAAAGTTCTCCAAGCCCGGCAACAACGCCAACAATCGTGGCACTTGCTCCTAACGTGGCTAAGAAAGGTCCGGTAATGCTTCGTGCACCTTCATACGTCATGTCGGCAAACAAGCTGACAATGCCAATTAACACAATGAACATCCATGGTGTCTTGCGTAGCGTCTTCATAATGAAATTGTTTTAGCGAGATTATCTATTTTGCATCTTAATCATCGACCGGTATGGCCAAACCCGCCATCACCACGTTCGGTTTCCGAAAGAATATCAACTTCGAACCATTCCGCTTGTTGATGTTCTGCAATCACCATCTGGCAAATACGTTCTCCGTCATTGATCACAAACGATTCATGCGAGAGATTTATGAGAATCACCCGAATTTCGCCACGATAATCAGCATCAATCGTACCAGGCGAGTTAAGCACCGTAATGCCATGTTTGATTGCCAAGCCGCTTCGTGGACGAATTTGAGCTTCATAACCGGCAGGCAATTCTATAAACAATCCGGTAGAAATTAATTGCCGTTCAAATGGGAGAAGGGTGATGGGGCCAGTTTCGGCTAAATTGGCACAAAGATCAACTCCGGCAGAATAGGATGTTGAATACTTTGGCAAAGGATGTTTGGATGTGTTGATAATTCGAATCTTCATAGTCAACTAATAAAAGGAGATGCTGCAGGAAATCTATCCTCGAAATTCGGTTTATAACTTTAATACGAAGCAATTATGTTCTTAAAAGAACAAATCAGCTTTTGTCTACGAAGATACTCATTTTTCCAATTCCCTACACATTATTCTCAAGAGAGCACAACAAAATGCGTAACTGATGCCGAATAAACTTCAAAGAATGATTAATTAAGCACGTACATGCTTTTGATAATGACTTTTGCAGCAAAAATTGTACATTTGCAAATGATTTTATGAGCGAACATCATTCATTATCATACACAAACACAGCCAGATTGCATAGCGTTGCATCGTGAGTACACGAAAAAAACCTCAGCAATCTCAACAGAATTTTTTGCAATGAACATATCATACAACTGGGTCAAAGAGTATATTGACACCGATTTGACTCCCGAAGACTTAGGGAAGGCTTTGACCTCTATTGGCTTAGAAACGGGTAGTATTGAACAAATTCAACCCATTAAAGGTGGGTTGGAAGGGTTAGTGATTGGCAAAGTGCTTACGTGCATTAACCATCCTAACTCAGACCATTTACACGTCACAACCGTTGATATTGGAAACGACGAACCGCTTAAAATTGTATGTGGCGCTGCCAATGTGGCGGCAGGTCAAAAAGTGGTTGTGGCAACCATTGGCACCACGCTTTACATGGACGACAAGCCCCTCACAATTAAACGTTCGAAAATACGTGGCGAAGAATCTTTTGGAATGATCTGCGCTGAAGATGAAATTGGTATTGGTACAAGCCACGATGGAATCATTGTACTTCCCGAAGATGTTACCGAAGGTATGTTGGTAAAAGACTACTATCCGATACAAAACGATTATGTTCTCGAAGTCGATCTCACGCCCAACCGTATTGATGCCGCTTCACATTATGGTGTTGCCCGCGATTTATATGCGTACCTTACACTGCATCAACCACCTGTCAAACTCTTAAAACCTTCGGTAGATGCTTTTGCGGTAGATAATCACGCACTCCCAATAGGCGTGACAGTAGAAAACGAAGAAGCTTGCCCCCGTTATTCGGGTATAACACTTACCGGTATCACCATTGCACCATCGCCCGATTGGTTGCAAACTCGGTTAAAAAATATCGGCATTCGGCCTATCAATAACGTGGTTGATATTACTAATTTCTTATTGCACGAAACAGGACAACCGCTTCATGCTTTTGATGCTGATAAAATAGCAGGTCAACATATATATGTCAAAACAGTGCCTGAAGAAACAAAATTTATTACGTTGGATGGCGTTGATCGCAAATTGGGGAAAGACGATTTGATGATTTGCGATATTAACGGTGGCATGTGTATTGGTGGGGTTTTTGGCGGAATCGAAAGCGGCGTAACTGAAAAGACAACCAACGTGTTTATTGAAAGCGCTTACTTCAACCCTGTGTATATTCGGCAAACAGCAAGAAGGCATGGATTAAATACCGATGCATCGTTCCGTTTTGAGCGTGGTTGTGACCCAAATAACACCATTTACGTATTGAAAAGAGCAGCCATGTTGATCAAAGAAATTACAGGAGGGTCCATCTCAAGCGAAATTGTCGATTGCTATCCGCATCCCATTGCACCGTTCAATGTGTTTGTGCGTTTTGAAAAAATCAATGCGTTGATTGGAAAAGAAATTGAAAAGGATACGTTGATCAAGATTCTGAAAGCGTTGGATATTGACGTAATCAAAGAACAAAACGACGGATTGGAATTACTGGTTCCCACTTATCGTGTCGACGTGCAACGTGACGTAGATGTGATTGAAGAAATTTTACGCATCTATGGCTACAACAACATCGTGCCGGGCGAAACCGTGCATTCGTCCATCAGCTATTTTCCACAACCGGACAATCATCAACTACAAAACATTATTGCCGAACAACTTACAGCGAATGGATTTCATGAAATTATGAAT
>DAHXOX010000008.1 GCA_027364655.1 Paludibacter sp. | reverse complement strand
GCTTCTTCTCCTGTCTCTTCTAATGCTACAAACCCACCTGGAAGGTCTAAGGTACCCTTTGCCGGATCGCTCCCATCAAATCGTGGGTTAAGGCTCGTTCTTGTTCTCCTGCTTCTTTTACTTGCAACGCCTTTATCGGCTGAGCTCCACTTTGTTTTCAACTATAAAATCCTCACGCTGCCGCACGATTGTAGCGTGCAGCAATAACCTTAAATCAACACAATATTCTTATATTTATTCTTTGTAAATATATCTATCCATTCAACAACAGCGAAACTTACAAAATATACTCCTATGGAATTATGGAATTTATAATTTCTACTCATAGTATTTTTCCCTCTTTTTATAGTATGGGTCACAGACCAACATTAGCAGGGTATCGAAAGTAAGTGATAGCCTCACTCAGAGTGAAACTATCACTTAAACACCCCATAAGCGAAATAATATCGATCCAAAGGTCATCATTATTTTTTTTTATTTCCAAATGATTTAACCGCTTTTTTTAAGCAGCAGTCCCTATTTTTCAAAAGAAGATGGGATTAAAAGAGATATCTAACAATCAGTTGTTTGCATAGTAATCATGGCTTCCCCTACCCTTTTATAACTCTTTAAACAGCAATTAGTTCTGTTTTTATGGCATACAGAAGCGATTGTGTTGAATTCTTACTGAATGTATGATTCAGGATATTTTGTCGATGTGTCGTTACCGTGGAAAGACTGATGGAAAGATAGTTAGCTATTTATTTATTTAGCTGTCATTCCTTCAGCAATTAACCTCAAGATTTCGATTGGTCGTTTCGTCATTGTTTGTTCTTTTTCGAAAAGTATGCATTGTCCATTTGTTACATTGAACATTCTTCGTTGCGGCTTCTCATCTAATGGCTTTTCGGAAAATGGAGAAATGGAAAAGAGAATTAGCCATATCTTGTCCTTTTTATCAAATGTAAACGTCACTAATTTCAAAATAAATCGCTGACGTACACCCTTCGAAACATTACAGCAAAAATCGAGGATAAGTTTGAACTGTTTTTTTTCTTTAGTCGATGCCTTGCTTAAAAAGGTGAAAGATTTTTGTATGGTATCTATCACAAACGGTACATCATCGTGCACAATGTTCTTCAAGAGAGGGATGGTTCCGTTTTTCAATCTGAAAAGATGGGCAGTTGCATGCTCATCCCCCATGGATGGCCTCAAGGAAGAAATATCCTTTTGGTGCATGTCAAACAATCCCAACGTGCCATTTGTAATTTCCGAAAAGCAAATCAGAAGCTCTCCAGCAACTTTTAACTCGACATACTGTGTTTTATCCACATTATAGCAAGTTGCAAAATGTGGATGAGCCATGATGAGTTTTTTAAGTGCTGCTTCCATAATAGTAAAAAATCGATTTATAGGGAAAATTCCCAAGTTATTCACATTCACAGGATATAGCTTCAATCATTTGTGTTATCGACATACTTATATGGAAATGAAAAAAAATACCGAGAAGCGATTTCCGCTTCTTTTCAAGTTTTCAAGAGGCTTCAATCAGAGAAAACAGGGATGAAAATTTTGTCAACGTTGCTCCAACTTTGGAGAGAGTTATTCCATCTTTGGTGAAAGTTGCTCTGTCTTTGTACAAAGTTGTTCCGTCTTTGTACAATAATGAAGCCATTTTTTTGATAAAAACAAAACACTGACATTACAACATGCACTCTATCAATAAAATATAAACTGTCTTTATTGCTTTATATACTAACTACTAAAATTCAACTTTATGGCAAAAACAAGAGTATTAACTAACTATTCATCCGGGAAATATACTGATTTAGGAATCAGTGACAAGGGTGATTTTATCGTGTACAAAATGACTGGAAATGCAAATTTCCCGAATCCGGAGCCTCCTCTGACAAAAGTTTCAAGTGCTATTGCAGATTATAACATCTCTTTAACCAAAGCACAAAACGGCACCAAGGCCGATACCGTTGCAAAGAACAACCTTCGGGCTGCTTTAGAGATATTATTGAAAGATTTGGCCGATTATGTGCAACGAACAAGTAATGGAGACGAAGTGATGATGTTGTCCAGTGGGTTCGACATCAACAAGAAACCTGCCTTTATAGGTCCGTTGGATAAAGTAACCGGGTTGAATATCCAGATGTGTGTCAACAAAGGAAGTGTTGAGATCAGTTGGAATACGGGGCTCAATGCCGATTATTATGAAATCGTCTACACCAAATCGCCGGTTACCCCAACCAGCATTTGGTTAAAAGAAACGAGCAAAAAGCGTAAACGGATCATCGAAAACCTCACCAGTGGTGATGAGTTAACGTTTCAGGTTGCCGCTGTAGGGAGCGACCCTTCTCGTTCGTGGAGCGATGACATCACCACGTTTATCGTGTAAATACAAAAGATAGCTTCTTTACATAGAGAGACTTTTGGTAAAACAGCAACGCCTTCATTCCAAATGAAGACGTTGCTGAAACCATCAACATTATTCTACAATTATCTTCCCTTTTTTCAACACGCTATTGTCCTGTGAGAATTCGTAATAATAGATGCCCGGCAAGAGATCGCCTTTGTTTAAATAAATAGTGTTGGCATTAACGGGAAGTATTTTCACGGCGACACCGGCTACGTTGTAAATGCGAAGGTTCATGCCGGTAAATTCTATTTGAGCAGAAATAGTAAACACGCCGGTTTCCTTCATCGGGTTGGGATAGAACGTGATATTGGTATCGGCACTGTTTTTCGTTATGCCTGTCGAAGATGTTTTGATAGCTACTTGGTCAATTTTCAACACAGCGCCTACATAACTTTTTGCGGTATCGGCCCATGTTTGCCCTTGCCAATAGGAACTACCTATGCTAATCATTGCTGAATCAGGAATTTGGTTGCCACTAAATGGCATTTCCACATACGTATAGCTCGAAGCTTCTTTCAAATTCATACCGGCTCCACCAACATTTACGCCATTCTTTTTGAGACTTATATTGATATTGGCTGAATCTTTCGGGTTTGCAGGTGCATATTTATAATAGAAAGTCAAAACACCACTTGGTAAGTTGTAAGGAAAACCGCCGGCAAAAGTGCCTGTCGTATTATTCCACTGTCCATCTTGTAAATTTCCAATATTCAATTGAAAGGCTCCACCCTTATTTTGTGTGCCGGCAAGCGTCTTTAATTCAACGGCATAAGTACCTGAATAGGCATCAGTCGTTTGAGTAACTGCTTTATAATCACCGCCACTATTCCAGTTATTGAGAGAAGGAGGTGTGTTGTAACTTGTCCACGATTCAAAATCACCATTCATCAAAGCAGGCTGACTTACAGCTCCTGTAAAAGAGATGCTATCAAACTTGACTGTACTTCCGGGTAGCCCGCTAAAAACCAATAAATTACTCGATGTTGCCACAAAGATAATACTATCGGGAGTCTGGGTAAGTGCGGGCGTAAAAGTAAAGGCAAAAGGAGTATAAGCGGAATGGATGCCTCCCACTGCATAAAAATAGTGAGCAAAGCTGACGCCATTTTTCTTAAACACAACCCCTATCAATGCTGAGTCTGCATGATCGACATTATACGTGTAGTATCCCCGAATACCGGTCGGTGTCTGATTGTATGGAATGCCGCCCGTCCATGTGGTAGGATCGCCGGTATCTGTATTGGTTGCATTTGAGAAAAAACCACCGGTTGTGTCAATTGCCGGAGTTACAGGAGCCACAGTAGTCAGTTGAATGGCATACGTTCCATGGTATGCAGAGGTAGTCTGTATTACATTTTCAACATTGGAGCTTATAAATGACTGAATGTTCGAAGAAGTCACATAGTTCGTTGGCAACATGTATGAATTTGTTGTCCAGTTTTCAAATCCTCCATTGGGAACGAAAGTCTGTGCATTGACAGAAAAGAAGGCAACGGAGAGAAAAAATAGCGAGCATAAAGATGTTTTCATAAAAAAAATAAATTAAGTTGGTTGATGTTTTTAATCCGACTCAAAAGCTCGAAATGACGATTATCATAATATATAGGAGACTTTTACTGTAAAATAAAATCATTTATCGACAAATATAGTGCAATTTACATCGAATTGTCAAAATCAGAAAGAAAAAGATAGGTATGTATGAATATAGGAACATATTCTATTGATTAAATTACACTAAAATATCATTTTACTATTTTTTGTTCCAATTGCCTGTTGTATTTTTGCAGTGTATTAATGCAATGATACACTAAGATAATTTATCTCAAGGAAACAGCGTATGGATCGCATTCTTTTTCAGCAGATACGTTTTACCTTCAGAAAAAATTAAACAGAGATTCATCCAAACGCACTTTTGATTACGTCTAACAGATACATTCATTTTTAATTTTCACATAAGACCGGCATGAAGAAACGATTATTTTTATCCATATTTGCGTTATTATCGAGCTGCATGTTCCTTTTTGCAGCAAAAAACGCAGCCGATATTTCGGCAACTGTAAAAGACAGGCAAACGAAACAACCGATAGAATTTGCCACAGTGGAATTGCTTTCGGCAAAAGATAGTTTGCTTCTTGGGTGTATTACCGACTCGAAAGGTTACTTTGAAATCACTCCGCCACAAAAAACAACAAAGATTCGCATTCGCTTCATGGGTTACAAAAGCTATGAAGTAACTTTCAAGGATCGCGACATGGGAACGGTATTTATGGATGAAGACGCAAAAGAGTTGAAGGAAATATCCGTGAAAGGAAATGCACGTCAAAACAAGATAGATCGCGACGTGTTTACCATTACCAAAGAGTTGCGCGCCGGCACATCCACTTCGTCGGAATTGTTGGGAAAACTCAATGGCGTGAATTTCAACCGATATGATAAATCAATCAGCGTTGACGGCAAAACCAATGTCCTTATATTAGTAGATGGCGTTGAGAAAGATCAAACCATGGCAAAAAACCTTGCCCCCGAACGTATCGAACGCATCGAAGTCATTAAAGATCCGGTGGGAAAATATGCCACCGACGGTTATAGCGCCGTGATCAACATCGTGTTGAAAAAGGATTATTCCGGCATTGATTTCTTCGTTGGTAACACTGCCTTTTTCGACGTGGTAAATAGCAACGGAAAATATCCTTTTGTCCAGGACTATGGCAACATGAATCTTACTTACACGTATAAAAAGTTTGATGTGTACGTTTCAGGCTGGGGATTCGGCGGAAATCTGAAAATTCCGGTTGCTTACACAAAAAGCTATGGGCAAGTGGTTTCGACTACCCCACCCTTCGATTATAAAAATCCGAATGGCACGATACGTCCAAGAAGCAGCGGCATCAGCCTGGGAAGTGACTATACCCTTGCAAAAGGTCAGACCTTGTCGGCTGAAGTGAATTACTACGGAAATCAGCAAAACAACCTGTTTGATTACACGATGATCAACTCGTTGAATGGAACGCCTATCAGTCAGAGTTCATCGACCACGCAAAGTCAAAGCAATACCAACCAATGGCAAACTACCATCACCTATAATGCAAAATATAATGACAAAAACAGCGTGACGAGCGATTTGCGCTATAGCCATAATGGCAATGTCAGCAACGATTACTTTGCACAAGATCAATTTTTTAGTAACAGTCATATTAATAAGTCAACCGATTATATACGCTTTAACGGTACCTATTCCTACCAGTTTGCTCCAACGTTCTCAACCGATCTGGGGTATGGATTTGTGGGGCAAAACAGCGTCAGCCAACAAAGTGGCAGCACATTTACATACAAAGAGATACACAATCGGTTCTCGCTGTACGCCAACTATCAACCGGCAAAAGAATGGCGATTGAAAGCAGGCGGCATTGTCGAAATTTACTCGCAACGCTATCAGGGATCGCAAAGTACGCAAGCAGCCTTCCTGCCTTATGCCAACATTCAATTCATACCGAGTCAGAAATTTAATGTGATTGCCAAATTCCATGCCACAGTCAACTACCCGGGCATTGATCAGTTATCACCTTTCAAAACTGCCATGGACTCGTTAATGTGGTCAGTAGGAAATCCGGCGCTCAAAACGTCAATTTACAATACAGCCGGATTGGAGTTTCACATCATGAACGCTTTCACGATTGAGCCTTATTATAATTTTGAAAATAAAAACATAGCCAATTACATTAGTCAGGAAGGAAATCTTTATTATTCGGGCAGTGTCAATGCCGATCATTACGAACAATACGGCATTCAGTTGAACTTCACCGTTCCGTTTGGGAAAAAACTTTTCTGGCAAAACTGGATGGATATTTTTGGCAATCACATTTCGTATAACGGAGAAGGAACTACGCAACATAATTTCAAATGGAATTCGACGTTGGTGTATGTGAATCAGAAATTAGGTATCAACACCGGTTTGGTACTGCAAAAACAGATGTATCGAGACGCTGCCATTCAGGGATATACAACGAATAACAACGACCTTTTGATCGTCTTCCTGCAAAAAGCGTTGATGAAACAAAAACTGAACATCACGTTACTCTTTATGCCGCCTGTAAAAATGGAATTGAAATACGAACAAACCAATTTGACGCAAGCAGGCCAATATTATCAGATGTCGAGCAACAGCCTAAATCTGATCAAGAATTTAGTCTTCTTTGAAGTCAACTACCACTTCAATGCCGGCAAACAAGTAACAAGAAAACAAACACAATCCAATCAGGAAGAAGTGAAACAAAAAAGAGGAGGGTTTGGATTGTAAAACCACATCACAAATTGACAATTGACAGTTGACAATGGACAATGAAATTGCAGATTTGCAGATTACTATTGCCTTGCGGCTCCCTATTGCCTATTGCCTCTGCGGTTCCCTATTCCGATTCCTTCAGCCTTAACGCCTTCAACCTTTAGTCTTGCAGTTTCCTATTGCCTATTTAATTGACAGTTGACAGTTGACAATTGACAATGAAATTGCAGATTTGCAGATTACTATTGCCTTGCGGCTCCCTCTGCAGTTCCCTATTGCCTCTGCGGTTCCCTATTGCGATTCCTTCAGCCTTAACGCCTTCAACCTTTAGTCTTGCAGTTCCCTATTGCCTATTTAGAGTCTGTTTTTTTAGTTGAAAAGTGCCTTGAAAATTTGTATCATGTCACCAACCGCCGCCCGAAACAGGGTCAGGGCTGCTTCTTATCACCTTCATTCTACAAATATTCCACAAAGTCAGCATAAAGATAGTAAATTCATACTTAAAACATCTATAATTTATAGGTAACCCATATTATTTATAAAATGGGTTATTCATGGGTTATCTATGGGTTATCATACTTTGTGATATGGTTGTGATACCTTTGTGAATAGAAAGAACCTTCCATAAAAGAGCATGACTAAAGATGCAATCCGACGGAACGACATGCTAAAAAAAACAGCACAGATTAAAAAAATGCAGTTGAAATGTTTGGAAGATAAAAAAATAATGGTGACCTTTGAGGCAGATAATCTTTCACTCACGGAGTGACTTCCTGCTAGTGCATGTCTGTGACCCGTGCTATAACAAAAGAAGAAATAACGTTTGGAGAAAACCAATAAGATACTTGGCATAGGTTGCAAAACTGCGGCAGCAGGGAATTTAGAGTTATTGCCACACGATACAATCGTGCAGTAGCAGGGGCACAAAGTAAAATAAGTCAAAATAGTAAACAACTGATAATAAAAACAATAATAATAAACACACATAATTATAAGGTCAAAATAGTTACCATAGTGTGGTACATATCCAAAAAAGGAGGGAAATTATATTGATGTTATCGTTCATTGTAAAAAGACAAAACAGACAACAGATGGACAAAGGAATTTTTGCTGCATAAAGACAAAAAAGAAAACGGAAACCCACCGCACATTTAGTCACATTTGGCTGCCCTAACACACGGGCAACCGCTTCGCAGCCAAAAGAGCCTGAAATTTTCCCAACGCACCAGTGCTTCGATTAAAATTTTTACTATTTTTGATGACTCTGTCAAAACAATAATGTCAAAATGAAATCATTTGGAGAGTACATAAGAAGAGTAAGGGAGAAAAGAGATTTACCTCTTAGAAAAGTGGCTGCGGCTCTTGACATTGACACTTCTATTTTGAGTAAAATAGAAAGGAATGAAAGAGTTGCAACAAAAGAGATGATTCCTATTCTTGCAGAAATTCTGGACAGACCAGAAAAAGAAATTGAAATTGAATTTATTCAGTCCGTTATAGAAAGTAATCTTGGTAACTTGAAATATTTGAAAGATGGACTAAAAGAAACATTGAAAATTTTATGAGCAGTAAATTTTTTACGAATGAAGCAGAAAACACCTTAATCAGTAAGATTGAGGGAATATTCAAATACAGAGATATTCATTTCTTTGATGCTTTAGTAGGCTATTTCAGAGCTTCTGGCTATTTCAGAATACGAGAGTTTGTTGAAAAAACTGAAGAAATCAGAATCTTAGTTGGAATTAATATTGATAATCTGATTAATGAAGCAAGCCAACAAGGGTTACTTTTTGACAGTAATGCAGAAAGAGCACAAGATGAATTTTTTCTTGAAATAAAGAAGAGCATACAAGCAGCTGAATATGACAAAGAAGTTGAAAATGGAATGCTACAGCTCATTTCAGACATTGTAACCGGAAAAGTTAAAATAAAGGTTCATCCAAAGCAGAACATTCATGCTAAAATTTACATTTTCAGAGAAAAAGAAAAACATGACCACGGTTACGGTTCAGTGATTACGGGTTCAAGCAATTTGACCGATGCCGGCCTTTCAAGAAATTTTGAATTTAATGTTGAACTACGGGAAAATACAGATATAGAATTTGCAACGGAAACATTCAATAAACTTTGGGAAGAATCAATTCCAATTGCAGAAGAATACATTGAAAAACTTCAAAAAGAAACTTACTTAAACGATACTTACACTCCTTATGAAGTTTATCTGAAATTTCTTGTTGAATATTTTGGCAGAAGCATTGAATTTGATCCAAACTCAATTACCGATTTACCAAAAGGATTTAAAAGACTTTCCTATCAAATTGATGCAGTAAATGATGGTTATGCTAAAATGATTAAACATAGTGGGTTTATCTTGGCTGATGTTGTTGGGTTGGGCAAAACAATTGTGGCAACCATTATCGCAAAAAAATACTTCTATTCAAACGGCTTCCCATCACATCGTTCGAGAACCCTAATTATTGTACCGCCAGCGTTGAAAGAAAACTGGGCTGAAACAACTGAAAAATTCAGGTTGGACAACGTTAAAATTGTCACAAATGGTAGTTTGCATAAAGTAACTGACCCTGCCAAATACGACTTAATAATTGTTGATGAAGCTCATAAATTCAGGTCTGACACCGCTTCGATGTATAACGAATTACAGAAAATCTGCAAAACTCCAACAAGGCGGATTTTACCTAATGGGACTGTTGTACAAAAGAAAATTATGCTGGTTTCTGCAACTCCGTTAAATAACAGACCGGAGGACATTGCAAACCTTGTTTATTTGTTTCAGGACAGTAAAAACTCGACCCTTGAAATCGGAAATTTGCAAAACTTCTTCCGCACACAGATTGATGCCTACAGAAAATTAAAGAAAGAACCAGACATTAAAATAGTGCAAGCCGGAGTAAAAAAGATTTATGAGAAAATCAGAATAAAAGTAATTGAACCATTAATTGTTCGGAGAACCAGAACAGATTTACTGGCACACAAACAATATTCGGAAGACTTAATAAATCAGGGCATTAAATTTCCAATTGTAAAACAACCTCAAAAGATTTTTTACCAGCTTGAACCTCATTTAGAAGCCTTATATGATAAAACCATTTTTGTTTTAAGCGATGAAACTCAAGGCTTGACTTATAATCGTTATAGAGCAATTGGTTTTTTAAAACAACCAAAGAAAAGTAAATATAAACAAGCAGATATGATTTCAGGACAATTAGCCCGTATCATGAAAACATTGCTTGTAAAACGTATTGATAGCAGTTTCTTTGCTTTCAAACAGTCATTGGAAAGGTTTTTAATGGCTACCAAAGCAATGGTAACGATGTTTGAAAATGGGAAAATTTACATTGCTCCGAATTTGCCTGTTTCGGATATGATTAGTGAGGGGAAAGAGGAAGAATTACTCAACCTGATAATTGAAAAATCAATTGATGACCCAACCATTGAGATTTGCGAACCTGATGATTTTGAATATAACTTTCTGCCCGGCTTAAAAAATGATTATGAACTTTTGAAAGACCTGAATAAAGACTGGGTTAAAATAATTGAAGACCCAAAATTGGATGTGTTTATTGAGTATTTAAAAAATACTTTGCTAAGTAAAAAAATCAATCCACAATCTAAATTGGTAGTATTCTCTGAAAGCAAGGAAACAACCGATTATTTATTTAAGGAATTACCAAAGCACGTAAATTTCAGAATTCTTTCGGTTGACAGTCATTCGAGAAAAGACAAAATGCCTGCAATTAGAAAGAACTTTGATGCTAACATTGCTAAATCAGAACAAAATGATGACTACAACATTGTAATTTCAACTGAAGTATTGGCTGAAGGAATAAATCTGCATAGGTCAAATGTGATTGTAAATTATGATACGCCTTGGAATTCAACCAAACTAATGCAGCGTATAGGAAGGGTAAACCGAATTGGTTCAACGGCCAATGAGGTGTACGTTTTCAATTTCTATCCAACTGCAAAGGTCAATAGCGATATTGAATTGGAGAAAAAGGCAATAATGAAATTACAGGCGTTTCATGCGGCTTTGGGTGAAGATAGCCAAATTTATTCACCCGATGAAGAATTTGAAACTTTTGGTTTGTTTGACAAACAAATGGAGGAAGAGAAGGACGAGAAATTATCATATTTAATGATGATTCGTGATATAAAAGAAAAAAATCCTACTCTTTTCAAGCAAATCAAAAACATGCCTTTAAGGGCAAGAGTTGGTAGAAAAAATACTGTTTTAAAGAACGGCACTATCTGTTTTATAAAAGACGACAAGAGAGATGCGTTTATCTATGTTAAGCCAGACAATGAAGTGGAAGAACTTACTTTTTTAGAAACGGTTCGACAATTTGAAGCATTGCAGGAAGAAAAAGGAATACCATTGCACGAAAACCATCATGAACAGGTGAAATCTGCTTTACAGGTCTTCGCTGACAAAGTGGAAGATGAAAAAGCCAAAGATAAAAAGGTTGATGTAACTCAGGGACCTAATGAAAAAAGTGCCATTGCTTATTTGGATGCAATGCTGAATCTGCCTTTCACAAACGACCAGGAAACCCAATTGATAATCATTGCAAAGGAAGCCATACGGAAAGGAAGATTCCAGAATTTACAACGTGACATCAATAAACTAAAAAAAGTAGTTAAAAAGAGTCCGTTAAAGCCGGTTATCATTCTCGAAAGAGTGATTGAAATTCTAAAAAGTTATCCATTGAAGCAAGAGGAAGAAGAAATATATCAAGAGGTTCAGGTAATTAAACCAAGTGTGTTAAATCCTGAAATAATTATTACCGAAAGTTTTAGCAAATAAAATATGGCAAAGAACAAAACAATAAGAGTAGAAAGTTTTGAGATAGTACTTTACTCACAAAATGATGCGGATTTTATTTCTTTAACAGATATGGCAAGATACAGAGATAAAGAAAGAACAAATTACATTATTCAAAATTGGTTACGAACCCGAAATGCCATTGACTTTTGCGGCTTATGGGAGCAAATAAACAATCCGGGTTTTAAACGCATCGAATTCGATGCCTTTAGAAATGATTCCGGCTCAAACAGTTTTACCCTCACTCCCCAAAGATGGATTGAATCGACCAATGCCATTGGTATAGTTTCCAAATCGGGTAGGTATGGCGGCACATTTGCTCATCGTGATATTGCTTTTGAATTTGCATCATGGATTAGCCCCGAATTCACGTTATATTTGATTACAGAGTTTCAACGGCTCAAGGCAGATGAAAGTGACCGCCTTAAATTAGAATGGAATTTTCAACGTACTCTTGCCAAAGTGAATTATCACATCCATACCGATGCCATTAAAGAAAATCTAATTCCCGCTGAACTAACAAAAAAACAAATTTCTTTCGTTTATGCTGACGAAGCCGATTTGCTGAATATGGCTTTATTTGGAAAAACTGCCCTGCAATGGCGTAGCGAAAAACCCACCGCTGAGGGCAATATTCGCGACATGGCAACCATCGAGCAGTTGGTAGTTTTATCCAATATGGAAAGCATTAATGCTATGCTCATTCATCAGGGATTGACCCAACCGGAACGCCTGTTCCAGCTTAACAAAATGGCAATTACTCAAATGAACTCGTTGCTTCATCATAAGCAATCAATCGATAAATTGAAATGAAAGAATCTGAATTAAAAAATATACTGCGTAAGAATTTCAACTTTGAAGCAAACTGGAAACCCTTGTTTTCATTGCTTTTTAGCGAAGTTAAATATTTCAGCAATCCATCAAACCCATTTTCGGAAAACGACAAAGTAAAATCGGGCAAGCAAACAGGTATTGTAAAATTGGATGATGAAAAGTCAATCGCCATTTTTGAGGTGGAAGTGGACGACAGCATCCGCATTGACCGCAACCGACAGGGTTTGAGAGAAATCGCCATCAAGCACATTGACCAGAATATTACCCACGGTGCTTTTGTGTTTTTCTATTCAAAAAATCAGGCCGATTACCGTTTTTCGTTCATTGCCAAATGGTCGGAACTCGACCTTGACACCGGGGAATTTAAAAAGGGTGAAACAAGACCTAAACGTTACACTTATCTTTTAGGCGATAATGAGGCTTGCACAACGGCAGCAAAACGTTTGCTCATTCTTATTGATAAAAAGGACAATCAGAATACGGGAATAAAGGAAATTATTGATGCTTTTTCGGTTGAATCGCTGAATAAGGAATTTTTTAAAACTTACAAAGAACACTACGAAAAGTTTTGGAAGTTTATTGCAAATCCTGCAAATGGATATCGGAATATTTTATTGGATACAACAAAAGAACAGCCTGAGAAACAGGAAAAACCCATACGTGATTTCGCTAAGAAACTCTTAGGACGGATAGTTTTCCTGCATTTTTTACAGAAAAAGGGTTGGATGGGTTGCTCCGCTAATACGATAAAATGGGAGAATGGCGAGAAACAATTTATGCAACAACTTTTTGCTGATTTTTCCGATAAATCCCGTTTTCACAGTCAATGTCTTACAAAATTATTTTTCAATACGCTGAACACAAGAAGACCCAATGATATTTTTGAAATAAAAGAATTAAGCGGAAAACTAAATGGTTCGCGTGTTCCTTATCTGAATGGGGGCTTGTTTGATGTGGATAAACCGGAGGAAGTTTTAACGATAGATTTTCCTGAAAAGTACTTTGGCGAGTTGCTTGAATTTTTTGAACAGTACAATTTCACCATTGACGAGAACAGCCCCGATGACCATGAAGTAGGTATTGACCCCGAAATGTTAGGGCATATTTTTGAAAACCTGCTGGAAGAAAACCGGGAAAAAGGAGCTTTTTACACACCCAAAGAGGTGGTGCAATACATGTGCAAGGAAAGCATCGTGCAATACCTTAAAAATTCCCCTCCTTCGGAGGGGTGGTCGAAGACCGGGGTGGTAAATTCCCCTCCTTCGGAGGGGTGGTCGAAGACCGGGGTGGTAAAAAGAGCTTCAAATAATTACTTCAACCTTCCGTATAATCCAAAATTGAAAGATAGAGCCCGTGAACTTCGCAAAGCTGGAAATTTATCGGAAGTTTTGTTTTGGAACCAAATTAAAAACAAGCAATTCAAAGGCTTTGACTTTGATAGACAAAAGATTGTTGGAAATTATATCGTTGATTTCTTCTGCACTAATTGCAATGTCGCTATTGAAATTGATGGGAATAGCCATGATGATAAACAGGAATATGATGCCAAAAGAGATATGTTTTTAGAATCGCTTGGTATCACGGTAATTCATATTGATGATTTAGAAGTTAAGAAAAACTTGGGTGAGGTAATGGAAATGCTTTTTAACCACCCCGCCCTATCGGGCACCCCTCCAAAGGAGGGGAATGAATGGGAGGTTAAAATTACTCGTTTGATTAGGAATCATGATGCTTCAATGCTTAATACCGTTGAAGCACAAACTATAGATGAGCTATTGGATAAAATTAAGGTTTGCGACCCTGCCATTGGCTCAGGTGCATTCCCTATTGGCATTTTACAGGAGATTTTTGAAGCTAAGAAATTCATTTATCCTTACCTGAAAACCAACAAAGAATTTAATCCGGCACAGGTAAAAAAGGACATTATTCAAAAATCAATTTATGGTGTTGATTTGGAAAAAGGAGCTGTTGACATCGCACAACTTCGTTTTTGGTTGGCCTTGGTGGTTGACGAAGAAAACCCGCACCCTTTGCCAAACCTCGATTACAAAATAATGCAGGGCAACAGTTTGCTCGAAAGTTTTGAAGGCATTGACCTAAGTAAAGCAGCATTGTTTGATGAACCCAAAGTGCGGATTATTGAGCCTGATTTGTTTCGTGAACCTGAATCGGTGTATGGTTTCTCTGCGAAAAACAGGAATGATATTAAGCAACTTATCCAAACCTATTTTACCACCGAAGACAAACTGGCAAAAGCCGAAATACGAAAACAAATTGACAAAATTGTAACCGAACACATTGATAAATCTTTAGAAGGATTTGAAAACCAATTGCTCATCGAAATTGCTGGTTTGGAAACAACATTAAAGCGGAATAAAGAATTTTTACGAAAAACGGATAAAACCGAAAAAGAAATTGAAAAGCGCAAAAAACTATTAGAGCAAAAAGGTGAAGCCCGCAAAAAACTGCTCGCTTTTGAACATACCGAAGAACGCCCCTACTTTCTTTGGCATTTGTTTTTTATGGATGTGTTTGACCCTTCGACTGGCTCAGGGGGTGGTTTCGATGTAATTATTGGTAATCCTCCCTACATTCAATTACAAAAAATGGGAAAGGATTCCGATATCCTTCAAGAAGCAAACTTTAAAACGTATCGAAAAACCGGAGACATTTATACTTTGTTCTATGAAAAAGGATTAAGTCTTTTGAAACCAAAAGGAACGCTAACATACATTACTTCAAATACATGGATGCGAACCAATTTTGGGGAAGGGTTACGTGAGTTTTTTATAACCGATTCAAACCCCGAAAT